>JAVBQI010000035.1:0-42443 GCA_031549145.1 Thermoguttaceae bacterium | reverse complement strand
GTCGCGAGGGCTTTGACATACGTCTCCGTGATCAGGTCGTCTTCGTAGTAAGGCCCCATGAGCGGCTGGTTCGGGACCTGCAAAACGGTCGCACAGGTCATGCCGGAGGTTTTGGCCATCAGCCGGGCCATTTCCGCTTCACGCGGACGAATTCCCTCGTCGATCGCTCCGCCGGTAATAAAGAGCATCGCGAAATTCGGCTCGGCATTCTTCGCCGGCTGAACGATGTACAGCCCGTGCTTCCAGACGAAACCGTGCCAGGTCTGCGAGGTCAGCTCGACCGAATAGGTCATCTGTCCGTCGATTTCCTCGCTCGAAAGAACCTTCCAACCGTAGGAATCATCGGGCGCGGAAATGTAGGCGTCCAGTTCCTTCGGCGAAGTATCCTGCGCCAAAGCAATAGGAATCAGAAGAAGGAAGGCACACAGAAACGGAAAAATCTTTTTCATCTTCAAGTCCTCATTTTGTAAAAAACGAAAAAATTCCCGAGCGGCCGATCAAGGATCGGCCGCTCGGCTATCGGTCCAACGACCGGTTTGACTACTTATTGTTGATCGTGACCCCGGGCCACATGTCGGTCCGGAACGGGCAGGCCGGCAGCCCGGCGCCGTTCATCAGGTTGCAGACCGGGTCGTCGTCCCAGCCGTACCGGACGGCGACCGGATGCGGGACGCTCGGGGAGGTGAGCACGACGGTGTTGCGCTCGACCTTGGCCTCGGCCCAGTAAAATTTCCGGTCCGCTCCGGCGATCGCGAAACCTTTGATTTCGCCCTCTTTCGCCTTCAGGCCGACCGCGTTCGGGAAGCGGAAGGCGACGATCGCCTTGTTACCGTCGATCTTCAGCGACTGGAACCGCGGCCCTTCGGAAACGACCCGGTTTTGACCGCGCTGTCCCTGTCCCCGTTGGGCCGGATCACGGTAATCCCGGGCGAGCGATTGCAGCGCGAGCCGCAAGCCGACGTCCTGCTTGTTGCGCGGGTGGATGTCGTTCGGATCGCCGATGTCGATGATCACCGCCTCGCCCGTATTCGGCAGGCTCAGGGTCATGCTTTGGGCTTCGCGAAGCTCGGCCCAGGAGTCGTCCCGAGGTTCGCCGGTTTTTTCGCGATTCCGATCGGTAATGAAATTGGCCAACTGCACGAAATAGAACGGGAAATCCCCTTGACCCCATTCCTCGCGCCAGGTCTCGATCATGAGCGGGAAAAGCGTCCGGTATTGGTACGCCCGGCCGGCGTTGGTTTCCCCTTGGTACCAGATCGCGCCTTTGATCGCGTATTTCGTGATCGGGACGATCATGCCGTTGTACAGATAACCGGCATTTTGGTTGTCGCCCCCTTCCGGCTTCGCGGCGTCGGCCGCCGCCTTCCGCTGCATGATCGGTTCATAGTCCTTGTATTGGCCGACGACGGTGGGATTGATCCAGGTTTCGCAGGACGAGCCGCCCCAGGAAGTGTTAATCAAACCGATCGGAACTTTGAGTTCCTGGTGCAATTTTCGGCCGAAAAAGTATGCGACCCCGGAAAACGGCTTGGCCGATTCAGGCGTGCAAGCGGCCCAAGAACCCTGGAAATCGTCTTGCGGAGTGTTGGTGCTCGCTTTCGGGACGGTGATCAGCCGAATGTTCGGATAATTGGCGGCCGCGATCTCCTTTTCGGGATCGTTGCAAAGATGCAGCGGCCATTCCATATTCGACTGGCCGGAGCAAACCCAGACGTCGCCGACGAGAATGTTGTCGAATTTCAGTTCGTTTTTCCCCGCGATGCGCATTTTGTAAGGACCGCCTTCTTTCAGCGGATCCAATTTCAGCGACCATTTTCCGGTCCCATCGGCCGTCACTGTCTTGGTTTGGTTTTGAAATTCGACCCGAATTTCTTCCCCGCCGTCGGCCCAGCCCCAAAGGGTGCATGCTTCGCCGCGTTGCAGAACCATATTTTCCCCGATAATCGCGGGCAACCTGACATCGGCCCGGGCGGCGAGAGCGCTGAACCCGACAACCAGCAGGGCCAAGAGGTAAAGAACGCGGAATTGTTTCGTGAGCTTCATTAAAATTTTCTCCTTGAATTTAGTCTTTTTCTCGAAAAAAGATGGCCAGAGCGGCCAAAATCACGCTATTTTCCTGTATAACAGATTTGCAAGGAGATATCCAGTTCGCGCAAAAATTTCGTCGAACCCGAAGCCTTTTTCCGTCTTCCGGGTTTAACAATTAACGAACCTGATCGGGAAAATGTTACAAATCTTTTTCGGATTTTTCCCCGGCCGCGAATTCTCTGAAAGAGAGTCTTGTTTTTCACAAAAATTTTTTGTACATTGAGTCAGTCGGCTTGCCGCAAGTTTCTTCATTTTTTTGCGGTCGCAGGCTGGGATATTATAGGACTTTTCAGGAAGGCCTTCCTTCTTCGAAATATAGCGAGTTCAAATTTTGTAAGCGTTCACGGTTTTTTCCTTGGACCGCAGGCTTCCAGCCTGCGTCCGGGAACAAAAGCCGGAAAGGAGCGCAGAGTATTGACGGTGCGTTGGGATTGAACGCCGACACACCGTCAATACGCCGGGTACGGCTCCTTTCCGGCTTTTGTTGGCCGCGGTCCAAAATTCGTGAACGCTTACCAAATTTTTCGCGAAGCCCTATAATATCCCCAGCAAGGAGTCGCTCATGAACGAAACGATCCAGAGTATCTTAAATCGCCGCAGTATTCGCAAGTATAAACCGGACCCGATTCCGCCGGAGGATTTGAAGCAAATTCTCATTGCCGGGCTGCACGCCCCCAGCGCGATGGGCCGCCAACCTTGGCACCTGGTCGTGGTGATGAGCCGGGAAAGAATCGCCGAAGTCAACCGCGAGGTCAAGGCCGCGACCGTCCGAATGCCGGACAATCCTTACAAGGATTATGTCGGCAGCACGAATTACACGGTCAATTACCAAGCCCCGGTTTTCGTAATCGTTTCGGCCAACACGACCCTTTCCCCGCGCAACGCTCCGTTCGATTGTGCGCTTGTGCTCGGGAACATGTTTCTCGCGGCTTATTCGCTCGGGATCGGTTCGTGTTGGATCAACCAGTTGAACCCCTTGAACGAAGAGCCGGGGTTCCGCGCTTATATGACGAAAATCGGCATCCCGGCGAAGAACTGGATTTTCGGCGCCGCCTGCTTCGGCTACGCCGACGGGACGATACCCCCGGCCGCCGCACGAAAAGGCGGAAGCGTCACTTTTCTGGAGTAAACCAAAGAGTGCCGAAAAGGCGGAACTGGACTTTTCGAAGCGTCCGTGTACAATGTCGTTTTTCGTTTGCGGAAAACGGACTTTGCATTGCCGTTTCAACTTTCGGTCCTTTGATTTTGCCTTCTTCCCATGAGCATCCCTTCGGAAAATGTTTTGGTCGTCCCGACGTCGCTTTTCTTGGAAATCGGGCATTTCCAAGGGTTTTGCAAAGATGTCGCCCGATACCGCGAGCGGTTGCTCGCTCCGGAACATGTCCGATTCCTGCCCCGGGAAGAAGCCGAACGCAATCCCGATTTCAAGCAACTGATTCCGTACATGATTTTCTGCTTTACGGATTCGCAAGGGGAAGTTTCGGCTTTCCGTTACGTTCGGGGTAAAGGTCAGGGAGAAAACCGACTGCATCACAAGCAAAGCGTCGGGATCGGCGGTCACATCGCTTCGATCGACCGGACCGAAGGAAGCACGGCCGACCTGTATCGGGAAGGAATGCGTCGCGAATTGGACGAGGAAGTCGTTCTCCGTTCGAATTACGCGGAAAGTTGCGTCGGCCTGATTAACGACGACTTGACGGAAGTGGGCCGCGTGCATCTCGGGATCGTGCACCGCTTCGATCTGGAAGCCCCGAACATGCAATCGAACGAGCCGGACATCATCGAGTGCGGCTTTCGGCCCGTTCGGGAAATGCTCGCCGATCTTGCCGGATTCGAAACCTGGTCGAGCATCTGCCTGCAAGCTCTTTTCGGCACGCGATGATCTAAACCAACTCCATTTTAATGCGATCCAACCGTGATTCGATCCGTTGGTCTATGGTTCCGAGCGAGGTCTCAAGCAGGCAACCGCCGGGCGAGACCCGGACGTCGGGGATGATTTCGGTTTCCGCCGCCCCGGAAAGCTCTTCAATCAGCGTGTCGATTTGCGGCTGGAGCGTATCGTAATCCCCGGGATTGAACCGGATTTTCATATGCGAGCAGCCGACGGCCAGCTCCAGCGCTTCCCGGAGCAGCCGCAAAGGGACATCGACCATCTCGGGTAACTGTCGGGAAATCGCTCGATTCGCGATCGCCGAAGCAACCTCGACCGCGCTTTGTTCCCAGAGCAACAGAAAGGCTTGCTGTGCCATTTGAATTTGCTCGACGACCACTCGGACCGAGGGGATGAGCGTTTCCAGCTTTCCGGCCATAATAATCTGGGCTTCCTGTTTGACCTTGGCGTCATGATCCAGTTCCGCTTGCAAGGTGCCGTCGGCGTACCCGGCTTTGCGGCCTTCTTCCAACCCTTCCGCCTTGCCGAGAGCGTACGCCTCGTCGTAAGCCTTTTGCGAAACCTCTTTCCGGATGCTTTCCAGATATTCCGTTTCTTGGGCAACTCGCTTTTCAAGCTCTTCGGCCTCTTGCCGTGTTTTCTCGGCCCGTTCCTTGGATTCCTGCTGCTCGATCCGAATCACTTCGCTCAGCCGGGCGATTTCCTCTTTCGCCTCACGGGTAATCCGTTCCGTCTCCGACTTGATTCGGGCGAGATAATCATCCGCCTTCGTCTCAAGATCGACGAAGTTGAAAGTCGTCGGACGATACATCACCGGGCTGTTCGCGGATTCGGTTGGAAACATGTCAAAAGGGTTGGGGAAGGAGGAGAACGGAAACGTAAGAAGTCGCGGGAATTGTTATACGGATCATTTGTTAAGACAAAGACCTTCGCGAAAGCGAAATAAGTTCCGTCATCCCCGCGCAGGCGGGGATCCAGAGATTACGGTTTCCCTCTGGACCCCCGCCTGCGCGGGGGTGACGAAGATCATTATTGACCAACTTTGTGCTACACAGCGGTTTGGTTTTTTGCCAAAAAAGTTTGCGGCCCTCAATTCAACTCTCTCAACACTCGCTGTCGTGCCGCTTCGACGTCGTTGCGGTCGATCGGACCGAGGGAACGCAGCTCCCGTTGCAGCCGTTTTTCCTGGGCCGGAGTGTAATGCCGGACGATTCGCTCGACCAATTCTTTCGGGGCTCCGAACAGGGCGAGCAACGCGGTTTTCGAATCGACGCCGTTAAAAAGCCCAAGCAGCCGCGAATCACTCAGCTTTTGCAAATCCTCAAAAAAAACCGGTCGTTTTGTCTGTCCGGTGCCGGATTCCGACAATTCGCAGTCGGTCAAAATCTGCTGCCGCAACGAAGGGTCGACGGTTTTTAAAATCTCCCGGGCCGCCGTCAGTCCGACTTTTTTCCGTGTGGGGCCGAATCGCATGTTGAACCGTTCCCGAAGGGCCGCTTCGACCTCATGCAGCACGTCTTCGTCCGTTTCCTCAAGGCGAACAAGCCGGGCGAGAGCTTCTTTCCGGACCCGCTCCACGAAACGGCTCAACACATTCCCGGCCAACTCCGAAGGGAGATGGGCGAGGACGACGGCGATCACCTGTGGGCTTTCCCCGTCCAGAAACTCAACGATTCGTAGCGGGGTCGATTGATGCAAAAAACCGAACGGGATTTGCTCTTCGGCCGTCGCCGCAGCCGCGGTCGTTCCCGCAGCCGGACCGGCGGACAGCGAGTCGATTCCTTGCACGAACGAATCCATATTTTGCGGCACGGGCCGATAAGGTTCGGCGGGAGCGTTTGTGCGCGGCAATCCGAGTTGCGATTCCGAAAACCGCGCCCCGGGTCGGGAGTAAACCGCCGGTTCGTCTTTCGCCGACAGCCCGGCTTTGACGTTTCCCGAAGGTTCGGGCGGCTCGGAAACGGCGACGAACGATCCCGCCCCGGCATTGGCTTTCGGCTGCGATTCGAACGCTCCGAGAAATTCGGCGACCGTCTTGCGAAGCTGGGCCGGGGAGGTGTTTTTCAGCCGCCGCATTTCGATCCGGACACATTCCGCCGCTTTCGGATCGAGCCGCAGCAAAAGCGTTTGGGCTGTTTCCTCGGACAGCCCGCTTAAAAACACCGCCGTTTTTTGAATACCGTTGGACATAAAACGAATTAGGAATGAGAGACAAAAGGCTAAAACAATTGAAAATTGTCAATTTTCAATTCCTAACTATCCTCGCTATTGACGTGTCCGACCCATTGTTTCATAACGCTGGCGGCGGCATCGTAATCGGTTTGGACGACCTCGGCCGCATCGTCGACCAGCGTGTTGAGGCCTTTGCCGAAACTTTGCAGCGATCGGGCCGCTTCGAGATTTTCCTCGACTTCAGGATCGAGTTCTTGTTGTTCTGTCATGATTTTTTCGGGATAGGCGGATTCCTCAAGGGAGAGAAGTCCGATGCGACGTTGACGTTGGGCGATTTTCCGGGCAACCCGGGCCGCCTCGGTCGTTTTCATTTGATCGAGAACCTTCAGGATCATCGTCCCCTTTTTGTTGAGCAGTACCTTTTCGTTTCGGTCCTTCTCCTCTTCCAGCAATCGGGTCTTGGCCGCCTCGATCGAACGGCCGATATCGTAGGGGGAAAGGCGTTGGGGGTATTCGTCGTCGGCGATCACCTCCCGACTTTCCGTTTCGGCGTACTTGAGGTGCTTTCTTTTTTGGGCCAACCGCCGGAGTTCTTCCCGCTGCTTTCGTTCTTCGGCCCGCTCATGGGCCAACTCGACCGCCTCGGCCAAGTGCATCCGGTTTTTTTTGCCGGATTTCGATTTGTCCGACTTCTGTCGAATGATCACCCGGTCGCTTTCGACTTTCGCGAGCGAGTCGAGCAGCTTGGCGATCTCCTCCGGCAACAGCCCGGCGGCCGCGCCGATCCGATTCGCGAGTTCCCCCTCGCTCATCACCGGCGGCTGATTCGTCTTCGCTTTCTTCTTGCCAAACAACATGGGAAAATTTTTAAAGGCTGTAGGCTATAGGCTGTAGGCTGTAGGGAACGGTTGGAAAACGGGTTTTGCCGCTTGCGGCCTTCAAGTAAACATCCTTTTCTAAAATTCTTGTTTTTTGTGTTCGCTCCAAATTACCAATCATATTCCTAAAGCCTACAGTCTACAGCCTATTGCCTAATCCTGCAGCGCCAAATTGCCGATCCATTGTCGTAAAACGCTCGCCGCGGCGTCGGGATTTTCCGTAACCAAATCGGCGACCTCGTTCTGAAGCGAACGCATCGACCGGCTGAACGGTTCGAGGGAACGATTGATCTCCCCCTCTTCCTCTTCTTCCTCCTCCCCTTCGGCAACCTGCTCCGTCTCGGCCGGCAGTTCCGCGGCCTCATAGATGACGATCGGTTCGGTTTGTTTGACCCGGGTCATCGCCCAGAGTACGCAAAGCCCGACGAGTACCAGCCCCAAAAGCGAGAGCGTTTCCCAGTTCGATCCCAGCCAAAGCATCAGCATTTGCGCGAAGCTCGGAGCCGTTTCGACGATCGGGGCCGGATCGTCGTAGGTCGAGACGTTGACCATTTGTGCCGTGTCCTGAGCATCTCGCGGGCGATATTCGGCGACGATCAGGTTCCCGACGGCCGTCCGGACGTTTTCGATCACTTGCAGCCGGGTGCTCGCGAGTTCTTCCGGCGTCGGCTCCGGAGCCGTTTCGCCCGGTTTCGCGTTGGCGAGAGCCCAGGCTTTGCGAATATGGCTCATCGGAATCCGGATGCTGGCCGTTACGGTCTTCGGGGTCAAGCCGGCGAAACGGCCTTGTCCTTCGACCCCGGTCAACGCCTTTTGGACCTCGCTCTCCTCGGTTTTTTCCGTCGTCGAGCCGCCGGAAATCACCTGGGCGGCCGGATTCGGGACCGGGAGTCCAAACTGCGGGACCATGCCGGGTCGCCCGGCGATGTCGCGATCTTTCTTCTGGAGGTCCGTCGTCCGTTCCTTCGTCGCGACCGTCGTCGGCTTCCCGTGCGTGATGTCGTGCTCGTCCCGCCAAAGCGTTTTGTCGAGTTCGACCGTCGTCTTGACCTGCATCTTGACGATATCCGGGAACAGTTCGCGGATCTTTTGTTCCCAGCTCGCTTCGTATTCCTTCTGCGCGTCCTCGTAGGTTTTATTTCCCCCCTTCGTCTTGAGATTGTTCCCGATCCAACTCAAGCCGTTCTTCATGTCCGTAATCGATATTTCTTTCAGGTCGGTAATCCCGAGCGCCGCCCCGACGGTCGTGCTGATCGCCGAAATCTTTTCCCCGTCGAGCGGTTCATAGCTGAGCGGCCAAACCGAAACGGCGGCCGACCTCATAATCTTGCGCTGGTACATCTTCTGATCCATTTCGGCCCGTTCGCTGACAAGAACCTGTGCCTTTTCGATCCCGCGAAAATCACTCAAAGCCGCCGAGAGCTCCTGCTGCATGCCCACCAACTTCTTGGTGTCCATCATTTTGCCGCTTTCATAAGCTCCGAGATTGTTGACCGTCCGATCGAGATACCCGCCCATGTCGACGATCGCCTTGTTTTCGGCGATCGCGGCCACGTATTTCGCCCAAGCGGATTTCGGGACCATCAGCCTCATCCCTTCCCAGGAATGTTGCGAAAGCCCCGCTTTCCCCAAGGCGTCATCGACTGCACGAATTTCCGACTGCGAAAAAATCCGAGCACCATACAAAGGAATGAATTCCCCTTCCGATTTCGTGACGCCGCCGATCAGGAATCCGAGGCTCACGACCAGCAACACGGCGAGCAGCCCGACCGTGATCCGGTTGCCCGGGGTCATGCTGAAAAACAAATCGCGAACCTGCGTGTAAAGCCGATTGAGAAAATCCATAGGAAGGGGGAAAGAAAATTAAGAATTAAAAATTAAGAATTAAGAATTCAATTACACTCGGATATTTTGTATTTCTTGGTAAGCGCCGACGAGTTTATTTCGCATCTGCATCATCATTTTGAAGGCGATGTCGGCCTTCTGTACGGCGGTCAGGACTTCGGCACTTCCGATTTCTCCGCCGGTCATGAGTGTCTCGACCGCGCGGTCGGCGTTCTGTTGGAGCATGTTGACCTCCCCGATCGAGCCGATCAGCAGATCGCGGAAGCCGACCCGCTTCTCTTCGGCCGGGGTCATGGGCGACTCGACATCGGTCGAAACCGTGTCGCCGAACCGTTTCGGCAATCCCGGCAACGATTTCAAGCCCGTATAAAGGCTGCCTAATCCTTGAAGTGATTCCATGTGAAAAGTGGGAAGAGAGGAGTGGGAAGTGGGAAGAGAGCCGCGACCTACGGTCGCGAAGTCCAATTCTTAATTTTCTTCTTCGTCCTCGTTTCTTCTTACTAAGTTATTATTCTTAATGTTTGATTCAACATCGATTTCGTGATCTCGAAGGCTCCGAGGTTCGCTTCGTAAGACCGGGACGATTCGAGGGCGTCGGTAAACTCGGTCATCATATTGATGTTCGGCAAATGAATGTAGCCTTCGGCATCCCGGTCCGGATGGTTGGGGCTGTAAACCCGCTGCGGGGCGATATCGTCCCGCACGATCTCCTTGACCGCGACGCCGGCGGAACCGTTGGGGCCCATGTCGTTGACGGTTTGAAAAATCGTAAACCGCGGCTCATACGGCTTCAGTTCGCCGTCCTCATTCCGGGTCGATGTCACGTTGGCCAGGTTACTCGCAATCGCCATCATCCGGATCCGCTGGGCCATAAGCCCGCTGGTGCTGACGTCCATTGTTTTGAGCATTTTCAAAACTCCTGCAAGGGATTTTCGGAAATCGGGGAAAAAACTCGGGGAATGTTAATGAAAATCCCAACCCGCGACAAGAGAGCTTTTGCCCTTTTCGGACGTTTTTCCGCGAAGAGAGGCCCGTTTTGTTAAAATGGGCAAAAACAAAAGCCGGAAAGAAGCCGTACTCGGCGTATTGACGGTGTGTTGGGTTTCAATGCCAACCGGCGTTCAATCTCAACACACCGTCAATGCGCTGCGCTCCTTTCCGGCTTCTGTTTCGAAAGAAGACGGTCGGCCTTTATTCCCCGTTCAGGCTGCGGAACGCCAACAGGCCGCTGCGGACGGCCCCTTCCATAGTCGCAGGCCAATCGGTTTGCGTCCAATCCCCGGCCAGGGCGAGGTTCCCGATCGGCGTTTTTTGCGAAGGGCGAAAGCGATAAATCTCCGGCGTTGGAGAAAAGACGGCATCGAAAACGTTCGTTACCTTCGCATGCATCAGGGTCGCCCCGCCTTTCCCGCGAAACGATTCCGGAAAATTCGCGTTCAGCTGGGCTAACACCCGCTCGATCAGCTTCGAGTTCCCTTTCGAGGTCAATTCCTCGTCCGATAACAGTCGATGCGAAGCACTGATCACGACCTGGTGATAGACCGTAGCCGGTCGGGGCGGTAGGCTTCGCCCCCCGTCAATCCGCGGATTCGTTGATCCGCTGCCGTTCTCACGCGGAAGATTGTTCGGCCAAAACGTATGTTTCCCATGCACGGGCGCGAACAACCATTGGCCGGGACCGTCCAGAATCGCGGTCTCGCGCTTCGGTTCCGGCAGGATCGACCGGTTGAACCAAAGATGTACGCCCGTGATCGCCCCGAGCTCGAATCGGTCCAAGCCGAGCGAATCAGCGTATTCCCGCAGGTTCGATTCCTCCAGCAAATTCCAGATTCGGTACGAGGGTATCGCGAGAATATAACGGTCGAACCGGCACTCCGACCCATCGGCCAATTCGAGCGAACGGATCGCGTTCCCTTCGCGGCAAAGCCGCCGCACCCGGGCGGAAAGGTGAGTCTTAACCCCCAGTTGCTCTAATTTGCCGAGCGTCGAATGATGATAAATGTCCCGCAGCGGACATTGGGGAATGTAAACGGACATCGCTTCCCGCCCCCCCATCAGCCCGTCTCGGGCGATTTTCGCCGCCGCGAAGAGACAGATTTTTTCGACGGATTCGCTCAAAGCGCTGAAAATCAGCGGTTCCCAAAATTGCCGGATCGATTCTTTCGAAGCCCCTTCCCGGACCAACCAATCGCCGAACGTCGCCGGCGGCGAGGTTTGAGCGTCCCATTTCGCCAACTTTCGGAGCAGCAGCCCCGTCGCGATCCGGTCGCGAAAACTCAGGAACGGGTTTCTCAAAAAGGACGGGACCATCCTCCAACGGCCCGGCAGTAAAAAAGAGGGGGACAAATCCCAATGCTTTCCCCCCTCCCCAACGAAGGAAATCGCGTCCTGCCGGTCGAACAGATCGGTGAGCCCGAGCCGTTTGTTGAGCGCGAGCAGTTCGGTGCAACAGCCGAGCACTAGATGTTGCCCGTTGTCGATCCAATGCCGGGATTTCGATTCGAGATGGGAACCGACCCGACCGCCGAGCACGCTCCGCCATTCAAAAAGCTCGACGGCCCAGCCCCGAGCGGCCGCGGCTTCAGCCGCCGCGATTCCGGTCAAGCCGCCACCGATTACGGCGAGCCGGGGAACGGGTTGGTTCGAGGATTGGGACATGGGAAATGGCTGTAGGCTATAGACTGTAGGGAGCAGTTGGGAAACAGGTAACCGTTCATGCAAAAACCCGGAGCGCGGGCGTCCCGCCCGCACGGTGAGCGGCCGGTCACTCTTTTGCATCGTCGAAATTCGCTTCGCGAGGAAGCGTATTACGAAAACGACCGGCAGGCGAGACGCCCGCGCTCCAGACAAAAACCGTGAACGCTTCCAAAATCTCGCTTCGGGCTGCTGCTGTGCATTTTATTCTTGACGGTTCCTTATTGCAACAGTCCCAGCAGTTGTCGGGCCATTTCGGGCGGGTATTTGAGGACCGCAATGTCGGCTTGCATGAGCAGTTCGAGCCGGGTCAGTTCGGAACTCGCAAGCGCGAAGTCCGTATCCCGAATGTAACTTTCCGCTTCGCTCGCGGCCTCGACGAGATCGCTCATCTGGGCCGTGGTCCGTTCAATCCCGTCCTTTTGAAAGGCCCCGATTCGACCCCGGAAAAAGGAGACTTCCTTGATCACCTCTTCAACGATCTGGTAGGCCCCCGTCGTGTCCGTCGAGAGATCTTTCGCTCCGCCGGACCGCAGTTCGTTGAGAAAACCGCTCGCCCCGCCGAGCTTCGCCGTATGCATGTCCTTAAATGCGATCCGGGCTTGGGAATACGAGTTCGGACTCGGACCAAGCTGCATCAGCGCGCCCCCGCCGGTAACCCGAAAGCCGAAAACTTCGCCCCGCTGCACCTCGGAGCCGATCTCGACCGACATATCCAAATCGTTCGCGCTCAGGTAAGCGACCTTCCCTTTGCCGGTCGCGAGCTGGTTGTTGATCATCGCGAGCACGTCGCTGCCGTTGGCCCGTTCGCTGGTGATTCCGCGGGCATCGATCGTCGAAAAATTCGTCCCTACTTTCGCTTGGACGGAAACGAACGCCTCGGAACCGAACTCGGTCGAGAGAAACGCCAACCCGACGTTCGCCTGGTCCGAATTGCCGATCATGGGGGCTCCGAGAACCGTTCCGCTTTGAGTGATATGCAGCGTCCCGCCGTCGCCGACGCGGACCGCTCCCGTTCCGTTCGGGCTCAAGGTCGTGCCCGGAAGGTATTCCGGGATCGAGGCGAGAAACATCTCGCCGATTTCCGCGGTTCCGTTAATCAGGGCGACGATTTCGGCGGCGCTCGGCGGGGTGCTCGAGTTGATACCGACCGAAAGCTGCTTCGAAATCGGATCGTAGGAAACGACCGGCCCGTCCGCGTTTTCGACGACCAGCACGGAAACGCCGTCGTAATCGCTCCCCTTTTGCTTCGCCGTAACCTGAAAGACGGAATCGATCCCGTTTTTCGCGGTCGTAACCGTGCTCGGCTGATCGGTTACTTTTTTGACGCCGCCGGTCAACACGCCCCGGTCCCCCGCCGCGACAAGACCGGTTCCGTCGGAATTCGCGATGTGGGAAGCGGAAAACAGTTTCGAGAGCGAAGCGTCCGAATTGATCAGGTCGATCACCTCGTTCGCGGTCGGTGGGTTGCGCTCGTCGATCGAGACGATCAATTTTTTGGTCGCCGCATTGTATTTGACGCTCAATCCGTTCGGATCGTTGACGATTTGTACGGCCGTGTTGTTCAGTGTTGGTCCCGCGACCTTGCCCGTAACGGCGAAACTCGCGCCGCGACCGTTTTGCGAGAACACCTCGGTCGAGGGATATCCGTAAGCGACGTCGGCCCCTTCGCTGGTAAAAACGATGTCCGCTCTCAGGTTTTCCGGATCGCCGGGACAGAGCTCCGAAAAGGTCGGATTCAAATAACCGAGCCCGATTTGCGAGGAGTCGAGCGCACAGCTTGAGGCCGCCGTATTGTTCGGGTCGACGAGCGAAACGCTGATCCCGAGCCGGCCCAGGACGGCCTTCGCCTCTTCGGAGGTCGGGTTGTCGAAATACTTAACCAGATCGGCGGCCGTCGTCCGGATGTTGCCGTTGACGTCGGTTTCCAAATTGATGACCAACAGCCCCTGGTCGATCAGCCCGCCGGACATTTCGCCCATTTTCGCGTCGATCCCGAGGTATCCCGCGTTTTCGAAGGTCGCCGGAGCGGTTTTGTCGATCGCAACCTGCGGGACAAACTCGAACACCGATCCGACGCTCGGGCTGCTTTCGATCAGTTTTTGCATCAGCATCATGTCGGCCGACCCGCGACTCGGGTTGGCCTCGCGGCCGCTGAAATCGACCGTGATAATGACCGCGTTTTTTGAGGGATCGAGGACGGCCGATTCGAGCGGTCCGTCTTGCAGGATGATCCCCAGCCCGTCGTATTGTTCCCCTGTACCTTTCGCCCGCAACGAAAAGGTCGTATTCGAATCAAGCCCTTGAACGGTCGCGCTCGAATGTCCGTAATTCGGAGGGTAGGTCGTATAATCGACCGACAGCGCGGTCCCCGGGGTCGAATTGAACCGGATGTTCGGAGAATCTTTCGGGCCGAGAAATTGAAGCTGGTTGTTTTCTTCCAGCGACCCGAAATAGGCGTATTCCTGGAACGGCGAGACCACCCCCAGCCCGGTCGTGCCGGTCGGGATCGAAGCCGAAACCAGGCCGTTCCCCTCGGCGTCCTGCAACAGCGGGGACGTGTTGAGCAGCGTCGCGACCTGCTCGGCGGTCGAAAGAACCGCCCCGCCGTCGACGCCGGTCCGGGATTGCGAAAACGGCGTCGTCGGGATGATCGGCCCGGTCCCGTCGGAAGGAGCGACCGATTCGACCGCGAAATACGAGGCGAGAATCGGATCGGCGGCCAACCACTCTTGCAGATTGTTGACCGTCGTGTTGGCCGGATCGGTCGGATCGAGCGTGTTGTAATCGATGTTGAGCGTGATCGTTTTCGGAGAACCGGCGAGATTGTAGGTGATTCCGGTCGGATCGGCCGTCCCGTTGACGTTGTTGATTTTGAAATCGATGTCATTGTAAGCGGTCCCCGGGATCTTGCTGACCCAATTGAATTCGTTGTTCGGGATACCGTCGTTTTCGCCGTTGTAATGATAGGCGGCCGCGACCCATTCCTGCGTTGCAAGCAACACCTCGATGCTCGTCGGCTCGTTGCCCGTGCCTTGAACGACGTTGAGGGAAAGGTTCGAATTCCCTTCGGTCGGAGCGACGAATTTGACGACGAAGTTTCCCTCTTGCGTCCCGGCCTTGGACGCCGTCAAAATCAGGTCGTTGTCGGCCCCGTAAGACGAAAGGGTGACATTGCCGGTCGAGGGTTGAGAGAGAACCGTCGCCCGAACGCCGGTCGAATCGCTGAGAAGGTTGACCGCATCGGCGATCGATTCGATGCTCGCGTTCTGGTTGAAATCGAACGCGTAGTAACCGAGGTTGCCGCCGACCTCGAGCGTCGTTGCTTCCCTCAACGCCCCGTACTGATAAAGCAACAGGGCGGGCTGGGCGTTTTCGAGCACCTTGACGGAAATTTCTTTTTCGGTCGCTCCGAGAAAATCGGCCTGATTGACCTGCAACGCCGTGATTTTGTCCCGTTCAACCCCGTAAGTCGTAAAATCGAGGGAACCGTCGAGCAGGAATTGCCCCTTAAACGAGGTCGTGTTCGCGATCCGGTCGATCGTATCCAAACAGGCGTCGACCTGCATTTGCAGGCTCGCGGTGATCGTCTCGTTGTTGGTTCCCGAGTTGGCGGCGTTGGTGACCAAACCGCGAATTTCGTTCAAAAGCGAATTGATCTGACTCACGGCCCCATCGATCGCGCTGCAAACCGTGTTCGCGACGTTGCAATTCGAGATCGCCTGTTGGGTCGCGGCGATTTCCTCCCCCAAAATCGAACTGGAGACGAATCCGGACGGATCATCCCGTCCGGAATGAATCCTTATTCCTGTACTCAGGTTTCGGATAACCTTGGCAAGCCCCGTTTCGTTGCGGGAAAGCGCCAATTGGGCATAAAGCGACCCGGGGGTGCTCTTTAAATTGAAATTGCCGACAAGAATAGTCATGTTTATTGTCTCTGAAACCGCTAAATCGAAAGCTCTCAATTTGAGAACATCTCCTTATGTATCGGTTTTGCGGATTGAATGAATTGAAAGAATAAGAAGAATTATTGGCTTTGTCGTGAAAATTTGCCGCAAGCGTTCACAAATTTTCAGAGCGCACGGTCGGCGACCAACCTTTGAAACGCCTACAATCTTTATGCGCACCCTTTTTTTGGATGCCCCCACCTCCCCTTGTGCGACTGCGGGGACTGATTGGAATAGAGAGAGTTGTTTTTATGTAATACTTCAGCCGTTTGGAGTTTTTTGAAATATAACCCCACCGTTCGTCATTTCGAGCGGAGCGAGAAATCTCACCCTCGCCGAAAAGGCAGAAATTTCAGCCCTCGCGCGAGGGTGAGATTTCTCCTTGCGCTGCGCTTCGGTCGAAATGACGGCCTCGTTTTTGCAAGGCCGACGGGGTACAACGACTGTGCAATCGTTCTCTCGTTCCCCTCCTTGTAATTCCTATCCAATTTGCTAAATTTAGTGTTCGTAAAATTCTCGTGATTGGTTTTCACGAATATCGGGTGCGGAATTGCGGCCATTTATTTAAAAGAAATTTGTGGGAGGCGAAAAAAGGAAAAAACATGACGATTATGACGAAAGAGGAAAAGTTGGAGCTGATCGGTAAATTCAAGCGTTCTGAGAAGGATACAGGCTCTTCGGAAGTACAAATCGCGATTCTTACGAAAAAAATCAATGCTTTGACCGAGCACCTTCGGGAAAATAAAAAGGATTATTCGAGCCGTCGCGGACTGCTGATGATGGTGAGCCGACGACGACGCCTCTTGGACTTTCTTAAAACCCGGGAACCGCAGCGATACGTCGATATCATTCAATCGCTCGGCATCCGGAAGTAGTGTTACATCAAAAGTCAACCGCCCTCAAGCATCGAGAACAGGGGCCGGTTGACTTTTTTGTTTATGGTACCGAATCGACAGAGGTTCGGACATTCAAAAGAGCCGGGATCTGCTCCCGGCAGCGGCCGAACGAGCCGCGATTCAAGGTCTTCGGGAACGAATATCCCAGTCCTTTGTGTTTTTTATTGTTGACTCAAAGTGTAAAAATTGAATTTCTTTGCCGCGGAATGCACGGAAAAACACGGAATAATGCGTAAGGAAGCAGAGCGATCTCGTTTCGAGCCCCTCTATTTTGAATTCTCTGTGATTTTCCGTGTTTTCTGTGGCAAAATGAATCGTTCATTTACAGTTTAGTTGTTAGTTGATGTTTTCTCGGGAACATGCGGGAAAGAATGCCGGACGATGATTACCGGACAATCGATTCCCGAATCCCATCTTTTATTGGAAGAAGTAAGGTAAGAAATTGAAAATTCGAGTTGAAAAGAAAATCGGGCAGGAAACGCTTTGGGTCGAAACAGGCGAATTGGCGAAACAGGCGGCGGGGAGTGTTTTAATCGGGTACGGTGATACGGTTGTTCTTTGTGCTTCGGCGACGGGACCGTCCCGGCCGGGCACCGACTTTTTGCCCTTGACCTGCGATTACCGCGAACGGGTCGCGGCCGCCGGCAAGTTTCCGGGCGGGTTTATCAAACGTGAAGGCCGCCCCAGCCTCAAAGAAGTGCTGACCTCGCGGTTGATCGACCGGCCGATGCGGCCGCTTTTCCCGAAAGGGTTCTACAACGAAGTGCAGGTCCTCTCTTTTGTTATGGCCAGCGACCGGACGGTCGATCCCGACATCCTCGCGATGATCGGCTCGGCGATGTCCGTCGCGATTTCCCCGCTCCCTTTCAACGGTCCCCTCGCTTCGGTCCGGATCGGCCTGATCGACGGCGAATACGTGCCGTTCCCGGCTTTCGATCGCATGGAGGAAAGCTCGTTGGACCTGATCGTTTCCGGAAATATGGATTCGGTCCTCATGATCGAAGGTTTCGCCCGGGAATTGCCGGAAGACGTGATGTACGCGGCAATCAATGCCGCCCACGGCTTTATCAAGGAAATCTGCGAACTGCAAAACGAATTGGTGCGCAAAGTCGCCCCGGTCAAACTTGAGTTTACCTCCCCGCCGGTCGAGCAATTGTTCGAAAAGCTGAAGGAAAAATACTACGACCAATTCTGGACCGCGAAACGGACCGTCGGCAAAGCGCCCCGGTACGCGGCCTGCTCCGACCTCAAGGCGAAGGCGAAAGAGGAATTTTTCCCGCAAGTTCCGGCAATCAAACCGATCGTCAACGGCCCGGTCGGAAACGAAGAGGTTCCCGAAGAAGGTGCCGCCTTGGACCCGATCCCGGAAACGCAGGAAGTCTGGACGAGCGATTTGTTCGAATCGGCCTGGAACGAACTGGAAGAAAAGGTCGTCCGCGATCAGATCCTTTCCGGAACCCGTCCCGACGGTCGCGGGGCGAAAGACCTCCGCGACATCGATTGCAAAATCAATGTTTTGCCCCGGGTGCACGGCAGTGCCCTCTTCCAACGCGGTGAGACCCAGGCTCTCATTACCGTGACGCTCGGAACGGCCCGGGATGAGCAACGGGTCGACGGGCTGTTCGAGGATTACACGAAAAAATTCATGCTCGATTACAACTTCCCCTCGTTTTCGGTCGGAGAGTGCAAGCCGTACCGTGGGCCGGGCCGGCGGGAATACGGGCACGGGGCCTTGGCCGAGCGCAGCGTCAAACCGGTTTTGCCGGAAGTCGACGATTTTCCTTATACCGTTCGGGTCATTTCCGACATTCTGGAATCGAACGGCTCCAGCTCTATGGCCTCGGTTTGCGGGGCGACCCTCGGGCTGATGGCCGCGGGCGTGCCGATCACGAATCCGGTCGCCGGAATTTCCGTCGGACTGGTCAAGGAATCGGACAAATGGACGCTGTTGACCGACATTATGGGGGATGAGGATCATTTCGGCGATATGGATTTCAAGATCGCCGGAACCCAGCACGGTATCACCGGGATTCAGCTCGATCTCAAGATCGCCGGGATCAGCCCGGAAATCATTTCCGAGACGCTCAAGCAGTCGCGGGAAGCCCGGATCGCGATCCTGCGGAAAATGCTGCTCGCGATTCCCCGCCCGGCGGAAGACATCTCGCAGTTTGCTCCGCGGATGTTCAAAACGCATATCGACCCGGAAAAGATCGGCCTCTTGATCGGGCCGGGCGGCAAGACGATCCGCTCGATCCAGGAACGGACCGGGGCTTCGATCGACGTCGAGAACGACGGGACCGTGAGCATTGCTTCGTCCGACGAGGCGAGTGCCCAGGCTGCCCTCAACGAAGTCAACCGGCTGACGGCTTCGGTCGAGGTCGGCAAGATTTACGACGGGCAGGTTACGAGCATCAAGGAATTCGGGGCGTTTATCGAAATTCTCCCGGGTCGCGACGGGTTGTGTCACATCAGCGAACTCTCGGACGAATACGTCGACAGCATACACAACGTTTGCAAGGTCGGCGACCGTTTCGAGGTCAAGGTGATCGCGGTCGACGATCAGAACCGGATCAAGCTGAGCCGCCGGGCCGTACTGAAGGAACAGCGGGAAAAACAGCCGAAATAGGGTTGCGGACGTTCGTCTTTCCGTCGCAAATAACGAGCCGGGACCTGCGGTCCCGACTGCATTGTACGCGAAAAAGACAGCGTCTCGAATTGAGACAATCGGGGACACAGCCCCCGGCTCGTTTTATGATAGTGCGATTTTCTTAAATGCCGTGTCAGAAAAACTTCCCGCTTCGGCCGATCATGTGTTGATTTCCGTCAATCCCAAGGCGGGGCGTTCTTCGCCCCGGCAACGGGCTGAGGAACTCCGCGAACGTTTGAAAGAGCGCGGATATCAGGTCGAACTGGGAATCGATTTGGGTGAGATCACCGCCCGGGCGAACGAGTTGCGCCGAAACGCCCGGCTGCGGGCTCTGGTCGGCGTCGGCGGGGACGGAACCGCCGCCGAACTCGTCAACCGGACCGAACCGGGAACGCCGATCACGCTTTTGGCCGCCGGGACGGCGAACCTTCTTTCCAAACATTTCCGCTGGGGCTCGACGCCGAAAAGGCTGACGGAAACCATCACCCAAGGCCGGCTGCTCACGATTGATGCCGGTCGGGCCAACGGTCGGCTCTTTCTCGTGATGGTCGGCTGCGGGTTCGACGCCTACACCGTCCGGCAGGTGCATGCCCAGCGGGAAGAGAATTATCGACAGGGCGCGAAAAAAGGAGCTCACATCAGCTATTTTTCCTACATCAAGCCGGTCCTCAAATCGCTCTCGGATTACAAATATCCGAAAATGACGATCGAGGCCGCGAATTCCGAATCGGAAACCGTTGCGAGCGATGCCCGCTGGGCGTTCATCTTCAATTTGAATCGTTACGGTTGGGGAATTCCGCTCGCCCCGCATGCCCGGGGGAACGACGGGCGGCTTGATTTGACGATGATGCGGGGCGGTTCCGTGTTTCAAGGGCTCAAATACACCGCCTTCGCCCAATGCGGCGGGCTGCACCGAATTCTCTCCGACGTCGTCTTGAAGCAGGCGAAAACGTTCCGGATCGTTTCGGAGGCGGAGGTCCCCTACCAACTGGACGGCGATCCGGGCGGGATGCTGCCGCTCGAAATCGAAACGGTCGAAAATCGCCTCACGTTGCTTGTCCCGGAACGTTCCCGACAATTTTAACGGTGGTCGATGTTCTCTTTTGGCAAGGTGGGAGCTTTCGCTTGTACGCGTGTTTTGTCCTCTCTTGACAAAACACGGCGTTCGGTTCTAATGGTTGGAAGATAAAAGCTCTTTTTTGACCGAATGTTTTTCGTTTTGTTCGATAGGCGCTGCTGGAATCGGTCCACAACGTAGATTGTCAGTCTTCTTGTCCGAAGCCATTATCTGAATGTACAGGTCGATACCTCCTGCATTCGGTGTCTGGGGCTCTTCTTTTTGCCGTCCGAAAGAAGATTTCTATCAATACTATATTTTTGACGGATAAGGAATTGTACAATGAAAATTTATGTTGGAAACCTCTCGTATCGGACCACGGACGCTGATCTTCGTCATGAGTTCGAAAAGCACGGTAACGTCAGCCAGGTCGATATCATTGCCGACCGTGAAACGGGCCGTTCGAAGGGATTTGCTTTTGTCGAAATGCCGAATAGCGACGAAGCGAACGACGCGATCAAAGCTCTCAACGGCTTTGAACTCGGTGATCGCACCCTGGCGGTCAACGAAGCTCGTCCGCGCGAGGAACGTAGCGGCGGCGGTGGCGGCGGTGGCCGTAGATACGGCGGCGGCGGCGGTGGAAACCGTGATCGTCGTTGCTAATCGCCTCGTTTTGAAAACCTCCGAAGGGCGGGGGCAGATCGAAGCGATCGATTCACTGCTCGCCACACCGAGGGTCAAACACAAAACGTCATAACGGACGCACCTATGCCTGACGGAGTTCTCGAAAGAGGATTTTATCGGGCATTTCGCGTTTCTTGAAATTTTCGCGCCACTTTTTTGAAAACGTGCCCTCGCCGCCCGGAGATTGGCAACTTACCTTATTTTGCCAAAAACGCCTTTCTTGTCAAGAACGAACGGACGGTTATAATAGGCATACCGTTTGATGGTCGACGAAGCAGTTCGCGGCGTTTCGGTCGGAAATTTTGAAAGAATTCGAGGTTGCTCATGTCGTTTCTCGCGGAACATCTTTGGATTTGGTTGGGACTCGGATTGCTGATCGCGGCAATTGGCGGGACCGTTTTCCTGAACAATCGGGACCTCAAGACCTTGGGGATCACGCTCCTCGCGGCGGTCGTTCCCGTCGGGATCGGCCTGTTGCTGTTTTTTTGCGTCGATACCGACCAGAAGTCCATTACGCGGATGCTGACGGCCTTGACCGCCGCGATTGAGGCGGACGACCTCGAAAAAGTCGAGACCTTCCTCTCACCTAAGGCGGTGAGCACCGTTTCCAAAGCGAAAACGTATATGGGAATCGTCAAGGTTTCGAGCGCCAAATTCTTCGACCTCAAGGTCGAGGTCAACCGGATGCTCACCCCGCCGATCGCCAAAGTCCGGTTCGTTGCCGTCGTGCATTACGAAACGAAATCGGTCAAATCGTTCGACGGCCTCGGGGCCGGATTCTCAAGCGTCCAACGGCTGGTATTCAACGTCGAACTCGAAAAAACAAACAACTCCTGGTTGGTGACCGACAAATGCGAATTTACCCCCAGCGCAACAGGCGGTTAAGCCGCTACTTCCCACTCCCCACTTTTCACTTCCCACTTACTCCTCATGCCTCGCGTTCTCATTCTTCGTGCTCCCGGAACCAACTGTGATCTTGAAACCGCTTACGCCTTTGAATTGGCGGGAGCCGAAGCCGAACGGCTGCACATTAACCGGGTGTTGGAAAACCCCTCGGTGTTGGAGCGGTTCCAGATACTCTGCTTTCCGGGCGGGTTCAGTTTCGGCGACGATGTTGCCGCCGGAAAGATTCTCGCCAATTTGCTCCGGCATCATTTGACCGAGCAACTCCGGAAATTCAAGGATGCGGGCAAGCTGATCCTCGGCATCTGCAACGGCTTTCAAATCCTGATCAAATCCGGCCTGCTCCTGGACGACGAGCCCGAAGGGGCGCCCGCGACATTGACCTGGAACCGTTCCGGAATGTATCGGGACTGTTGGGTCGAGCTGCAAAGCGATTCCGAAAAATGTGTTTTCCTTCGCGGGATCGAATCGCTGTACCTGCCGATTGCCCATGCCGAAGGGCAGTTCGTCCCGAAAGACGACCAGACGCTCGCCGAACTGCAAAACTCGGGCCGGCTCGTCCTCAAATACGCCCCGGGAAAAAACCCGAACGGCTCACGGGCCGATGTCGCCGGGCTCTGCGACGAAAGCGGCCGGGTCTTCGGCTTGATGCCGCACCCGGAACGGCATATCGACCCGTTGCAGCATCCGCACTGGACGCGGTTCGAACCGAAAAAACGGCCGAAAATCGGCGACGGCTTCGCGATCTTCCGCAACGCCGTCGAGTATTTTCGTTAGAACCCTTCTCGGAGCTCCGTCGAAAAATGAAACCGTTTATCTTTTTAATCGTTTGTACTCTCACAATTTGTGGGTTGAACGCGGGAGAAACCATGCCGAATATCACCGACCTTCCGGCGAAGGAAAGACAAATCACCACGGCTCCTTACGAACACATTCTCACGAACACCGGCTGTTGGATGCCCGGTGGGGATTGGCTCGTTTACGACATTCGGCCCGGAAACGGAGCCCCGGATTTCAGCGGCGAGCGAATCGAACGGGTCAACGTCGCAACCGGGACGGTCGAAACACTGTACGAATCTCGAAACGGAGCGTTTTGCGGCGTCGTAACCGCTTCGCCGACCGATGATCGGGTCGTCTTTATTCTCGGACCGGAACATCCCACGGCCGATTGGAGTTATTCCTTTCAACACCGGCAAGGGCTGATCCGGCGGCCCGACGGGTCGACCGAAAATCTCGATGCCGGGAATTTCGCTCCGCCGTTCGTTCCGGGAGCGCTTCGAGGCGGTTCGCACGTCCATGTTTTCAGCCCCGACGGGCAATGGGTCAGTTTTACCTACAACGATCACGTGCTCAACGCGCTCGATCAAGACCCAAACGCCCCGGCCCACGATGTCGATCAGCGAAACATCGGCCTCAGCGTTCCGCTCGGGTCGGTTCAAGTCAACCGCAATCATCCGCGAAATTACGACGGAAGCTATTTTTCGGTCCTGATCTCCCGAACGGTCAACGCTCCGAAGCCGGGCAGCGACGAAATTCGTCGGGCGTTCGAAGAGGGTTGGGTCGGGAAAGACGGCTACCTCAAAGCCGACGGCCGCCGACAAAAACGAGCGATCGCCTTTCTCGGGGAATTGGTCGTTCCGGACGGCAAAGGGGGCGAGCAGCCGTTGATCGAGCTCTTTTTGGTCGATCTTCCAGAGCAAGCGAAAGAGTTGACGATTGAAGGGGACGGTCCGCTGGGCGGGACCGCAACCCGACGACCGTTGCCGCCGAAAAACGTCGTCCAACGGCGGCTGACCCGAACCGCGGACCGCAAATACCCGGGGGTGCAAGGGACGCGGCATTGGCTTCGCAGTTCGCCCGACGGTTCGAAAATCGCCTTTTTAATGAAAGACGACGACGGGATCGTCCAAATCTGGACGGTTTCACCCAACGGCGGCGAGCCGCGGCAATGGTCGAAGGTTAAGAGCGATGTCGCCTCGCCGCTCTCTTGGAGCCCGGACGGCCGGAGCATCGCCCATCTCGCGGACGGATCGGTTTGCGTTTCGACGGAAACCCAGACATTTCGGCTAACCCCGCGATCGGACGGTGCGGACGCTCCGAGCAGCCTCGCCGTCGTTTTTTCGCCGGACGGATCGAAAATCGCCTACAACCGCGAGCCGCGGCACGAAAACGGCGACCGTTACCACCAAATCTTCGTCGTCGACGTCCCGGAGCAATTGCGGTAAGGACGGTAAAACCAACGAGAATTACAAGAAAAGTTTCGCGCAGAGACGCTGAGATCGCGGAGTCTTTTCCGAGCTTTAGAAAAACTTCGCCCCTCTACTTGGAATGAAATCGTCACCCCCGCGCAGGCGGGGGTCCAGAGGGAAAGCGTAATCTCTGGATCCCCGCCTGCGCGGGGATGACGGGAATTCAGTTCTAAATTTTCGCGCAGCACATTATGTAATCATGACTCTGCGCCTCCGCGTCTCCCCGTGCTATAAAAACGATATTGCGATTCTCGCGTCTCTTGAAAAATGAACACCGATTCGCTCTAATTGATTCCAATAATTCGCTTTTTCAGAAATGATTTTCAAGGAGTCAACGCTCATGTCGCTTCGATCGATTTTCGCTCTCTTTGCCCTTGGTCTCGTGTTGGTCCCGTTTGTTGCGGCCGCGGAAGAAGCCCCCGGTTACACCGATACGCCGCTCCTCCCGAATTCGCGTTGGCGCGTGCACGATCAGGCCCGGCCGCAGCCTCCCAAGGTCGAGCCCGGCATCGGCGATTTGGGGACAATCCCGCCGTCCGATGCGACGATCCTGTTCGACGGGGCTTCGCTCGATCATTGGCGAGGCAAACCGACCGAGATTCTGAACCAGGCGATCAAAGACAACGCGTTCAACATTCTCGAGACCGGGACGATCGAAACGGCCGAACAGTTCGGCGATTGTCAACTGCACATCGAATGGGCGACACCGACCCAACGGGAAGATCGAATGAACTGGGGCAACAGCGGCGTGATGCTCCTCGGCTGCGTCGAAATCCAGATCATCGAATCGCACGACAGTTACATTTACGCCGATGGGAACGCCGGGGCCGTTTACGGTCAATACCCGCCGCTCGTCAATCCGGCCCGGGCCCCGGGAGAATGGCAGAGCTTCGACATTATTTTTACCTCCCCGAAAATCGTCAACGGCGTCCAGGAGAAGCCCGCCTACCTCACCGTCTTTTACAACGGCGCGCTGGTGCAAAGTCACGTCGAGGTGCTCGGCAAGGCCGCCCACAAAACGCTCCCCCCGCCGCTCGATCGCGAAAAAGGCCCGATCCTGCTGCAAGATCATCATTCCGGCGTCCGATTCCGCAATATCTGGATCCGACCAATTGAAAATTGAAAATGATCGCCCGTCTTCTCAACGTGTTCCTGAAACCCAAGACCTCTGAAGGTCGTCGTTAAACCTATCCCCTGGAGAATTATATGCGTCGTGTTGTTGCCAATCGTTTTCGTATCTTCCTCGGACGTTTCCTTTTCACTGTATTGTTGTCTTTCGTCGTCGCGATCCCGCTTTATGCTCAAAAGACCGGCGATTGGCGGCTGGTCCCTTATCCGAAACAGATCGAAACGAAGGACGGTCATTTTTCCTTCCAGGGGGAGCCGTTGGAAATTCTCGTTCCGGAAAAGGAAAAAGACCTGCTCGCCCCGCTGATTGTCGAAGAGCTGAAACGGGCCGGCTTCGCGGCACCGACCGTCACCGTCGGGCAAGGCTCCGCCGAACCGGTGATTTTTCTCCGCAAGGCGAAGGGCAAACTCTCGGTCGACATCACGGACCTTCCCGAAGGAGGCGAAGGGAACAGCGACCCGGCCGAGGCTTACGTTTTGGATGTCCGCCCCGAGACGATTGCGTGCATGGGAAGAGGAAACAGCGGCCTGTTTTATGCCGTGCAGACGTTGTGCCAGTTGATCCGGGCCAATCTCACCGACGACGGTCGGCTGCCTTGCCTCACGATTCGCGATTGGCCGTCCATGAAATATCGCTGCTTCCAAGACGACCTGTCTCGCAACGCCAGCCCGCTTTTGAAGTCGCTCTTCGAGGCATGCGATCTTGGGGCTTCGTTCAAGCAGAACATGTTTACCTATTATATGGAGGATCAGTACGAGTTCAAAAAACATCCCAAGATCAGTCCGAAGGACGGTTCGTTGATGCAGGACGAACTCCGCCAATGGGTCGAGTACGCCGCCAAACGGCATTTGACGATTCTCGGCTGCCAACAGTCGTTCGCCCATAGCGAAAAAATTCTCGCGATCCCGGAATACCAGCATCTCGGCGAGGCGGGCTACATTCTCTCGCCGACCGTTGAGGAGGTGTATCCGTTCCTCGACGATCTCTATTCCGAGGTGCTCCCCCTCCTGCCGTTCGAGATGTTCGCCGCCTGCTGCGACGAAACGGCGGACCTCGCCAAGAGCGGGCCGTCGAAGGAGCTGGCGGAAAAAATCGGCGTCGACGGCGTTTACATTCAGCATATCAAACGGGTGCACGCCCTGCTCAAAAAATACAACAAACGGATGCTCATGTCGTCCGACATCATCCTGCGGCATCCGGAAAAAATTCCCGAATTGCCGAAAGACCTCGTCGCGATGTGCTGGGAATACGAACCGCTTCCCGATTTCGACGCCTACCTCAAACCGTTCAGCGATTCCGGCTACGATTTCTTCGTCTGCCCCGGCATCTCGAACTGGAACGTGATGCTGCCGCTCTTCCAGAAAGCGACGGTCAACATCCGCAACATGGTCCGCGACGGCTGCAAACACGGGGCGATCGGGATGATGAATACCGCCTGGGAAGACGACGGCGAAGCGATACACGGCTACAACTGGTACCCGATCGCCTGGGGGGCGGAATGTTCCTGGAACGCCTCGACAACGGAACCGGAAGACTTCCGCCGTCGGATCGGCCCGCTGTTGTTCGGCACGAAAGGGGAGGAGTTCGCCCGCGCGATCGAACGGTTGTCGGAGCTCCAGAGTTTGCCGGAAATCGGCTACGGCTACAACTCACGATACTGGGTGCATGATTTTACGCCGCAAGCCTCGGCGAACATCGTCGAAAAATCGGCGAAGAAAATCTTGGACCTCGTCCGGCCCGCGATCGACGATCTTGAAATCACGAAGAAACAGGCGAAGCTCAACGCGGAGCAGCTCGATTCCTACCTGCTCGGAGCCCGCCGTATGGAACTGATCGCCGTCCGAATGCTCGACGGCCTCGACGCTTCGAAAAAATACGCCGCAATCGTCCTCCTCGATTATTCCGTGCCGGAAAATCGGCAAAAGGCGATCCAATCGCTCTCGGAAATCGAAATGCTGATCGCCAAAAACCGGGCCGCGAACAAGGCGATCCGGGACGAGTTCGCCCGCATTTGGAACAGCGAAAGCAAGCCGTACAAACTCGACTTCATCACCGACAAATACGACGCTCTTGACGCCTGGTTCGCGGGAATGGACGCCAAGATCAAGGAGGTTCGCGTTGCGCTGGAACGCGGCGACCAGGACATCACGATTCCCGATATCGGCCTTTCCCTCGAAGGGTCCCATGTCCGGCGGACGACGCCGAACAAAGTGACGACCGAGCCGTTGGCTAAGGGTTTTTACTGGCACAACGACAAGGCACCGATCCGTTTGGGCATCACCGTCGAGGCCGGCAACGTCGATCGAACGAACCTGCCCGTCGAAGTCGACGTCCCTCTCCCCGACGGATGCCTTAACAAAGCGATCCAAGCCCACAGGGTTTATATTTATGCCAAAGACGAGTTTTCTTTTCTGCCTCTGCCCATGCAACTCGAAGCGACCGGCCAACCGAACGTCCAACGGCTCACGTTTATTTTGCCAAAGCTGAAAAAGGGGGAAACGGCGACGGTTCACGTCTATGGAGGATTTGAAACCGCGACGCCGCTGCCCGGGTCGTTGACGACCGCCGACGGCCCCGACGGCAAAAAAATCGTCGAAAACAATCTCGTCCGCGCGGAAATCGGACCGGTGGGCGGTCACGTCTCGCAATGGTTGCTCAAGGAGATGAACGACCATGAGATGACCCCGCCGGGGGACGCCGATTGGCAAGGTTTTTCCGATGCCAGCGGATCGCAACGGTCGACGAAGTACGAACTCCGTTGCCTCAACAGCGGACCGGCGATGGTCCGTTACGGTTGCTATCTCGGCGACGATCTTCTCAAAACGTTGACGATGTATGCCGGATTGCCCGTGTTGGATGTCATCACAAGTTATCCGACCGGGTTTTATTGTGATTTCGACAACCCGGAGAATTTCGCCGCGGATCGCTCGATGCCGGGAATGGGGCTCTTTTCAAACGGCAAAGCGGCTCCGATTGCCCCCTACGCCAACGGCAACACCTTCGGCGTCCAGCAGCGGGAAAGCAACGTTTTTTGGGGGGCCAAATTCAACGGCGACGGAATGATCTTCGGCGTGACGACCCCGGAAGCGCCGACGCAGTTCGTGATCGGTCCGGGCGGCGAAATGGGAGGCATCGGCATCGAAACCCACGACGGTCGTTCGCACTTCGTAACCGTAGCCGGTTTGGGAACCGCGTTTGGCGGTGCCTCGCCAAAAAGTGTTATGGAATCGTTGCGGGCGACGTTCGACCTGAAGAACCAGCCCGTTATCACCGTCGGCGCCCCGGAGCGAAAGAAATAGCACCGATGTCTGCGCCACTCGGCTCAACGGAATTCCGTGCGTATGTAAAATTTCCATTTCGCTTGGCTTTTCCGACTCCAGTGCCTATAATATCGGGAACATGTCTTGGTTCATCAGCCGTTGAAAAACGGATTTCTGATTACGGCAATCTCCAGATTGAAAGGAAAAAACATGGCCTTACAAAATGAAGTGTACGTTTGCGAAATGTGCGGCAATATCGTCGAAGTTCTCGAAGGGGGGGACGGCGAACTGGTCTGCTGCGGCCAGCCGATGACCCTTCAAGCCGAAAACAAGGTGGACGCTTCCAAGGAAAAGCATGTGCCAAGCGTCAGTATTCAAGAAAACCAAGTGTCCGTTCAGGTCGGCAGCGTGCTCCATCCCATGGAATCGAACCATTACATTATGTGGATCGAGGTTTGCGAAGGGGACAAGATCAAACGGAAATATCTCAAGCCGGGTGAGGAGCCGAAAGCGACGTTCTGCACGGCCGGCGGCCCGATTTCCGTCCGGGCGTTTTGCAATATTCACGGACTTTGGAAGGCGAATTAGCTTCTCGCCCCTCCCGTTTCGGAACCATATCAGAATAACTTTTGCAATTGTACAAAAAAACGAATATTTTATTGTTTGTTTTTTAACACGGAACACACGGAAAAACGGAAAACACGGAATTTTTTCCGTCTATTCCGTTATTCCGCGTATTCCGTAGTTAAAGAATGTGCGATTGTAGCAGACGCCGGAGTTCCGACGGGACGCGAATCTCAAACAAAAGCCGGATTCTTCCTTCTTTTCCGATAAAATCGATTTTTCGGAATTTTTGGCCGAATTTCTCCGTGCCGTTTGCCGATGATTTTTGAGAACAGCAGTGTCATAGGGCCGCTCTCGGGACCGGAGGTCCCGGCTCGCGGTCGTTCTGTGCCGTCAATTTTGGAAAATCATCAGACAGTGGGGGAGTGATGTTCGTTCGAGCTATTGCCGTTTTCTTTTGTGCGACCGTTCTCTATTTCGCGTGTGCTTCGTCCGAGGCAGCGGCCCAGCAGCAGGCTTACGGTCGGCAATGGGGGCGTACCTATTCGATTGAGGACTGGAACCGCTATTACCATTATCCTTACAAGTATTACCCGCAAAACTATCAGTCGCAGGATTATTATCGGGCGATGTCGAACCCGGGGCAGCAATATCCGAAAGAGATGCAGATTCCGGCCCAATACGACAAGAGTTGGCAGAATTATTTTCCCGTTCCGCGAAAATACCATTTCGGCCGACACTTCAATCTCGACATTCTTTAAAAAACCATTTAGCCGGTACCCCGCGCAAAAAAACACTTGCGCGGAATACCGGCTAAATAAGAATTCTTCCGTTTGGTTTTGTTAAAAAAAAACCTTTCTTTCAATTACTCAAGCGTTTGCCTTTTTCGGCGGCCGTTTTCTCGCGAAAGTGCCGAAAAAAATTGCACCGTCCCTTCCGTACATTCGATTAACATGGAAGGGGATTCTTCTTTTTCGGACGCTCCCCGTTTAGGTTGAAAGTTCGTTACCACCGGCAAAAACGGAAAACATGGTCAATCTCAGTCCCAGTATCGACCGTTCGTGGGTTGAACAGATCGTTCGTGGCATCGTACAAAACCGCTTGGGCGGTGCGCCGGAACCGCTGCTGCCGGAAAAAACCGGCGGCAAGCCGGAATTGGTCGTCAGCATTTCGGCCCGGCACATTCATCTTTCGCAGGAGCATGTCGAAATCCTTTTCGGTAAGGGAGCGACGCTCACGAAAATGAAAGACCTGTACCAGGACGGCTTTTTCGCCGCCCAGGAAACGCTGATGCTGATTGGCCCCCGCAAACGGATGCTCCCGACCGTGCGAATTCTCGGCCCGACCCGGCCCGAAACGCAGGTCGAGCTCGCCTTCACCGACTCGATCTCGCTCGGCATCGACCCGCCCGTCCGCGAAAGCGGCAAGATCGCCGATTCCCCCGGCTGCGTCCTCGTCGGCCCGAAAGGGGTCGTCGAACTCTCGCACGGTGTGATCCGTGCCGAGCGACATGCCCACATGAGCCCCGACGACGCCGTTTATTACGGCGTCAAAGACAAAGACCGCGTGAGCCTGCGGGTTCAATCGAACTGCCCGACCCTTTTCGAGAATGTGCTCGTCCGGGTCGGCAAAGGGATCAAACTCGAAGTGCATCTCGACACCGACGAAGGCAACGCCTGCGACCTCGAACACGCCTCAAAAATCGAACTCATAAAATAAACAAAAAACAGTGGAAAGTGGAAAGTGAGAAGAGGGAAGTTTTTTCCTCTTTTCATGATCCTGCTTCCCACTTTCCACTTCTCACTTCCCACTTTTTTCGGAGAAAAACATGGCAAAAACAATGGAAGCGCTCGGAATGCTCGAAGTCAAGGGTTTCGTAACCTTGGTCGAGGCGTCCGACGCGATGATGAAAGCGGCAAACGTTCAGTTCCTCGGCTGGGACAAGGTCGGCAGCGGCCTGGCGAGCGTCTTCATTACCGGAGACGTCGCGGCCGTCAAGGCGGCGACCGATGCCGGAGCCTCGGCGGCCGGCCGGATCGGCGAAGTCGTCAGCGTTCAGGTCATTCCACGTCCGCACGAAGACATCGGCAAAATCCTCCCGCCCCCGGTCGGCAAAGGCGGAAAATCGGCGGACTGAAATAGGAATTAAGAATTATGAATTATGAATTTTGCATGATTCGATATTCTTACGACCTCTGTGATCGGCCGAATTCCTAACTTCCCACTCACCACTTCCCACTTACCACTCAATAAACATGCAAGACGCCATAGGATTAGTTGAAACAAAAGGTTTGGTCGCCCTTGTCGAAGCGACCGATGCAATGGCCAAGGCCGCCAACGTCGCGATCGTCAAGCGAATCCAGATCGGCGGCGGGCTGGTCACGACCGTCGTTCGCGGCGATGTCGGCAGCGTCCGCGCCGCCGTTGAGGCCGGTGCCAATGCCGCCTCCCAAGTCGGCGAACTCGTCGCCTCCCACATCATCCCGCGTCCCGCCGACGGTTTGGTCGCGGCATATTTGAACTAAATTAAGAATGATGAATTAAGAATGATGAATGGAGGATTGTTTTCATTCATCATCTTAAATTCTTATTTCTTAATTCTTAATTCTTAATTTTCAATGAAAGTTCTCATTGCCAATCTTGGGTCGACGAGTTTTAAATATTCGTTGTTCGATATGAACGACGAATCAGTCCTTGCACGCGGTCGGGTCGAACGGATCGGCGAGTCGCTGAGCCCTTGCCAGATCGAAATCGGCGGGGTCAAACGGACCCTCGACGCCGAGGTGCCCGACCATGCCGTCGCCGTGCGACGCTGCCTCACGCAGCTGACCGATCCGGAGACCGGCTGCCTGAAAAGCGAGACCGAGGTTTCGGCGATCGGCTTCAAGGCGGTTCACGCCGTCGGTTTTTCCGGCGTTCAACGGGTCGACGGCAAGCTCCTCGCGGCGATGGAAGAGCTCAACGATCTGATGCCCGCCCACAATCCGCCTTACGTTAAAGCAATGCGGATTCTCAACGAGCGGCTGCCGGAGATGCCTCTCATCGCCGCGTTCGAAACCGGGTTTCACCAGACCATTCCCGCGCGCAACCGTTACTACGGCGTGCCGTCGGAATGGGCGGAGAAGTACAGTGCCCTCCGGTTCGGCTTTCACGGGGCGTCGCACCGCTACATCGCCGAACGCAGCGCCGAACTTTTGAAACGGAACGACCTCAAGGTCGTCTCGTGTCATCTGGGCGGTTCGAGTTCGCTCTGCGCGATCAACGCCGGAAAAAGCGTCGCCGCGAGCATGGGCGCCAGCGCCCAGACCGGACTGTTCCACAACAATCGCGTCGGCGATTTCGATCCGTTTTTGCTGCCGCTGTTGATGAAAGGGCTCGGTCTTTCGTTGGAGGAAACGCTCAAAACGTTGGCGACGAAATGCGGCATGCTCGGCCTGAGCGGGGTGAGCGGCGACTTGCGGGACGTTGCTGAAGCGGCCACGACCGGAAACAAGAGCGCCCTGTTGGCCCTTGAGGTGTTGATCGGCGATATCCGGAAATACTTGGGCGCCTATCTTGTCGAACTGGGCGGAGCCGATCTGATCGTCTTCACCGGTGGGATCGGCGAGTTCCAGGCGACGATCCGCGAGCGGGTTTGCGCCGATTTGGAAAATCTCGGCATCAAGCTCGATTGGTTGAAAAACGCCGAGGTCCATGGCAGCGAAACGGCGATCCACGCGCCGGACAGCCGCACGCAAATCTGGGTAATCCCGACCAACGAGGAGTTGGTCGTCGCCCGGCAGACGTTGCAAAAGATGACAGAGGACAGATGACAGAGGACAGGAAAGGGGAAACAAACCGCAAGATCGTTTCGGAGCGTTTCGGCAAGGAAGGTGTTCGCCTGTCCGTTGAAGAATTGGCGACCCTCACGGAATCGGGGCACAGAAGAGCTGTTTCCGAGATTGGGCAATATCTTGTAAACCAAGCAAAAAAACAAGGGCATGACTCCTTGTTTGAGAAACATGCGGGAAGTTAATGACATTTGGTACACGCTCAAGGATTGGAGTGGGGAACTTATTGACACTTCCAATCTCGATGATGCGAAAACAGCTTTTCAAGAGGGAAGAGAAGTCGTCAAGAACACGCGTAAATTGTTTTATTCCGGGCCTTCCACCATCCGCTTAACAGTCGCAACCGAGATTCGCAAAGCTAAAGACTTGAAGGTTGTTGAGGAGCATTTAGATGACCTCGATTCACGAAACAAAAAGAAAAAAGGCAAATGACCAAAATGTCATCGAAACAATGAAACAACGTGCCATGGACGAACACGACCGGTTGGCGGCGGAAGACGCCCGCGATTTGCTTCGAAAGGCGATTGCACGAAAACAGCGAAGAAAATCCCTGGCCACGTCGCACTAACCACACACCAGCAGCCACCCCAAAATGTTCATCGCTAAAATCGTCGGTTCCATGGTCGCGACGCAGAAGGTCGACTCGATGGTCGGTCGGAAGCTGCTCGTGATCGAACCGTACCGCATCGACCCGGAAACCCGGAGCAAAATGGTGACGACCGGCCGAACGCTCATCGCCGTCGATACCGTCGGCTCCGGCGAAGGCGAACTCGTCCTCGTCGTCCAGGGCTCCAGCGCCCGCCTGACCCCGGAAACCAAAACCCTGCCCGTCGACGCCACCATCATCGGCATCGTCGATGCCGTTCAGATTAGTGGTCAGAAGATAGAGGTTAGAGGATAGAGGAAAAGAAAATACTGAGCTCCGGATTATGAATGAGCTAAGATTTCCGTCATCCCCGCGTAGGCGGGGATCCAGAGATTACGCTTTCCTTCTGAAACCCCGCCTACGCGGGGGGTGACGAAGGTCATTCCAAAATCAGGGGCGAATTTTGTATGGGATTCCGCCATGTCAACAGCATTGACACAGCCTAAACCACAGAATCGCGAAAATTCCGAAACGGTTGACGTTTCTGAGAAGAATTCGTCAAACGAGGCTCGTTTGAAACGGTTGGTTAAATTCGTGGAAAACGATCGTCCTCGCCGGCTTGCCGTCGGCACCGCCGCATTTTTAGAGCACAAAAAAACTTGCCGCTAACCAATTAACCATCCTTTACTCCCATGATTTCAATCAATGAATCCCTGGTCCGCAACGTGATCGAGGAAGTTCTTTCCCGCATCGCGGTTCCGGCTTACGTTTCGGTCCCCTCGTTCTGCGGTCGCTACGGCCAGTTCACCTGCGCGAAAGAAGCGGTCGCCGCCGCCAGAGATGCTTACGAACAGCTCTCGAAACGGACTATCGCCGACCGGAAGAAAATTCTCTCGATCATCCGGAAAATTTGCATCGAGCAGAGCGTCGAACTCGGGACGATGGAGATGAACGAAACGAAGATCGGCCGGTTGCCACACAAAATCGACAAGCTGCAAAACGTCGGCTACAACGCTCCGGGCGTCGAGTTCCTCAAGAGTGAGGTCTTCAGCGGCGACCACGGGTTGACCGTAATCGAGTTCGCGCCGTTCGGAGTGATCGGAGCCGTGACCCCGGTTACGCATTCGCTGCCGACGATCGCCAACAACGCGGTCAACATGATCGCCTCGGGCAACACGCTCGTCGTCAACCCGCACCCGAGCGGCAAAAAAGTCGCCGCCGAAGGGGTCCGTCGGTTCAACGAGGCGATTTACAAGGAAATGGGGATCGACAACCTGATCGCGGTCGTGGTCGAGCCGACCATGGAATCGGCGGACATCATTTTCAAGCATCCGGACATCAACCTGATCGTCGTCACCGGCGGGCCGGGCGTCGCGAAGGCGGCGCTTTCACAGCAGAAGCGGGCGATCGTCGCCGGGCCGGGCAACCCTCCGGTCGTCGTCGATGAGACCGCCGACCTCGATCGGGCGGCCCGCAGCATCATCGCGGGCGGGGCGTATGACAACAATTTGCTCTGCATCGCCGAGAAAGAGGTTTTCGTCGTCGATTCGGTGTTCGAGAAAATGATGCAGGCGATGGAACGGGCCGGAGCGGTCCGGCTCAACGCGGCCGAAACCGCGCTCATGACCCAACGCGGGATCGCTTCGGTCGGCGAAGGGGCGAACAAGCACGACGTTCCTTCCCGCGAATTCCTCGGGAAGGACGCGAAGGTCCTCGCCGCCGGCATCGGCAAGAACGTCCCGGATTCGGTCGAGATGTTGTTCGGAGAAACCGACGAATCAAACCCGTTCGTCCCAGTCGAGCAGATGATGCCGTTCCTGCCGTTCGTTCGCGTCAAGGACATCGACCAGGGGATCGCGTTGGCGAAAAAATACGAACATGGTTTCCGGCACACGGCGATCATTCATTCGAGCAACGTCAACAACATGACGAAAATGGGCAAGGCGCTTGAGACGACGATTTTCGTGAAGAACGGCCCTTGCACGGCCGGACTCGGCGGCGGCGGGGAAGGTTACCCGTCGTTCTCGATCGCCGGCCCGACCGGGGAAGGGATCACGACCCCGCTGACGTTCACCCGCCAACGCCGCTGCGCGCTGGTCGATGCGTTGCATATCCTGGAGAAATGAGAGATGGAAAGAATCAATACGTATTATTCGATTGAATCTCCCAAAAGCGGAACCATCGAAGTCGAGTCCGCCGCCGAGGCGAGAAGGGCTTTTCACGACGGGCTTCTCGTTGAAAAGATCACACGAACGCATATCAAATCCGGGAAAACCCATGTTACGATTACGGCCGTAACGGAAATAGACGATCCCGGATTGTTGTAAGTGAAGAAGGTTAAAAATGTCAAGCTTTGAAATTTTGAAGAATGAAAACGAAATGAGCTTTCACGAACGTACCATTGCCAAAGAAATCGCTTATCACGATGCATGGGTCGAGGAAGTCGTTCGAGAAAGAGCGGAAGAACGAAAAAGGAAAAAAGAAGAAACGCGACAAAAGGATTTGTTGTGTTGCCAATAAACCGCTAGGCGCCAAGCCGCTATCCGCTATGTCTCCCTTTGAAATCGGAATGTTGGTCTGTTTCGGAATCAGTTGGCCGATTTCGATTTGGAAGCAGTATCGCAGCAAGCGGAGCGACGGCAAAAGCCTCCGGTTCGGCTCGATCGTCGTGCTCGGTTACGTTTGCGGGGTGTTGCACAAGGTATTTTACAATTACGACGCCGTCATTTTCCTCTACCTGCTGAATATCACGTTCGTATTGATCGATTTAAGTTTGACAATTCATTATAGAAAGCGGCCTAGCAGTTTAGCAGCTTAGAAGATAGTTTTTGCTATCCGCTAAGCCGCTATCCGCTAAGTTGCTAAACCGCTACTCATGCTTACCGGAAAAATCATTGGAACCGCGACGTCGTCCGTTAAGCACCCGACTTTGCAGGGTTGGAAGATGCTGTTGGTCCAACTATCGGACGGGGCCGACCCGGTGCTCGCGATCGACGCGCTCGGGGCCGGGCCGGGCATGAACGTCATTATTTCCAGCGACGGCAAATTTACGAGTCAGCAAATCGGTACCCCCGCGACCCCGGTCCGCTGGTCAGTGATTGGGGTAGCGGATAGCGGATAGAGGAAAGATGATAGAAATAATGGCATCCTTTTTTCTTCGCGATACTCTCCACTCTCCTCTGACATCTATCATCTATCCTCTAACAAATGATCGACATTGAACGACTTGTCCGACGGGTTTTGACCGATTTGCAACCGGCGATGCTCGCGGTGCCGAATCTCGCGGAGTCGAAGCTCGTGCAACCGACGTCGGCGGTCGCGACGGGCGAGATGCGGCTCTCGAACCGGGTGATCACGCTTACGGAACTCAAGGAACGGCTCGAAACGATCAAGCGGCTCATCGTCCCGGAGAAGGCGATCATCACCCCGGCGGTTCGTGATGAGTTGCGCAAGCGGAATATCGAATTGGTGTTCGGCGGCGGCGCCGAGAGTTCGCAAAACCGATCGGAAGGAATTCCGCGGGTTTGGCTTGGGCTGCACTTGCTGAAAAAGGAGCCGACCGTGCTGATCGACCGGCTGAAAAAAGAGTACGCGTTGCGGCAACAGTCGTTCGAGTGTATTCTCGAAGCGATGAAGCAGGCGGCTCGCGAACTGCAGGAGGAGCCGACGCGGTCGCTGGCGGTGGTGTTGACGAATTATTCGGCCGGAGCGATGTGTATCGCGAACCGGCATCCGGGTTTGCGGGCCGTGCTCGGTTTCGAACCGGCCGCGCTGAAAATCGACGCCGCCCAAACCGGCGCGAATGTGTTGGTGCTCGACCCGGACCGAAGCGGGCCGTTCAAATCGCGGGAACTGCTCAAAACGTTCCTCGACGGCGGCGTCCGTAAGGTTCCGGGGTATTTGAGAGGACAGAGGACAGAGGACAGATGACAGGAATTCGATACGATCATTTTTCGGTTGTTCGAACCGCTTTCGTTTGCAACCCTCTTCTTTGATTTCGGCCAAAGGTCGAAATCTTCTGTCTTCTGTCTTCTGTCTTCTGTCCTCTGTCCTCTGTCCTCTACCATGCGTATTGGCGAAATTATCGGTTCGGTGACGCTTTCTCAAGGGCATCCTTCCCTGCGCGGGGCGCAGCTGAAGGTCGTGCTGCCGATGTCGCTCGAAGATCTCGACCGGAAGGAACCGAATCCGAAGACCGAGGAGTTGATCGCCTACGACCAACTCGGGGCCGGGCTCGGCGAATGGGTCGCCTTCAGCGAAGGGGTCGAAGCGGCGATGCCGTTTTATCCGGAGCCGATGCCGATCGACGCCTACGCCGCCGCGATTCTCGATTCCGTCGTTCTTGAGACGGCGGCTCATTAATACTAGCCCCAAGCGTGAGCGCGGGGTGATATACCGTAGCCGGTATGGGCAGTAGGCTTCGCCCTCCGTCAAATCGCGGCCTCGTTGGGCCGCTGCCGTGTTGAAGACGGGAATTTTAAACCGGCTTGAGTATAATGACGTCTGCATTGGGCTCAATCCCCCCGCGCTTACGCTTGGGGCTAGTACACGCCATTTCGTGAAACGCTCTAACGTCCCAAACGATTCTTGACCCGTTGCCAACCGGCGAGCATCGCACCGAGCAAGATGAGGCAGGCTCCCATGATCCCGGGCACGACCCAGCCGAGGGAGAAGAATGGCTCCGTCAGGTTCCAGCAGTCCGGCCAGTACAGAACGAGGAACACCGTCGCCAGGCAGAGAAACGGGCCGTAGGGCATTTCGCGGTCGAGGCCAAGGACAAGTCGGGCGATACCGAGCACGATCCCGGCCAAAGGGGCAAGGAAAAAAATCAGGATGCACGATTGCCAACCGACGAACGTGCCGATCATTCCCATGAGCGTAACATCGCCGAACCCCATCGCTTCGCGGCCGAGCGCGACCCGGCCAATTAGCCGGACGGCCCAAATCAATCCGGCTCCGACCGCAAGTCCGATTAGCGCGGTCAAAAAGCCTCGCCAATGAGCCGAATCGGCGGCGGCCCGACTCCAAAACAGGATGATGATTCCCGAGCCGAGCAGCCCGAGAATCGCGAACAGAATCGTCGAGCGGGATCGAATCAAATGCCGTCCAAAAATCGCGGCCGCTTTTTTGAACGGCAACCGGCCGTACCAAACCCGGTTCAGCATCGCGAAGCACCAGCCCCAGCAAATCACGAGGGCCAGGACGAGGGAAAAGACATTGGGCGAGGGACGCAGCATTTCCGGCCAGACTTGGGAACTGGCGATGTGTAGCGGAACGGCATTCGAAGCGTAAAGTGTTTCGAAGCCGGACATCGCGTCTGGGGCCGCGATTTGGGCCGTCGCCGGGAGCAGCGTTTGCGGCAGCCAACCGGCGAGAAGCAGTCCCAGGATCGTGCCCGGGACCGTGATCCAGTCCGGAATGATCATTTCCCGAAAATCGGTGATCGAAGCGGCCAAAAGCAAAACGAACAGCAACACGTGGGCGGCAAACCGCAAGTGCAGCGTTTCGGCCGATTCGGTAGCGATTTGCAAGCCGGTGATCTTCCCGCCCAGCGAGCCGGACCACTGGACGACCTCCCACCAAAATAGCAGAACGATCGCGAGGGGAATGCCCCAAAAGACCGCACGGCCGATGATCATGTTCTTGGATGCACCGAGCAGCCGACGCAGCGAGAAGGCGACGCCGATCCCCAAAAGGAATAGCATAACGAGTCGGACCTCGACGGGTAATGCGGTGATGTCGTTCATAGGAAGGCTATAGGCTGTAGTGTCTTATGATGACTCGATCGTGGATGCTAGGTTGCCGACCTTTTCCACAATAATTATCGACCTGTGTAAAAATTTGAACCTCGTCTTTCGTCATTCCCGCGCAGGCGAGAATCCATAGAACACGCTTTCACTATGGATCCCCGCCTGCGCGGGGATGACGGAATTTTTTGTAAAGAGCAGTAAAGCCTTACTCTTCCTTATTCTTTCTTGAAATCGTCGTGACAATAGAGGCTATGATCAATCCAAATCCTACCAACTGCCCTATGAAGCCGCAGACAATGACATAGATCAAAGCGAATCGATATTCAAAATTCAAAAAATTTTCTTTAAAATTTGTGTCTTCAGAAGATAAAGCGACAATAAAGCACAGGACAACAAAGAACACAAGAATACTACCCAGAGAAAAAACTAAACCGGGAATTGCAACTTCTCTATATACAGAAGAAAACTTGGTCGTCGGGGACTTTGTATCGTTACTGCACTTGTTTTGCATGTTTTATGACCGTACCGTCAGGTATTGGCGTTGCGGAAATATCGTGTTTTGGCCGTTGTCGGGACCACAGGTCCCGGCTCGTCGTTGAAGATCGCCTACGGCCTCACTCAACATACCAGCGCATCACGCCGCTGGACCAGCCGTCCTGTAACTCGACGTCGATTCGCAAGGCGGTCGTTTCAACGGGGGCGAACTCGACGAGGTTGAATTTGTCTTTGGCGACGCCGAACGGCGATTGCGTCGCGACCGGGACCCAGTCGTTCCCTTGGCGATAGGAAAGCGACCACGATTTCGGGGTCCGGCAGCCGCCGTTGCGCGGTTCGTCGTCGAACCAATAGAGCGAACACTTCGAAACGGTTTCCGGCTTCTCGAAGGTGTATTCGACCCATTCTTTCGTCCCCCGGTTCGGCCAAAACGTGTGCCGTTTAACATCGTAATCGTTGGAATCCTTCGGAACGCTTTCGTAGGCGATCGCATCGGTCAAATCGGTAACCCAGCAATGCGAAGCACTCGCGGCGGCCCGCTCGTGCAGCGGGAGGTTTTCCGGCAGTCCGAGCAGGCTTTCCGAAAAATCGCCGTACAAAATTGGCTCGCCCGTTCGCGAATCGGTCCAGTTCGGATCGTCGGTCTTCGGCGTTCGGGTCAGCCCTTCTTGCCGGACCCAGACGCTCATTTTGCCCGGTTCGCGATGATCCCAGGCGAAATACGGAACGGCCGTCAGCTCGCGACCGTCGACGTTTTTGCAGCGGATCACACCGAGCCCGCACAGCAGGTCCGGCTTGAACTCGTACCGGAATTCCGGGTTGCGGGCGAGCACGATCTTATCGACCGGGACCACATTGTCGCATTGCTCGAAACAGTAGACGAGCGGCCCGCGACGAATCGCGACCCGCCCGCGATCGGCTTGGACGTTCGGGTTGGCGACGACCCGTTCCGTCTCGACCGGGAAGAGAATCGAGCCGGACATCCGGTTCGGATCGGTCGCCGACAACAGAACGTAGCCGTTTTTCATTCCCAAACGGAAATTGCCGCTCGTCCAACCGGGCACGCGATATTTCAAAACGAACGGCTTCGTTTGCGGTTTTTCAAACGCGAGATCGAACTTGAACAGCCCGCTCCAGGGATAATCGGTTTGCATTTTGACGGTGATCTTCCCGCGCGTCGGATGTTCGACGACTGCCTCGCCCGCGACGTATTGGTTGACGATTAGCCCGTCCTCGTCGGTCGCATATTGATAACCGGGGAGCGAAGGGACGAACCGGACGACGTTCGTCGGACAGCAGGCACAATCGAAAAACGGCTGTCGGTGATGCTGCCCACCGCTCGCGAGCGGATTGACGTAAAAGAAGCTCTTGCCGTCCAAACCGATCCCCGAGAGGACGCCGTTGTACATCGCCCGTTCGAGCACGTCGGCGTATTTCGCTTCTCCGTGCATCAGGTTCAAACGATGCGCCCAGAAGACCAACCCGATCGCGGCGCAGGTCTCGCAGTAGGCCGTCGCGTTCGGCAGTTCGAACGCGTTGCCGAACGCCTCCCCTTCGTGTCGCGCCCCGATCCCGCCGGTGATGTACATCTTCTTGTTGGCGACGTCGTTCCAAAGCCGTTGCATCGCCTCGACCAGTGCCGTATCCCCGGTGTAAGCGGCGAGATCGGCGACCCCGGCATACAGGTACATCGCCCGAACGGCGTGCCCCGTGATTTCGCTTTGCTCACGGATCGGCCGGTCGTCCTGAGAATACGACCCTTGCAACTTATCGGTCCGAACGGCCTGATCGCCCCGCGAATCGATAAAGAATTTCGCGAGCGCGAGGTATTTTTCGTTGCCGGTTTGTTGATACAATTTGATGAGCGCGAGCTCGATCTCCTCGTGTCCGGGCACTTCGACCTTCTTGCCCGGTTCCGGGCCGAACGTCGCGGCGATATGGTCGATAAACTTTTCGGCGACGTCGAGCAACTTCCGCTCCCCGGTCGCCTGATCGTAGGCGACGGCCGCCTCGGTCAAATGTCCGGCACAATACAGTTCGTGCTTGATGTGCGTGTCGGACCATTTTTTCTCCGGCTCGACCAGCGTGTAATAGGTGTTCAAGTACCCGTTCTTTTGCTGGGCGGCGGCGATCCAATCGATCAATTGATCGGCCCGCTTTTGAAGGGCCGAATCCGGATGATCGGCGAGGGAATACGCGGTCCCTTCGAGCAGTTTGTAAACGTCCGAATCGTTGAAATAAATCCCGCGAAATTTCCCTTCCTGCAGCCCGCCCGCCTTCGCGAAATTCTCGAACCGGCCGGTCTCCTCGCACCATTGGTAATTATGCGGGATCGAAACCTCGCGGTTCGTTTTCAGCCGCGGTGTCCAAAACCGATCTTGAAAATGGACGCTCGTAAACGGCACTGCTCGAAAGGCAAGGTTTTTCGGTTCGACCGCTGCCCCCTTTTCCGCCGCCGGAACGAGATTGACGACAATCGACAAAAAAAGGCACGACGTCAAAAGCGCGGTTTTTTTCATGATCTTTGTAATAGGGCTGGTAGTGCGGCATTGCAACGAGATAGTTGCAAACCATATCGAGCCGGCTGCGTTAGCTGCCGGTTAGCGTCTGTCTTCAACGGTGATCGAATTCCAACGGGCCTTGAAGACGGAAACTAACCGGGGCCTAACGGCCCCGGCTCGATAGTGAGATAATATTCGCTCGCACATTCAAATCATTCTACCATTCCGCTCCGTCGTGCGAAAGATAATCGTGCATGTCCCTGGCCGCGATCCGGCCGGCGCCCATCGCCAAAATCACGGTCGCGCTGCCGGTTACGATGTCGCCGCCGGACCAGATTCGCCGCTTGCTCGTCCGCCCCCGCTCGTTGGCCGTGATG
>JAVBQI010000052.1:0-2771 GCA_031549145.1 Thermoguttaceae bacterium | reverse complement strand
CATAAAACTCTCCTTAAAGTGTTGTAATGGGAAAAACCAGGCGACGGCGTCTTCGATATCGCCGATCTTATACCGTAGCCGGTATGGGCTGTAGGCTTCGCCTTCGGTCAAACCGCGGCCTTGTTGGGCCGCTACCGTACTGAAGACGGAAATTTTAAACCGGCTTGAGTAGTAAGAAGCGGATTATACCATCTTTTTTTCGCCGACAAGAAAGAGTCCCCATTTTCAGGGCTTGAAAAACCGGACCATCGTCCTCGATTTTATCACAGGTTATTGTTAAAACACCCGGATTCTGGTATTTTGCAGCGACGTTTCCTATTGGAATCCCGAATTCCTTCGTTTTGTCAACCTCACCGTTTTCCGTGCAACAAATTCTCTCGACCCATCGATTGAGCAACGGGCTGGTCCTCCTCGCCGAAGAAATGAATTGGTGCGAGTCGGTCGCCTACACGATGTTGGTTCCCTGCGGGGCGATTGACGATCCGCCTGAGAGACCCGGTTTGGCCAATTTGGTTTGCGAAATGGTACTGCGGGGAGCGGGCGATTACGACAACCGGCGTTTGAGCGAAGCCTTTGAAAATCTCGGCTCCGAACGGTCGGAATCCGTTTCTCAGGCCCATACGGCTTATGCGGCCCAATCGCTCGCCGAGCATCTGTATCCGACGCTCGAACTTTTGGCCGATCTCGTGCTCAGGCCGCATTTGCCTGAAGATCAGCTTGAGGCCGCCCGGCAGGTCGCGTTGCAGGAAATCCTCTCCCTCGAAGACGAGCCGCCGCAAAAAATGATGGTCGAACTCGGCCGGAATTTTTTCCCCGACCCTTGGGGCCGGCCGAGTTTCGGGGAATTTAACGGCGTCGAGCGAATCACGATTGAGGAGATTCGCCGGTTTTACAGCCGTTACTACCAGCCGGAGGGGGCGATTCTCAGCGTTGCCGGAAAATTCGACATCGGCGAGCTCCGGGCCGACATCGAGCGGCTGTTCGGCGATTGGAAAGCGAATTCGCGGCCGCCGATCGTCGAATCGGACCGGGGAACCGATCAGGTGCACATCCCTTGCGATTCCGCGCAGACGCATATCGGGATCGCTTATCCGGCGGTCCCTTTCCGGGATCCCGATTTCCTCCCGGCCTGGAGCGGCGTCAACGTCCTCAGCGGCGGCATGAGCGGCCGGCTTTTCGAGGAAATTCGGGAAAAACGCGGCCTCTGTTATTCCGTTTCCGCTTCCTATTACACGCATTTGAACCGGGGAAGCGTTTTTTGTTATTGCGGAACGGCTCCGGCGAGAGCGCAGGAATCGCTCGATCTCCTGTTCTCGGAGCTGGATCGGCTGAGGGAAGGAATCGGCGAAGGGGAATTGCGGCGGCTCAAAATCCGGGCCAAGTGCTCGCTCATCATGCAGCAGGAATCGACGGCGGCCCGAAGTTCCGCGATCGCGAGAGATTGGTATCATCTGGGCCGGGTCCGAACGAAAGCAGAAATCGACAAGACGATTACTGAGCTGACCCGGGAACGGATCAACGACTACCTCCGCTCGCATCCCGCCGGCCCTTTTCATATTGTAACCTTGGGCAAAGAAAATCTGAAAACCGGCTCGCAGGGCTAAGACGCTAAGCCGCTGACTGCTAAGCTGCTCTCTCCCAACCGCTACAGCCGTTTCATTTTTCGGTTTGTAACGAAAAATTCTTGAAAAAATGAAAATTTCTTTTCAAGTCGCCCGTCCGAAATGTCATTTCTCACTATACTACAAACAGTGCCGCGGCGTGTGCCCGGAAAAACACAACACCTCTCAGATACGTTAAAAGCTTGTTGCAAAGGGACTCTGTCATGTCGAAGTACGTTAATATCAATCGCGGTTTGTTTGTTGCTTGTTCGGTCGTCGGCTTGTTGATTTCATGCGGCGCCGCGGAAGCGAAGATTTTTACCCTCGGAGGAAATGTTATTGCCAAGACCGAAAAAATGAACGCCCGGCCGGGGCTTCAGGCCCGGGAAATGAAGCTCACCGCCGCGAATTTCGCGGGAGCCGATTTGACCGACGCCGATTTTGCCGGGGCCGATCTTCGTCGCGCCGATTTTTCCGGAGCGAATCTCGAAGGAGCCAATTTCGTCGGTGCGGACATTCGGGGAGCCGATTTTTCGGGGGCGAACCTGGACGGAGCCAATTTCGCGAAAGCCGATTTGCGGGGAGCCGCCGGTTTTCAGATCGGCCGTGATACGATCACGACCAACACGATTTTGCCCAACGGCGTGATTCGGGATTTGAATCTTTGCCAAGGCGAAACGCTGGTCGTCCGGAATTACGATGCCGTTCGGGACAGCCGGTATTCCGGGGCGATCACCCTCACGGGGATCGCGAACATCGACGGCGGAAAGATCATTTTCGTCGTTGACAACCAAAACTGGAATTCGGTGATCCGACTCGCCCAGGGAGTGATCCCTTCGGTTCGCGATTTGGACATCCGTTGCGAAGCGGCGCATTCGTTGGTTACACCCGATCGAAACCAATTCCGGCCCTTTTCATGGTTGGGGGTTTCGGAGGTCGGATTCGGTCAGGCGACCGTTTCGGATGCGTTGGCCTTGGCGAACAATTAAAGGAAACCGCGATTACCCACAAAGCGGAGCGAAGGGCAATGATGCCCTCGCTCCGTTTTTTTGTCAGGAATACTGAATTCCAGAATAATTTTGAATGGTTTCGTTCAGAGCCGCGGCCGGGGGGTCGCGGGGTGTGGGGGTCCACCCGGAGCTACGGGGGCGGGGGGGAGTGTTTTTTTTT
>JAVBQI010000102.1:0-15137 GCA_031549145.1 Thermoguttaceae bacterium | reverse complement strand
GACGAAATACGAAACGATTGGCGTCGCGGGGAGCACCAGTGCGACGATAAACGAGGCTTTCGCGATCATCGTAAACTGGATGCTGTAAAACTGCAGCAGATAGCCCATCCCGAAGAGCGAGCCGAGGATCAGCCCTTGGCGGAGCATCGTCCGGTCGATCCCGAACATGTGTTTGCCGAAAAGCAACAGCGTGCAAAGCAGCCCGACGAGAAATCGCATGAGCAGCAACGTCGCCGGCGGAGCGGCCTCCAGCCCCCAAAACGTGAAGATGTAGGAACTTCCCCAGATCGCCGCCGCCAGGAAAATCAGCAATTCCGCCTGCCAGGATTTCATAAATATTACCCCTTTATCGTTTTTGTATATCGGCTACGGTGTAAAGTTACTTTCGGACGGCGTCGCGGATCGCGATCAACTCTTTCATGATCTTGCCCATTTGCGGCGGCTGCTTTTGCGGGACGTTGCCGAACGCATCATGCAACTGCCGGTACAAGGCGTACAGCTTTTCGTAAACGGCGACCGCTTTTTTGTTCGGCCTGTAGACCGTCGGGGCCGTGCCGGTCATTTTCGCTTGCGCGTCCTCGACTTTTTTGTAAACCCCGCCGACCACTCCGCCGAACATCGCCGCCCCGAGGGCACAGGTCTGCGAGGAGCGCGAGATTTTCATAGGCCGGTTGCAGACATCGGCGTAAATCTGCATGATGAGCGGGTTCTTTTCCGCGATGCCGCCGCAGTTGATCACCTCGTTGACCTTGACGCCGTACTCCTCGAACCGCTTGATGATCGTCAACGCCCCGAATGCCGTCGCCTCGATCAACGCCCGATACACTTCCGGAGCGCTCGTGTGCAACGTCTGCCCGATGAGCAAACCGGAAAGGAGCGGATCGACCAAGACGGTCCGGTTGCCGTTGTTCCAATCGAGGGCCAAGAGCCCGCTCTCGCCCGGCTGCAATTTCCCGGCCTCGGCGCTGAGGGTAACATGCGGGTCGCCTCCCATGTAAAACGGGCCGGGGGTCAAATAACGGGCGAACCAATTGAAGATGTCGCCGACCGCCGATTGACCGGCTTCGAGTCCGTACATTCCGGGGATGATCGAACCGGGGACGATTCCGCAAAGGCCCGGAATGTCTTTCAAGGCCTTGTTTTTCGGGTGCACCATCATGTCGCAGGTGCTCGTGCCCATGATCTTGACGAGCGTACCCGGCTTGATTCCCGCCCCGACCGCGCCCATGTGCGCATCGAGCGCCCCGACGGCGACCGGCAGCCCGGCTGGCAGGCCGACATGCAAAGCGATCTCGTCGGAAAGAAGACCGGCCGGCTTGTCCGAAGTTTGGGCCGCGGCACTGAAATGGTCTCGGATCGCGGCCAGATCGGGGTCGAGCTTTTTGAGAAACACCTTGCTCGGCAGCCCGCCCCAGGATTCGTGAAACATCGCCTTGTGCCCGGCCGCGCAGACGCCGCGAGCCATTTTCGCCGGATTGAGATTGCCCGTAATGTACGCGGGAATAAAATCGGCAAACTCGACCCAGGAGTACGCGGCCTTGAAAACGGCGGGGTTCTCTTTTTTGCAGTGCCAGATTTTCGACCAGAACCATTCGCTGGAATAGGTGCCGCCGCACTTGTTGAGGTATTTGTCCGGCGATTTGGCGGCCGCTTCGGAAATTTTCGCGGCCTCGACATGCCCGGAATGGTCTTTCCATAACCAGGCGTGGGCGGCCAACTGGTTCTCGAATTTCGGGTTGAGAGCGAGCGGCATTCCGGCGGCGTCGACCGGGATCGGCGTCGAACCGGTCGTGTCGACGCCGATCCCTTTGATGTGGTTGGCGTCGATTCCGTCCCGCCGGGCGGCGAACACGGTGTTGGAAACAGCCGTCAGGAACCCTTCGATGTAATCCCTTGGGTTTTGCCGGGCGACGAGGGGATTTTTCGGATCGTGCAGAATTCCGGCATCCCCGCTCGGATAATTGTAAACGGAACTCGCGACCTCGGCTCCGTCGGCGAGATCGACCAAAATCGCCCGAACGCTGTTGGTTCCGTAATCGACACCGAGCGCGTAATCGTGTTTTTGTTTCTTCGTCATTCTCAAAATCCCCTAAGTAGAAAAGAAAGGCCCTCATTTCAGAGCGGAAATCAACGGAGGGGATTATACCCGAAAAGTCGGGGAAAAATCAAGAACCGGGCGATATTTTGGCAAAAACGACAAAAAGAGCCGTATGCGGAGTCGGTACTCCGACATCGGGACCGTCAAAAAACCGGGGACGTTTATTGATGGTTTGAAAAGGTAGACGCAAGCCGGTTTAAAAATTCCTGTATTCAATACGGTAGCGGCCCAACGAGGCCGCGGTTTGACAGAGGGTGAAGCCCTTTTTGCCTGGACGGCAGGTCCTCGCCCCTACCGGCTACGGTATTTCGGAAAGACCAAAGGGTCGTTTCCCAAGCTCATGGGCGATACGTTGGAGAATCGCGGCGTCTTCGGCTTGGAGTTTTTCCGGAACGAAAGAATTGCCGACGGGCGAAACGCCGAAAAAGAACTCCAACCAAACGCAGCCGAGCAAATAATCGCCGGCGACGTTCGCGTGTATCCCGTCGTAACGCAACTCCCATTGGTCGTTGTTCCTTTTCCAGGAATACCCTTCGTTCAGCGAACGGCTCTGATCCGGCAGGAACGGATATTCCGCCTTTTTTCCGTCGAACTTCAAACAATCCCCGACATCGCCCCATTCGGGCGAACGCCGCGCCGACTCCATTGCATCGCCGCCGCGAATCAAACGGCAGCCGAGTTCCTCGGCGAGCCCGGCGTAAGCGCCGCAGAGCCCCCGGTACATCGCTTCTTGCGAGGGGCAAAAGTCCGTGCCGAATCGAGGCTCATCACCTCGATAAGCCCAAGTCTGGTGTATCACGATTTCGGCCTGCGGAGCGTATTTTTTGATGTAATCGTAAAGCCGCTTCGCATCGGGACGAAATGTTTCAGGACGAAAACTTTTCGGGCTCGCCTGTTGGATGGTGACGAAGTCCCAGCGTTCGGATTGGAGGAGCTCCTTGAGGCTCTTCGTTTTTCCCTGGTACGGACGGCCTTCGGGATCGGCGGGATCCGTTTCGTGAATGTCGGCATGTCGCATGTGCCGGGTAAAATCGCAGCCGCCGATCGACGCCTTGCCGAGCGTCAATTGACACGGAACCGCCGAACCGCTCACGAGCTGCGGCAACCATGTCGTCGCGTCTTCGGAGAAACTGTTGCCGACGGCGAGAACTTTGAGGTGCTTCGGCGATTGTGCCGAGGAAACGTTCGTCAGGAAAACGAAGAGCAAGAGAATCAACAACGGAAAACGTTCGTATTTCATGGTTTTATAGGCGAGGCAATAAAATTCGACCCGTTGTCCGTACCGCGATTTGTCATGGTCCGCGATATTTTGAACTTCGTTACACTTCGTACAAAATACCACACGGCTCACTTTTTGTCACCGGCACAATAAGGCCTGGGTTGTCGAATGAAAAAACGAATTGCGAAATTCCCGAAACGCGATGCCAATCGAATCAAATTTTTCGCGCAGACCAACAATCTTGCCCAGAACAACAAAAACATGGTACGTTTGCGAATCGAAGAGCTATTCGTTCGGGCGATTCAGCAAGAAAGCGGGGCCAAGAAATAAGAAAATGGGCAGGGCCGGGATTGAACCGGCGACACCTGGATTTTCAGTCCAGTGCTCTACCAACTGAGCTACCTACCCTGGTTTCGAATTTTACTGTAAACCAAAAACGCTTGTCGGAAAGCGACCAACGGAGCGATAAGGGCCTCTAGGATTTATTGAAACGGTCTAAAACGGTCCGTCGAAAGCGACGCGGCCTTTCGTTATAGCGATCTTTCCGATCGCGGCAAACCGGGAAACAAAAAACTTCCGCCCCTCTTCAAAGAACTTGGAAAAGAAGATTATAATGAGCCGGTATCGTTTGTCAACCGGGTTCCCGCCGGTCTCCCCCGTTTCTTCTCCCCGCCAATCACCCATGCCGCATAAAATTATCGCGATCGGCGAAATCCTCTGGGATTTGTTCCCCGAAGGGGCGAAACCAGGCGGCGCCCCGGCCAACTTCGCCTATCACGCCCAATCGCTCGGAGCCGAAGCCGCTCTCATCTCCGCCGTCGGCAACGATCCGCTCGGCAACGAACTGCTCGAAGTCTTTCGCTCGATCGGCCTTTCAACCCGATTGGTCCAACGCTGCGAAAATTGGGAGACCGGAACCGTCAAAGTCGCCGTCGACGCCGAAGGAATCCCGCATTTCACCATTTGCGAAAATGTCGCCTGGGACCGGATCGCCGCCGGCCCGGAAGCCCTCGATGCCGCGAAAACCGCCGATGCCCTCTGCTTCGGCTCCTTGGCCAGCCGCGGGGAATTCTCGCGAAACGCGATCCGGACGCTGCTCGAAAACGCCCCGCCCCGTTCGCTCAAGGTCTTCGATTTGAATCTCCGCGCTCCGTTCATCGACAAAGAGGTGATCGCGAGCCTGCTGCCTCTCGCCGATGTCTTGAAGCTGAACGACACCGAATTGCCGGTCCTCGCCGACATGTTCGGCTGCCCGGAAACCGACCCGCGGCGGCAAGGGGAATGGTTTTTGCGACACAACAAACTGCGGTTCCTAATGTTAACCCGTGGGCCGCAGGGAGCGCTTTTGCTGCGAAAACAAGAGCCGAACGGCGACATCGAAACCTCGGATCACCCCGGCTTTCCGCTTGATGCCGGTGCGATCGCCGATACGGTCGGGGCCGGCGACGCCTTTACGGCGGTCGGCGTGCTCGGCTTTCTCGCCGGAGAACCGCTTGAGCGGATCAACGCCTTCGCCAACGAATACGCCGCCTACGTTTGTACCCGACCGGGAGGGACGCCGGATATTCTGGAAAAGTTTCGGGCGATGTTTGGGAGGTAGAGTGTAATACGAGGTGAAGGAACTGGCATTTGTGAGAGATCTGACATTCCGTCATCCCCGCGCAGGCGGGGATCCAGAGATTACGGTTTCCCTCTGGACCCCCACCTGCGCGGGGGTGACGAAGGTCATTGTATAACTTTAAACGACAGCCTATAGTCTATAGCCTACAGCCTATTATTGTTTGACTTCAATTTAATTTTTCAGGAGAGAACGAAATGAAATACGATCACATGGGAATTCCGACGACCGAAGAAAAGAAATGGTCCGCCTACGTCGAAGGGGGCAAGGTTCATATTACCGATGCGGCGGCCCACCCTTACGGCGTCGAATGGTTGAAATTCGAGCCGGGCTCGCCGATGCCGGAGCTGATCCAAAAGGTCGCCCATGTCGGCTTCGAGGTTGAAGATCTCGACCAGGCACTCAAGGGGGCCAATGTGATCGTCGAGCCATTTTTTGCGATGGAAGGGCTCCGCTGCGCCTTTGTCGAGGAAGACGGCGCCCCGGTCGAACTGATCCAACGGACGAAAAAATCCGGCTGTTCCTGTTGCGGTTAGAAAACGCCAAAAACGAAATGCACCAACAGAGCCGCGTGCGATGCACGCGGAGTGTACGGTCGGTATTTTTCCCTTTCCCTGCAACCATGATACGCGTCGAGAACCTGAGCAAAATTTACGAAGAAGGGTCGGAGACTCCTTTCAAGGCGGTCGACCGGATCAGCTTTACGGTCCGGCCGGGGGAAATTTTCGCGCTGCTCGGGCCCAACGGGGTCGGCAAAACGACGACGCTCCGGATTCTCAGCACGGTCCTCCGGCCGAGCGAGGGGACGGCCGAAATCGCCGGGTTCGACGTCGAAAAGCAGCCGGACGAAGTGCGGCGGCGGATCGGCTTCGTCTCGGCCAACACGTCGGTGTACGATCGGATGACCGCCTGGGAAATGGTCGAACATTTCGGGCGGCTTTACGGTTTGGAAGAGGACGTATTGCGTTCGAGAATGGACGAACTGTTTCGCCGATTGAACATGCAGGAGATCCGCGACCGTTTCGGCGACAAAATGTCGACGGGAATGAAACAAAAGGTTTCGATTGCGCGGGCGCTCGTGCACGACCCGCCGGTCTTGATTTTCGACGAACCGACCGTAGGGCTCGACGTGCTCGTCGCCCGGTCGCTCTTGCAAACGATCCGGGAACTGCGGGACGAGGGGAAGTGCATTATTTTTTCGACGCATATCATGCGCGAGGTCGAAAAACTCTGCGACCGGGTCGCGATCATGAACCACGGCCGAATCCTGACCGAGGGGACGCTGCCCGAACTTCGCGAGAAGCACGGCGAAGACGACCTCGAAGAGCTCTTCTTCCGGATGCTTTCCGGCAACGAGCCGCACAATAACGAGCCGCGTACTGAGTACGCGGAGTGAGCGGGTCGCACTCTTCCCCCCGCGTACGGTGTGTAGTCAAGTTTTAGGGGCAGTTTTCCAGCCCCCAACAGGGGCTCATAAGGTAGCCGGGGGTGAAGCGTACTCGCGGAACCCCCGGAAACAAAGCGCAAACCCATTTGCACCCCAACGGGGGTGCCACAAAAAACCGCCCTGTGCGCCCCGTTGGGGACGATTGACTTCTCTCCGTCCGATTACCGGGGGTTCGCGGGGTACCGCTCACCCCCGGCTACCTTGTTGTTGCCCCGTTGGGGCAATCTTACCCAGACTCGCAATAAACTCCGCGTACGCAGTACGCGGCTCGTGGCCGTTGTCGGAAACCGTTGACGCGGTATAATACTCGCTCTTGGTTATTTCACTTTTTCCTTGCTAATCATCGATGCGAACACTTTCAGGAATACAGCCGACGGGTCGGTTTCATTGGGGTAACTATTTCGGGGCGATCCGTCAATACATCGAATTGCAAAACGGGCCGGATTCGTCTTACTACTTTATCGCGAACCTGCATGCGCTCACGACGGTTCGGGACAAGGAAACCTTGCGGCGTTACACGCTCGATGCCGCCCTCGACCTCCTCGCGCTGGGGCTCGATCCGGCCAAGGCGACGCTGTTCGTCCAATCCGACGTGCCCGAAGTGTCCGAACTCTGCTGGTTGCTGATGACCTCGACGCCGATGGGCCTGCTCGAACGGTGTCATGCCTATAAGGACAAAAAGGCGAAAGGGCTCAACGCCGACGCCGGTTTGTTTACCTACCCCGTGCTGATGGCCGCCGACATTTTGGCCTACGATCCGGACTTCGTGCCGGTCGGCGAGGATCAGGTCCAACACGTCGAAGTCTGTCGCGATGTCGGCGGAGCGTTCAACCACACGTTCGGCGAGGTCTTCGTGATGCCCAAGGCGAAAGTGCTCGCCTCCTCGGCGCGGGTGCCGGGGACCGACGGTGAAAAAATGTCGAAAAGTTACGGCAATACGATCGAGGTGTTCGAAGCCTTGAATGTCCAAAAGAAAAAAATCATGGGGATCAAAACCGATTCCCGGCCGATGGAAGAGCCGAAAGACCCCGAGGGGGATTTCCTGTTCGATCTGTATTCGCTGTTCGCGAACGAAGCCCAACGGGAGGAGATGGCCGCGGTTTATCGTCGCGGCAATTTCGGCTACGGCTCGGTCAAGAAGGAGCTTGTGCAGCTTGCCGAGCAGTTCTTCGCCGCAGCGAGGGAAAAACGCAAGGCCCTGGAAGCCGACCCGGAAACGGTGCGCGGCATTCTGGCCGAAGGGGCGGCCCGGGCGCGAAAAAAAGCGGCCGAGGTGTTGCTCCGCGCGAAGGCCGCCTGCGGTTTGACGTGAGGAAAGGCCGTAGGCTATAGACTATAGGCTGTAGAGAAACCGAACTACGTTCGGTATGAAAACAAAATAAGGCCAAAACAGCAGATCGTCCAAAACCTTCGTCGCAACCGCAGGTTGCATTCCTACAGCCTCTCTTGCTGTTGCCGAACCGCGCTGTCCAGAATCGATTGGGCTTGCCCTTCCTGCGGGATGGGCGGCTCGGCAGCGGGCGACTCGACCGGTCGGAGTCGCTTTTGGATGCCGTCACAAAGGATGCACACGAAGACGGCGATCAGCACGGCATAAAACGCATAGGTCGAGATTGCTTTTGACGGCGTTGAAACATCGAGCTGACCTCTCAGCAGCACTTCGGTCCATGTGAGGATAATGAATCCCAGTACGAACAGGGCGGCAAAACGTCGCGAACCGATTACGACGAGGACCGCTCCGACAAGGCCGTAAAGAGCGCTGAGGAGGGCGACCATGCAGCCCATTGCATAGGTTTTGGGGTCCATGTTCCCAAGGATGATGACGAACCCGAAGACCGACCAAAAAACGCCGTAAAGAACATTGACCGGGATCCAGTTCATTCGGTTTCGCTGCTGGCCCGCCGCCAGCCGAAGGGTCGCCAAACTGACAAGAATCGAAAGAAGGGTGGGCAAATCATAGTAGATATCCAAACTCAGATAACCGAAAACCGTCCCATAAAAATCGGTCGGATTGAGGGAAAAAAACGTTTTCTGGAGTATTTCTTTCGTTGGAAAGGACGAAGTATCGGACTGGACGACCCCATCGACTAGTTTCAACGACGACATGGCGACGAGAATCGACACCATCAAGGCCCGGGTCATGAAATAGGCCGCCAGCCCGAAAAATGTTAATCGAAGCGGAAAATAGTATCGTTTCGAAGAAGGAGAAGCGTCGTCCTCAAGGGTGGCGGAATACCGAAGCGAAATCGGCCAGAACAGCAGGAGCGTCAGACCCGTCGCATAAAAAAACGAGAGCACCCCGAAAGCGATCGAGACCCCGAGCACATCCGGCGAAGGGTAGGAATAACTGCCGATCACGCCAAAGAGCATGCCGAGAATTCCAAGCAGCAGCGTCCATTCGGTGAGGTGGCGATAATATTTGGCGATGCCGGGATCGCCTGATTTCGGGAGCCGGATCAATGCCCGCAACCCAGGGAGAAAATGCTGTCGCCCGCAAATCAGGACGTGCAATAACACGCCGAGAAACACAAAGGCGGACGAAGGGGGATCGTAATAAGCCCAAAGCGGGCAGCCCGCGAACCGTGTGCTGAGAACGAAGATGAAAAGAAATAAACAGAAACCGAGAAGAATCATGATCGCCTCGCGTTTGGGGGGAAAGGGGATTATGCCTCATCGAGCCGGCTGCGTCAGCTACCGGTTAGTCTCCGTCTTCAAGGCCGCCGGCGCTGTCCCAACGTGGTGACGGGCCTTGAAGACGGACGCTAACCGGGGCCTCACGGCCCCGGCTCGATGTCGTCGTTCGTTGTCCTCAAAGGATTTTCAACAACAAAAAGAGAAACACCATTCCGAACACGTTCAGGATCGCGCCGAGCAGCAGGCCGATAACGACCCCGACGGTCCCGGCCCGGAATCGCTCCGAACGAACATACTGCCGTAGCGAGCGCGACATCCGCTGCTCCCCGGCCTCGAGGATCGCTTCGATCAGGTCGGCCTTTTCCGGGGCCGCCCGGCGGCAGGTTTCGAGCAGGGCGTGGGCCTTGGTCCGTTCCCGGGCGGCCGAGTCCGAGGTCGGCTTGGCGGCGGCGAGCGTCGCTTCCCAGGCGGAGAGCTCCGGCGGGAGTTCGAGCGACTCGCTCTCCCGGCCCACCGGGTCGGCGGTTTTATCGATTTTTTTCGTTCCCATATTTTCGTCGTATCGTTTCCAAAGCGTCAGTGTAAGTGCGAAAAACGGTCGTCCGGGACGTTCGGCGTAGCGTCGCGATCTCCTCGAAGGTCAGCCCGCCCCAAATCCGTTCGATCAGGATCGCCCGTTGGTCTTGGGAAAGCAGTTCGAGCATCTTTTCGATTTCCTCGGCTTGAATCGCGGCCTCGGGCGGCATTTCAAACCGGACCGGATTTTCCGCGGCGAGGTTTTCGGCGTGCTTTTGCCGGGTCTGTTCCTTCCGAACCCGGTCGATCGCCCCGTTGCGGACCACTTGGAACAACCAGGCGACCGGCTGTTCCGGCCGTCCTTCCCAGTGCGAGCGCTTGACCAGCCGGAGGAAGGCGTCTTGCACCACATCTTCGGCGCAATCTTTCCCCCACTGCCGCGCATACAGGAGCAGCGTCGAAAAATGCGTCTCGATCAACGTGCAAAGTTCTTCGGGGTTCAACGTGCTGCTCCTCGGCAAAAAGGACCGCTACAGGGCCGTTCCAATCGGCTCCAGTATAGTAAGAACGTTCGATGAGCGGATATTTTCCGAATTTTTTCAAAAAGCGGGAAATTTTAAAATGGCCATGTTTATTGATTGGCACAAAACACTACATTCGTTCGAGAGTGAGTTTCTCAAAAACAAATTAATTCCGTCACCCCCGCCTGCGCGGGGGTGACGGAAAGTGAGTTCAAATTTTTCACGCAGCACATTCCACGGGCGGTTTTTTCTCACGAAGACACGAAGAACACAAAGGCGCGGTTTTATCTTCTTTGTGCTCTTCGTGCCTTCGTGAGGAAGAACTTTTGCCGTCACACCCAAAGATCAATCGCTCCGAAAAGCAGCAGGCCGAAGGAGATCAGCACGTTCATGTAAAAGAACGCGATGTTGATTCGCGAAAGGTCGATCGGCTCACCGGAATTCGCCTTTCGCGGCCGGATCAGTCCATGTTCGAGCAGCAGAATCGCCGCGATGATCCCGAGGCCGATGTAGTAAACCGGCCCGAACGGCGGATAAACGAGCGGCAACAGCCCGAGCAACACCAGCATCAGGAGATGGCAGCCGGCCGCGATGTGCAGCGAACGGCGGATGCCGAACCGGGCCGGGATACTGCGAAGCCCTTTCGCCCGGTCGAACTCGTAATCCTGCGTCGCGTACAGCACGTCGAACCCGGCGGTCCAAAAAAGGACGGCGAGTCCGAGCAAAACCGGAGCGAGGGCGATCTCGGGGCGAATCGCGATCCAGGCCCCGAGCGGAGCAAGCAGAAGCGAGCCTCCGAGCCAGAAATGTGACCCGATCGTCCAGCGTTTCGCGAAACTGTAGCCGAAAATGTAAACCAACGCCGGAACGGAAAGAAGCAACGGCAACGGATTCCGAGGCAGGAAGAGACAGCTCGAACCGACGAATCCGAGGCTGCAAAGAGCGGTAAAAACGAGCACGTTCCGGGCCGAAAGAATACCGCTCGGAATGTGCCGTTTCGCGGTTCGGGGATTTTCCGCGTCGATGTGCCGATCCGCCCAGCGGTTAAAGGACATCGCCGCACTCCGGCCGAACACCATGCAGAGCAGCACCCCGGCGCAAAGCCGGGGCATTTCGGCCGTCGCGACCCCCAGCCGCATCGCCATTGCCGTGGAAAGCACCGCGAACGGCAACGCGAAAAACGTATGACTGAACCGAATCAGCTCAAGATAACGGTACACGGCAGAAAATTAAGAATTAAAAATTATGAATTAAGAATGTTGGGAATTGAATTTTCGCCTTACAGGGTTGAAAACCTGTCCCGGATATTTTAACCCGGAAAGGCTTTCCTGAAAGATGCTTCCACATTCTTAATTCTTAATTCATAATTCTTAATTGACTACTTGTATTGAACCCAAATATTGCGGTACTGAACCTTGTTCCCGTGTCCCTGGAGGTAGACGCCGCGCGGGCCGGGGCCTTCCGGCAGACAGCCGGGGGTTGCGTCTTTCAGTTCCAGGTCTTTGTGAATGACAACGCCGTTCTGCTTGATCGAAAGGCGGGCATTCTCGACCTTGTTGTCCCCGTCGTACTTCGGAGGCGTGAAGTCGATGTCGTACGTCTGCCAGGTCAACGGCGGGTAGCACATGTTGACGTCCGGCTTGCGAACCCGGTAAAAGCCGCCGCATTCGTTGTTCAAGCCTTCGAGGCCGAAAGAATCGAGAACCTGCAATTCATACGATTGGTAAATGTAAACGCCGCTGTTCGAGCGGGCCTGGCCCGTTTTCGTCGGCATGAACGAGAGCATGAACTCGATATGCAGCAGGTACGGCTTGTCGTTTTCGAACGGCTTCGAGGTCGCTTCCGCCCAGAGCGTGTTTCCGAACGGTGTTTCGTTCATTTTGGCCCCCTCCTTGAAATTGTCGAGGTTCTTGCCGTCGAAGACGACAAAGGCTCCTTCGGGCGCTTTTTCGCCCAAAGTCGGGCTTTCCCGCCGGACTTTTTCAAAGGTCCATTTCGGGAAATCGGGGTTTTCCAGGAAGATTTTGATTTTCATTTTTTGAAAGCGTTCGGCACCCGAAACATCGGCGGGGATGTCGACTTCGACTTTGCCCTTCCATTTTTTCAGGTTTTCCGGCACGCCGGCTTCCAAACCGGTATCGTCCACGTATTTGGTAAATTCGGCGTCGAGATCGGTCGCCCCGGTCGAGAAATCGGTCGGTCCCGCCTGGGTCGTCCCGTAAACGATCCGACCGTCCGCCCGCGCCCCGTCACCAGGCAGGCCGCCTTGAAAAACGACCAGCCGGAATTTGCCGTCGCCGTCGGCGATCACGTCGAGCCCGGCCTGCTTCTTCCCGTCGACGGTCATTTCATATTCCCCTTGGAGGAGATAATCACGCATCAAAGTCTGATCATCCCTCAAATCGCGGAAACTGGTATACTCTTGAGCCAAAGACGGCGCGACCCAGCCGAGGCAGAGGAACGCAACCGACAAACCGATCCCTTGGAGCGAACATTTCATCGTACAATTTCTCCTTAATAAATCGAGGAATGAAACAAAACGGAAAAAGAAACTACAGTCAAGCAAAGATAAGGACCTTCGAGAAAGCAGAATAAAATCCGTCATCCCCGCGCAGGCGGGGATCCAGAGATTACGCTTTCCCTCTGGACCCCCGCCTGCGCGGGGGTGACGAAGGGCATTTCATGAACTTCGCACTACCGGATTAAGACGGTACGAAATCCCGGAATGTTACCCAATCTACCGATTTTGGAAAAAAAAGTAAAGGACGGCAAAAAGGGCGTTCGAGTATAAAAGAGCCGCGACCTACGGTCGCGATTGGCCCCGGTCGCGTTGATGTGTTTCTCGCCGTGAGCGTAACCGCGTTCACGGAACGCGGTGCGTTGCCCTCCGTTTTCTTGTCCGGTCTATCAAAGCGGTTTCTTTTTGGCTTGTCAAACGCTATAATAGCGACATCGTTACTGAATTCCAGATTAAAAATGAACTGACATTCCGTCATCCCCGCGCAGGCGGGGATCCAGAGATTACGCTTTCCCTCTGGACCCCCGCCTGCGCGGGGGTGACGTTGGTCGTTGCAAAATAAAGGTCAAATTTTTTCTGGGACTCGGTCTCAAAAATATCCGTGAACGTTTTCCCATTCTCACGGCCCCACTTCCCACGTTCCCACTCAAAAAACCATGTTGGAATTTTTTTCGTCCAGTGTTCGAAGCGTTAATTCCGAACGTGCGGCTCAGGAATGTATCGACGTCGCCTTTCCCGAAGGGGTTCCCGCCGATTGCCGCGTCCTGCTTTTCAATGCGACGATGGGACACCGGCTCGATAAGGTCGCGACGGCCTTGCAAAAGCTCCTCCCCTCGGTTCCGCTGTTCGGTCAATCGGGTTGTGCCGTCACCGGCCGGGACGGGGTCGGCGAATCGATGCACGAACTCGGAATCATGGCCGTTCGCGGCCCGGAGAACGAAGTCGCTTCCGCCGCCGTCACGGAAATTTACGGTCATAATTCCTACGAGAAAGCCTTGGAACTGGCCCAAAACCTCCAACGAAAAAACGACGCGATCAACGTCATTTACCTCCTTTGCTCGGGAATCGACATCGACAACGCCCTCGTTCTCAAAGCCTTCGACGAGGTTTTCGGCCAAAAGGTCACGATTTTCGGCGGGACTTCGTCCGACAACATGCGAGGACTGTTCAGTTACCAGTATCACGACGGGGTGATGAACGAACACGACGCCTGCGCGATCGGGTTCGCCGACCCGACGTTGAAGAACGCGACCCGGGCGACGCACGGTTTTACGGCCTACGGCGAACCGCTCGTCGCGACGAAAACGGAAGGCAACCGCATTTTCGAGTTCAACAACCGCGGCGCCTGGTCGGAGTACACCGCCCGAATGTCCAAGCCGTTCGAATCGACCTGCGGCGACACGATTCCGGTCGGGGCCTTGGCCGAGGAACTCCCCGCCGAGCTCGCGAAAGAGTACGGCAACCCCCACATTCTCCGGGTCATCACCAAACACGACGGCGAGACCATGTACTATCCGGTGACCTGTCGGGACGGTCTCAAGGTTTGGTTGACGATGCGCGACGAAAATCTGATTTTTTCCGAACAACGCCGCTCGCTCGATTACCTGAAATCGGAGATCGGCACCGGCAAGCCCGTCGCCGTTTTCCAGACGGACTGCCTTGCCCGGGGTCGGTTCCTGTTCAACCGAATCGTCAAGGACGAGATCATCGCGATGATGCACGATGCTCTCTCCGCCGACGGCGCCGTTCCCCCCTGGTTGGGCAATTACGGCTTCGGCGAATACGCCCGGCTCGGCGGCAAGAACGCGTACCACAATTATTCGACGGCCCTGCTGGTTTTATATCGGGAGTAACCCGCCCGACAACGTTTTTCCTCACCGAGTCGGGACCGTGAGGTCCCGCCTCGATGAGGGATTATGATGCTCCTCTTGAGATTAGATACTCACAAAAAATCAGATTAGGGCAGCGGCCGGAAGCGTCAGCGCCCGGTTGTCCAATACGGCAATGCAGGGCAAACCCGGCGCTTACGCTTCGGGCTGCTGTTTGTTGCGTTCGTTTTTTTATGTGAAAACCCGTCAGCCCTTCCATTTTTCCCCCTATTTCAACAACCCCATCCCATGAAAGTTCTCGCAATCAACGGTAGTCCGAAACCGAACGGTAACACGGCCCAGGCGTTGGACGTTCTTCTCCAGGAACTGCAACAGGCGGGCATCGAAACGGAAATCGCGACGATCGGCAACAAGGCGATCCGCGGCTGCATCGGCTGCGGGCGATGCGCCGAGCTGCAAACCTGCCGCTGCGCCGCCTTCGACGATGTGGTCAACGAACTGCTGCCGAAAATGATCGAAGCCGACGGGCTGGTACTCGGCTCCCCGGTCTATTTTTCCGGGATCAACGGAACGATCAAATCGTTCCTCGACCGAGCCTTTTTCGTCGCCCGAACCAACGGCGACCTGTTCCGCCTCAAGTTCGGCGCCGCGGTCGTCGCCGTGCGCCGCAGCGGCGGGACGGCGGCGTTCGACCAATTGAACAAGTATTTTCAAATCTCCGAAATGATGACCGTCGG
>JAVBQI010000172.1:0-20811 GCA_031549145.1 Thermoguttaceae bacterium | reverse complement strand
CGCTTCTTGTTGGATCAGCGATTCGAGTTGCCCGTTGTCGGTGATCCCGACGTTGAAATCTCCGTCGGTGCAGAGGATCACGCGGTTTTGCCCTTCCTTGCGGAAATGCTTTTTCGCGAGGTCGTACGCCGTTTTGATCCCTTCGGCTCCGGCGGTCGAGCCGCCGGCCTGCAAGCCGGTGATCGAATCGAGAATCGCCTGCTTTTCCCGGCCGGAAATCGACGGCAGGGCGATGCGGGACTCTCCGGCGTAGGTTACGATCGCGACCCGATCGCGCTCTTCGAGCATTTCGACGAGTTCGGTGAGCCCGCGTTGGACCAGCGGCAGCCGGTTCGAGCCGGACATCGAGCCGGATACGTCGATCAGGAACACAAGGTTCAAGGCGGGCCGGTCGTCCCGGGCGATCTCGCGGCCTTTGATCCCGATCTTCGCGAGCAGGTGCTCCGGGTTCCAAGGGCAGGCGGCGACCTCGATTTGCGTCGCGAACGGCTTGCCGTCGGTCGGTTGCGGGTAATCGTACTTGAAATAGTTGATGTACTCTTCGAGCCGGACGGAATCTTTCGGTGGCCGCCGCCCTTCTTGCAGGCATCGCCGCATCACCGAATACGAAGCGGTGTCGACGTCGATCGAAAAGGTCGAGAACGGGGCCTCTTTCGGCGTGAGGAATGCGTTTTCCTTGAACTCGCGAAATTCCCCGGTCCCACCACGATCGTAAGGATCGACGGGCAGCCGTTCTCGTTCCAGCTCGCTTCCAAAATGCACGGCGTCGTCGGAAGTGGTGGGAACTTCGGTTAACGCGCGAACTTGCCCCGGAGCGGCCTTGAAGTGCATGCTTTCGGCCGTTGCATTCTCTGTCGGAGCGGCTGCCGGCATTCCCATTTGCGGCGACATCCCCGGCCGACCCGCGACGTCGCGAGCCTCGACACCGCGAGCAAAACGGCGGTCGTTCGATTTCCCTCGTTCGGTAAGCCGTTGTGGGCTCGTCGGAGCAGCGGATTGTTTTTCAGCGGTCTTACCGCCTGCAACATAGCCTTTGACCGATTGCCCCGTTTCAGAGGCAAGATAATCTTCCTCTTCTTCCTGAATCACGATTTTAGGTTCGACCAGCATCGCGATTCCTTTGGCGCCCCTTTCTTCCCGATACGCATTTTCGTCGTCGGTCTCGGCCAAATCCTTGCTCAACAGCGTCGAATCGAGCGGGGCCGCCGGTTGGTCGAGTTGCGGTTGCTGGTATACATTTTTATTCGACGGCGCCTCTTCATAGGCTGCTCTGTAGCGGTATTGAGTCTCTTGGTGTGCGGGCATCAACAGCCCGATCAGCACGAGCAGCACGCAGCAGGAGGCGCCGATTTTAAGTATCGTCGGCTGATACCATTTCCGTTTTTTCTTTCCCGGGCTCGCGAGCGGCGGGGCCGTCGGCTGCGGGAGCGGTTCGGTTTGGAAGAGCCGCTGCAGGGCGGCGGCGGTTTCGCGGATCGCGGCGACCTCGGCTTGCAATTCGGGATCGCCGTCGAGTTGCGTTTGCAGTTCCCGCGTCTCGGCTTCGGGGAGTTCCCCGAGAGCAAACGCGGTCCATTTCGGATCGATTGGGTTTTTGTTTGTACTCATGATTATTTTTATTTTGGATTGAATTATTTTGATCGGACGATTTTTTCGATACCCATTTAACCGGTACTCCGCGTTAATGAATCCCGTAATTTTTGGATGGCTTCGTGTAACAACCAGCCGACGGTCGTGATCGGCTCGCCGATCACCTCGGCGATTTCGGCATACTTGAGCCCCTCTTGAAATTTCAAGCGGAGCACTTCCCGATGCCGTGGGGAAAGCTCGTCGATTTTTTCGTGCAGCATTGCGTTTAGCTCCTTTTGTTCGGCCAACAAGACCGGATTGAATCGTGTCGCGGCATCCGGCAGCGACTCCAGCTCCCCTTCCGCCGGTTTCGCAAACGTGAGTCTTTTCGTTTTACGAAAATGGTCGATCACCAGATTGCGGGCCGTCCGATACGCCCACGCCCTCGGGTTCTCGGGGGGCGGCGTCTGTGTGCTTTGACGTAAAAACACTTCCTGGGCGATGTCCTGCGCAATCTGGGCGTCGGAGAGAAGCCGGGCCGCATATCGGCGCACCGCTTCGTATAAGGCGTCGTCGTTCATATCAAGGTCCTTGAAAACCGGTTTTTGAGAGGACTTACAAGAAAGGAGACGTTCCAAAAGGAAAAACCATAGAAAATAATCGAGATTTTTTATAAACAACAAACCCACAACGAGCCGGGGGCTATGCCCCCGACGGGTTGCCTCTTGCGTTGTTATCTTTTCTCATGAAGCGGGCAGTCGGGACCGCAGGTCCCGGCTCGTTGTGGTCATGTTGTTCTCACATTCCCCCATTATATTGATTATTCGGTACATTATGTTAGAATCACGACCGGTTTGCTAAACACTTTTTTCTCTTTTCCCCTTGAGCATCATGTCGATTCGCACAACCGTTCTGCTTTGCTGTTTTCTTGCCCTTTTGCTCACGGCAACGATTACGCTTGCCGCCCCTGCGCCGTTGGACACGATCGATGTCGACCCGTTCGAGGCGGCGGCCGCCCAGCCGAATTCCCCGTACCGCTCCGACTGCTGGCCCGGTTGGCGAGGGTACGACGGTCGCGGCATCGCTCCGAAAAATTCCCCACCGGTCGAGTTCGGCCCGGAAAAATCGGTCCGCTGGAAAATCGCCGTCCCCGGAAAAGGCTTTTCCTCGCCGGTGATTTGGGAAAACAAACTTTTCCTGACGACCGAAATCGAAAAAGTGCTGTACCTTTGCTGCTTCGACCGCGGCAACGGCGAAATGCTTTGGAAAGCGGAGACCGGGACTGCCCACGGGCAGACGCATTCGGACAACGGCTACGCGACCGCGACCCCGGCGGTCGACGGGAAATACGTCCTGACCTTTTTCGGAGCGAGCGGCCTGTTCTGTCATGATTTCGACGGCCGAGAACTTTGGAAAGTCGATCTCGGCAATCTCCAACACATGTACGGCCTCGCGGCGAGCCCGATGCTTTACAAGAATCTCGTGATCCAGCTTTGCGACAACAAGACGGATTCGTTTATCGCCGCGTTCGAAAAAGAGACCGGCAAAGAGGTTTGGCGGGTTCCCCGGAAAGGAGGGGGCGGTTGGACGACCCCGGTGCTCGCCGTCGGCACCGACGCCGAAGGGAAACCGCGGGACGAGCTGATCGTCAACGGCGATTGCCCCGACATCCTGGTCAAAGGAACGCTCTTCGCCTACGAACCGGCGAGCGGCGAAGTGCTTTGGACGTGTGCCGGGCCGATCGGCTGGGGGATCCCGACGCCGATGATTTCCGGCGATGTCGTGTTCGTGCTCGCCGGTTTGAGCGGCAAGGCGCTCGCCGTTCAACTCGGCGGGGAAGGGGACGTGAGCAAGAAGAAGGTTTTGTGGGAACGTACCAACGCGAGCCCTTACATCGCTTCGGGGGTCGCCTATCGCAACCGGATTTACATTCCGAGCGATCACAACAAAATCGACTGTCTCAACGCGGGCAACGGCAAAACGGTTTACAGCAAAAAGATCTTCGACCAGTTTTATCCGAGCCTATTGGCCGCCGACGGCCGGATTTATGCGTTGACCCGAAGCGGCAAGGCGCTGGTTTTCGAGGCGGGGGACGAGGGGAAAACCCTTTGGGAAATCGACTTCGAGGAACCGTGCACGGCCTCGTTCGCCGTCGTCGACGATCTGCTCTTCCTCCGCACGGAATCGACGCTCTACTGTTTCGGACAGTGATCGCCCACAAGAATAAAAGCCGGAAAGGAGCCGTACTCGGCGCATTGACGGTGTGTTGACGCCCAATTTTGCAAACACTCCGTCAATGCGCTGCGCTCCTTTCCGGCTTTTGTTTTAAACCGGGACCGGGACGGTGTCGGTAAGATGCTCGATCAGCGATTCGACGTTTTGACGCAGATTGCCGTGGGAAAAGCTCTTCGTCATCACCCGGTGGGCGAGTACCGGAACGGCCAACGCTTTGACATCGTCCGGAACGACATAATCCCGCCGTTCCAAAAGGGCGAGGGCCTGGACCGCTTTCGCGAAGGAAATCGCTCCCCGGGTACTCGTCCCGACCAACAGCGATTCCTCCCGCCGCGTCGCTTCGACCAACTCCAGGATATAACGGTAAATCGAATCGTCGATCCGGACCTCCGAGGTCGCTTTCTGCAGGTGCAGGATTTGATCGCAGCTGAGGACCGGCTCCAGCGAATCGATCGGCTTACCCGTCCGATGGGTCCGGAGCACCTCCAATTCGTTTTCCCGGTCCGGATACCCGACGGAAATCCGGAGCAGAAACCGGTCGAGTTGGCTTTCCGGCAATTGGTACGTCCCCTCGTATTCCATAGGATTTTCGGTCGCGATCACCATAAACGGTTTCGGCAAAGGGTAGGTTTTGCCGTCGACCGAAACCTGTTGCTCGTTCATCGCTTCGAGCATCGCGCTTTGCGTTCGCGGGGTCGTCCGGTTGATCTCATCGGCGAGAAGAATATTCGTAAAGACCGGCCCTTGCGAAAAATGAAATTCCCGGTTCCCGGAATCGTAAACGCTGCTGCCGGTAATGTCGGCCGGCAAAAGATCGGGGGTAAACTGCAATCGCTTGAAATTTCCGGAAACGCTCCGGGCGATCGCCTGTCCGATGAGCGTTTTCCCGACCCCGGGCACGTCTTCGAGCAGGACATGCTCTCCGGCCAAAAGAGCGACGAGACATTGCCTTACGACCTGGGCTTTGCCGAGAACGACCTTGGCGATGTTGGATTCGAGTGTTGTCAGGAGCGTCGGGATCGGAGATTCGTTCATTCGAGCAAGCGGAAAACCAAAAGTGTGACAAGGATGACCGGACGATGTGAGACAGCTTACCATCCTACCAAAAAGATTCCGTTCCCGACACCCGAGCCGAAAGAGAATTGCATAATCTCAAGAAGGGCATTATACTGAAATTCGGTCAAATTTCCTGTTTTCATCATTTTCCCTCATCCGCCGATGCTTTCCGTCTCGCCAATGCCGCTTGTCCGGATGGTCGACATTTTCAAAAAATTCGGCTCGGTCCCGGTGTTGCAAAACGTCCGTTTCGACATTTTTCCCGGGGAAGTGCATCTCTTGGCCGGAGAAAACGGTGCCGGGAAAAGCACGTTGATCAATATTCTCGGCGGAATCCTGACCGATTACGAGGGAACCGTCGAAATTCAAGGTCGGCCGGTTTGGTTGACCGGACCGGCCCAAGCCGAGCAGCACGGCATCGCGGTCATACACCAGGAACTATCCCTTGTTCCCGGAATGTCCGTCGCCGAAAACATGTTTCTTAACCGTTTTCCGGGCCGTTTCGGTTTTCTTGACAAAAAAGCGCTGCATGCGAAAGCGGAGCGATTGACGAACGAATTCGGCTTGAGCATCGACGTCGACCGGCCTCTCGAAGAGTATCCCCTTTCGATCCAACAGATGATCGAGATCGCAAAAGCCCTTTCCCAAAAGGCGAACGTCATTATTATGGACGAGCCGACCAGTGCGCTCAACGCGCCCGAAGTCGAACGCCTTTTCGACTTGATCGACCGGCTGAAGCACCAAGGTTGCGGAATCGTTTACATTACCCATAAAATGGAGGAGATTCAACGAATCTCCGATCGAATCACCGTCCTCCGCGACGGAAAATGGATCGGCTCGGAACCGGCCGAAGCGTTTTCGAGCGAAAAACTGATCTCGATGATGGTCGGCCGCGATCTCGAAAGCAACGATTCGCTCTCCGACACGGATTTCGGGACGATCGTTTCGCCGACGGAAGAAGCCCCGCTGTTGCAATTGGAGAACGTTTCGGTTCAAACTGAAGGGCAGGCGGTTTGCCGCGGCATCGACCTCGAAGTCCGGCCGGGCGAAATCGTCGGTCTCGCCGGTTTGCAAGGCTCGGGAGCGAGCCCGCTGTTGGAGGCGTTGTTCGGAGCCTACGGTTCCGGGGCGATCGCCGGCAACATCCGTTTTCGCGGCAAACCGCTCCGGGTTCGCGATCCGGGCCGCAGTCTTCGCGAAGGTATCGCCCTGCTGCCGAACGACCGCAAAGGGAAGGGGCTTGTCCTTTCGATGTCGATCATCGAGAATATGAATATGGCGATTCGGGAAAAGGGGGGCAAACGGTTTTTGCCCGCGTTTTTCGCTTCACTCGGGTTCGTCCCTTTTGCAAGACAACGAAAACGAACCGGGGATTTGGGCGCTTCCATGAACCTGAAGGCCGCTTCCCTGGAAATGGACGTCGGCCGGCTTTCCGGAGGCAACCAGCAAAAGGTCGCACTGGGCAAATGGGCGGTGACCACTCCGAAGCTCCTGATGCTCGACGAGCCGACCCGGGGTGTCGACATCGCCGCGAAACGGGAAATTTATTCCCTCATCGAACATTGGAAAAAACAGGGGATCGGCATTTTGCTGATTACCTCGGAAATGCCGGAACTGCTCGCCCTCTCGGATCGGATCGTCGTGCTGCATCGCGGAACGGTTGCCGCCCGATTCGACCGCCAGGAAGCCGATTCCGAAAAAATCCTCGCCGCCGCAATGGGCGAAACCAAAGAGCCCGTCGCGTGAGATCCGGCGTTTGCCAATCATCTCCCCACTTTCCACTTCCCACTTCTTCAAACCGTGACGCGATCCCTCATTTTCAACATTGTCTTGTTCTCGTTTTGTTTCCTGCTTGCGCGATTCGCTCCGGCGGCCGATGAGATCGAGATACCTCTCGACCCGGGGCAGGATCTGCAACAACAAGGTGAGCCGCAGCCGGACGAATTGCTCCCGCTGCCGGATTCGACGGCGGATTTGCCGGAAGAACCGCAAATCGCGGTCGATTCTAACGACAGATCGTCGTCTCAAACGGAACAGCGGGCCGCGTCCGCGATCCGGCATGTTCCGGAGAGCTGGTTTATCGGGCGGGGATTTTGGGGAAATGTCAGCGGAACGGACACTCCGATTTTGCCGGAAGCGGAACCTGAGAAAGCGATTCCGACAAGTGAAATCATTCGATTCGTCGGGCATGTCGGTTCCGTCGAAGCGATCGCCTTTCATCCCACGCAGCCCTGGTTGCTCAGCGGCGGTTCCGATCAACAGTTGATTCTTTGGGACATCGCTTCGGAGCGCGAGATTCGTCGGTTCGACGGGCATCGGGACGCGATTACTTCGATCTGGTTTTCTTCCGACGGGGAACGGTTTCTTTCAGCCGGGCGGGACAAGCGGATCTTCTTTTGGGATATCCAATCGAACATCCCGATCAAGGAATATCCCCGGCTGCATGCCGACCCGACCTCAATCGCCCGAAATATCAAGGATGTCAGTATCGTCGGATTGCTGAACGGCGAAATTCTTCTTTTCGACCCGACGGCGGTTTTCCCGACCCAAACGATCAAAGGGCATCTTTTGTCGGTCAACACGATCCGTTTCAGCCCCAACGGTCAGACGTTTCTTTCCGGAGGCAACGACCGGACCGTTTCACTATGGGACGGAAATTCGGGAAAAAAAATTCTCACGTTTCAAGGGCATAAGGAAGCCGTCCTTTGCGCGGAATTCAGTCCCGACGGCCAGTCCGTCGTTTCGGCCGGAAAAGACAAGGCGGCGATTCTTTGGGAAACGGCGACCGGGCGGGAAAAGGCGAGGTTTTCCGGACATCTCGGCGATATTACGGCGGTCGGTTTCAGCACGGACGGCTCGCGGGTCATGTCCGCGTCCAAAGATCGGACGGTGATATTCTGGGATGCGGCGAGCGGAAAAAAACTGGCCGTTTCGAAAAAGCGAAATTCGCCGATTCTTGCCGCCGCGATCGAAAAAAACACCGACCATGTCGCGATCGCCTGCACCAACGGAGCGGTCGAGATTTTAACCGGCCCCGCGTTTCTTTCGGAAGCCGCCGCCCTTGCGGCTCCGGTCGGCCCGGTCGGCCCGGCCGGACCGACCGATCCCTCGAAGACTCCTCCCGAGCAGGCAACCGCTCAAGAGCCCGCGAAAATCGGCGATTACGCGGTTAACAGAATTCCCCGGGCCCGATTCGATTTCGCCTACGGAAAAGAAAGTTCCAACAGCGATATCGGGGCGATCTCCTCGGACGGAAGAATGCTGCTCGGCGTTTCAACGCATTTCGGAGACACTGTTCTTTGGGAGACGAATTCCGGTCGGGTGATCCAACGGCTCAATCCGTCTTCTTATCTTTCGGCGGTCGCCTTTCATCCGAATCTCGCGCCGATCCTTTTCTGCGGTACGAAAAACGGAAACGTCCAATTTTGGGATATGGAGCAAAAACGGATGCTCAACGATTTGCCCGCCCATGCGAGCTGGGTTCAGGCGGTCGCGTTTTCCCGGGACGGAACCCTGGCCGTTTCCGGGGCCGCGGACGGTACGGTTTTTCTCTGGGATACGACGAAAAAAACGAAGATCGGCGAACTGGAGGGCTTTTCGAAACAGATCACCTCTCTCACGTTCAATCCGAACGGCAAATCGCTCGCTGCCGGTTCGGAAGATCGGAGCATCGGGATTTGGGACTTGGAAACCAAGACCCTCCGCAGGTTGGAAGGGCATACGGACGGAGAGATTTCGCTTGCCTATACCCCCGACGGGCTTCGGTTGCTTTCCGGGGCGGCCGACGGGCGGGCTATCCTCTGGGATTTGAAAACGAACCGATCCGTGAACGAGTACCCCGGTTACCCCGAAGGGGTCGTTTCGGTCGCGGTCAGCCCCGACGGAGCCTATTTGCTCACCGGCGGCAAAAAAGACGATTCGGCGACCTTATGGGAATTGGAGACCGCCCGACCGCTTTTCTGTTTTCCCGGTCAGGGAGCCGCGGTTTCGACCGTGCTGTTCCATCCCAGGGAGCTGGCGGTCATTACGATCGGCGGCCGTTTCCCGCTCCGCTGGGACATCTCCGGAATTCTGTCCGGAAGATAACCCGACTCATACGTTTTCGTTTGTACTCGCCCCAAGCGTCAGCGCGGGGGAATACCGGTATCCGGAAAAAAATCTGACCGATATCGTTCGGAGCCGCGCCCGTAAGGAAGCGGTTTTGCAAGGACTCCGCTTCATTTTTTATCTGGGTCATCCTACTTCATACACCAAAGGAACCGAAAATCCGACGCCGTTTTTTTTCCACCAATTTTTCCCTTCCTCGCTGCGAAAGAGTTCCTCGATTCTCCGGACCCCGCGAAGTGAAACGGGAAGCTCGGAAAGAACCCTCTCGGGCAGCGGAGCGTCGAACCCGAAACGCGGCAGGACGTAATACCCGTACTGGTGCTCCGTCTTATGGCCGAGCATCAGGATTCGTCGGATGCCGAGTTTTCGGCAAATTTCGATTTGTCGATTGAAAATCCGACGACCTTCTCCCAGGGACTGTTGGGTTTTTCGAAGAATATGGATCTCTTGATAAAGGGATAAGCGACCGGTTTTCGAACGGTGAACGCGACCTGTTCCTGTCAATCCCAGGAATTCGCTTTCGTAATGCTCGGCATAAAGTTTTCGTTGCAAGGTTCCCAAAAACAACTCCGAATGTTCCGTCGCCCCGAAGAGTTCGAACAATATCTTTTTTGAAGGCATGATCCCGAAAAACGATTGTGCGAGCCCGTCAAACGATTTTCGTTCCCCGGGAAAAAAACGAATTTTCTCTTCCTCATTCTTGCCGTTTTCGTGGGATTTTTCGCGACAAACCGTTGCTTGCCCCGTCCATTCGTACATGTTTCCCCTTCGTATTTGGACTGTTGGAACGACAACCATTCCCTACAGTCTATAGCCTACCGTCTACAGCCTTCCCAAAAACCCGTATTCGGTTTTTCGAGCGGAAGACTGACAGACAGGTGTCAGGAGAAGACGGGATAAGAGAAAAGTTTTCCGGATGCGCGCACGATTTTTCTTTGATGCGGTTTGTAGGAATTGGAACGGTTGATTGACTGATCTTCACAAAAAGTATCGAATCGGGCAGCAGCCGGAAGCGTCAGCGCCCGGTTTTCGACGCGGAAACGCGGGACAAACCCGGCGCTTACGCTTCGGGCTGCTGTCAAGATACGCAACCGGCTTCTACACCGATGCGCCAATAGAATTTACGACGCTCCCTGGTCGATGATTCTTGACGTAAACGCTCTTGACTCACCACCGTGATTTTGATACTCTCCGGCGGTTTTTCATCGAATCTTACCGGAGAAACTCATGATTCGTCTGTCCGCCGCCCTGTTCTGCCTTTTCGCCGTTTTCGGCTGCTCGACATCCGTCCCTCGCACGCCGAAGCCGATGAGTTTCGAGGATTCGTTCCGACATCGGGGCCGAGCGGAGTATGGAACGCCGTTCTACAATAAAATTCCGTATCTCAATCGCTTCTTCATGAATACCGCGTACGGCTACGGCGATTTCGTTTGGGACGACGAGCTCGGAAATTCGACGGTCCTCGTTTCTCCGGACGGTCGTTGGCTCCTGACCGGTCGACGGAGTCCCGACATTTCGTACCGAACGAACCGCGGCATGGTTTCCCTATGGAGTTTGACCGATCCCGATTCGCACCTCCCCGAGATCGTCCCTTTTGACGACCGGTCCGCCTCGGTCGACTGGCTCGCTTTTACGCCGGATGCCTCGGAGTTTTTCGTTTTTCGACGACCTTCGGGCAACTACAAGCCGGGAATGTTGAAGCGTTACGCCCGTGTCGACGGCAAAGAGTTACAAACCATTTCCGAATCGCTGGCGGCCCAAACCGGCGGCGTTTCGCCGGACGGCCGAAAACTCGTTGCCCTCACCCTGAATTCCCTCGAAGTCTGGAACGCGGCCGACGGCGAAAAAATCGGCTCCGTCCCCTTGGGAGAAACCGTCGGCGTCCATGCGATTCGGTTTTCGCCGGACAGCCGATTGCTTTTCGTCGGATGTGCGACGAACAAAATCAACGTTTTCGACCTTGAACACGGCAAGTGCGTTGCGAGTCTTCCGACAACCGACGCGAAACTTACCGATTCGGACACGCCGGCGGTTCAATTGGGACGATTCAACGAGCCCCAATACCGCTTCGACGTCTCGCCCGACGGAAAAACATTGCTGATCGCCCAAGCGGGGGAGAATCTTCCCGACGGCAAGCCGGGAGGCCGCATCCAAATCGTCGAGATCGGCAGTTGGCGGCTTCTGCGCGAAATCGAACCGAAGCTCGACGAGATGATCCTCTATGAAATACAGGCAGACGAGATGGTCCTCTACGAAATACAGGCAGTGGGCTTTTCACCGGAAGGGGACAAAATCTATTGTGCCGGTTTTGCGAGTCACAAGTTCGAAAATGCAAAGCTCGTCGAAACCTTTCTCGGCGAATTCGATTTGACCGGGAGCGAGGGGGCATGGTCGGCGATTCCCTACGAAACGCTCCCGCTCCATCCGATCGGCAAACGTCTCCTCATGCACCCGGACGGCAGCGATATGATGCTGACGACCTCTTATGAACGAGTCGGCATTGATTTCAACGTCAGTTGGAAAAACGGCAAAGACTGATCACGGCCGAGGACGCTCTCTTGACAGGCCGTCTCACGTCTTTCGCCGCACCAGTTCGCTGGCATAACGGCGGCCGACGGTGTCCCGGTGCTCCCGTAGCCAATCGGTCAGTCGCGTCGAACCGGCGGGCGGGGCGTCGACGTAAAGCAGATTCGCCTTGAGCCCGGCGATTTCTTCTTTCGTAATCACCACATCACGATAGACGGCACCAAGTGTTTTGCCGATAAAAAGGCCGAGCCAGTCCGGAATGGAAATAATGGGAGTTGTGTCGTCAAGAATAATCCGCGACATCGTGTCGATCAATTTCCGATACGTAAACGTCTCCGGCCCGATCGCATTGATGATTTCGTTTTCCGTTCCGCTTCCCTTTTCGACGGCGAGAGCGGCGAAGTCGTCGACATAAATCGGTTGCAGTTTGTACTTGCCGTCACCAAAAACACCGAACACCAAAAATTGCCGCAGCATCCAGGCGATATTGTTGATCAGAATATCCTCTTCGCCGAACAGCACGGTCGGGCGGAGGATCGCGTAAGAAATGCCGGAATCAATCAACGTTTTTTCGAGAACCGCCTTGCCGGAAAAATACTCGAGCGGCGAGTCGAGCGAGGGGTTCGTGATGCTTGTATGAACGATGCGTCTGACACCGGCTTTCTTCGCAGCATCGAAAAGTCTCTTCGTGTTTTCAACGGCGACGGAATGCTTGAAATTCCGATGGTTGAAACGAACCCAGTAAGTGTTGTACAGCACCTCGACGCCGCAAAGCGATTCGGCCAACCGGCCCGGCTTGTCGAATGAAAGAGGAAAAACTTCAATCCGGCCTTGAAACTCCCCGGTCCGATCTGGCGAGTTCGTCAGCGTTCGCACCGTCTTCCCGGCCTGGAGCAACCGCCGGGCGATGTATTTGCCGGAATACCCGAACGCCCCGGTTACGGCATGAGTTTCAGAAGATGACATGAAAGGTTCTCCGCGACAAGGTTTGCGATGTTCGATCCGAATGACCCGATTGTAAACCGAACCGGTCGGTTATTCAATCGAAAAAGGTCGCGTCCACAAATCAAAAGAGCCGCAAGTGTAGTCGGTACTCCGACGTAACTTACGGACCTGGTACAAGGTCCGCAAGTTACGCTGCGCTACACATGCGGCTCTTTTCGATGAGAACTTTATTCAGCCCGGCTCTAGAAATTCAGCTTGCCGCCGAGGCTGATCGCCCAACCGTCGACGTCCCCGAAGAGACCATCGTACTGCGTGTAGAGCGAAAAGTTCGCCGTCGGCATGATCGTGAACCCGACGGTTCCCACCCCGTAGGCGATGTCGTTCTTCGTCCGGCCGAGGTTGACCGGTTCCCACTGCGATCCGCGGTTGAGGGCGAGAACGTCCGCATCGATCACATCGGTCGTCAAATCGCCTCCCAAGCCCTGATAGTAGTCCATTCCAAGGTAAATGTTACCCAAAGTCCGCTCGCCGCGAAGCTTCGAGTTCCAGATGAAGCGACCGCCGAGCCGGTTCGTCCAAGCGTCGATCGCGTCGTTGTGCACCAGCATCGGGGCGACGCCGACCTCGTCGTAGTTCAGCCCGAAATCGTTGCCCGGGGCGTTGTTGTAAATGACGCGGTTGTAAGGATTGAACGCGAACCGTTCGTTATGACTCTTGAACATCTTGCCGATTTCAAGACCCAAGGTCAGCATCTTGTCGGTCCATACTCCCTTGTACGAGGCCGTCCGGTTCGGGTCGTAGGAGGTCATTTTCGCTTCGGCGTCGTACATGCCGATCCGGCCGACGGCGTCGAAGTACCAGCCGCTGTCGGTGAACCGCGAAAGGTAAAGGCCCGTGCTCGCTCCCCGGTACGAGGAGGTGAGGTTCCCGGCCGCGAAACGGTTGAGACCGGCCCCGCGATAGAACGTCCCGTCGCCGTAGAGCCAATCCCCTTCGATAAAGAGACCGGCACTCCAGTTGACGCAAGGCCGCCAGCCCTTGAAGGTCTTTTCAAACCCGGCCTGCACGGTCTGGTACGAATAATGGTCGAACGCGGTCGGATCGTTGTTGAATTCACCGCCTTTGACGTTGGCCCAAACGGTCGTTTCATGTTTCGGCTTCGGCAGTTCCCAGCCGATGACGCTCGCGAAGAGCAGCGAGGAACGGTCCGGGACGGCGACGCTGCGCTGGGCGTCGAGCAACCACGATTTGCGGTCGCCGGCGACGCTCGTGTTAAGCGACATATCCCAAACGGTCGTAAAGAGACTGTCGCTGTTCAGGGCGAACGCATTGTCCGAGGAAACGGCGTCGGCTCGCGCGATTTCGACCGGTCTCCCGTTGAGGGCGTTGAGCGAAGCTTTGCGACCGAGCAGGTTGCGCTGCCAACTGTCGCCAGCCAAATTGACGTTGCCGTCGGCCGCCGGGTCGCGAGAAGCGACTCCGCCGACGTTCAGGCGGCCGATTTGGCCCCGATCGCCAAGGCTGTATTCGACCGTGCTACCCGAGCGGGATTGGAAATTTTCGTTGACTTGGGCATAGGCATTGTAATCGACGACAACGGAGCCGTTGTTTTGGTTGTCCAGGCTGCCGAGCAAATTCGCATCGCCGTTGAAAAAGACCGCTCCGTTGTTGATGACCGAAGTGCCGGCCGAGCCGAATTCCGACGAGTCCCCGAGAATCAAGGCTCCGGACATGTGGCTCTGCGTCATGGGGCCGATGATCGTATCGTCTCCCGTATGAACTTTGGCCATGGAATCAAGTCGGACGATTTGGTCGGTCGATATATCGAATTTGTGTGCAAAGAAATCCTGGCTTTTGATCGTGTAATACACCCGCCCGAGCGTCAAGGTTCCGCCGATATTGATATGGGAATCGGCGACGTCGAAGTAATCGCCCTCGATATGGGCGTTGTTTCCGGCGAGCCAGGTGTTTCCGAGTTCCATATGCAAATCGCCGACCAGAATGTTGCCATTCGCATTGCCGAGTCCGGCATTGACGTTGGCTCCGGCGCCCAAGGTCAGATGCGTGATCCCGCCGGTTCCATCGCCGGTTTCCAATCCGACACTGTTGAAGCTCGAACTGTTGATCACGGTTCCGGGCATGTCCATAAACAAGGCCTTGCCGGAGAGTTCGACCCGCGAATCATAACGATCCGAGTAAATTCCTCCCACGGTCAGGTTGTGTCCCCGCAGACTCGCGACGTTCGCCGAGCTTGAACCGACGAAGAGGTTGCCGACCTCGATGTTGCCGGCATCGTTGCCGTAGCCGGTATCGACGCTCGCCTGATCGGCGATTGCCAATCCGGCCCCGGCATAAAGCCCTAGCGATTGGAAACCGGCCTGATGGGTGATGCCGCCGTCGGTCGAGTATTCCCCGGCCCGGATCACTGTCGGATAATCGTCGAGGAAGGTCGCCAAACCGGACAGTTGGACCCGGCTCGAAGCGGTATCGGAGTACGGCCCGTAAGCCGTCAGAGCGTTGCCGCGAAGCGTCGCGTTCTGTCCGACGGTCGTCTGTCCGGCCTCGATGTTGCCGGCGGGGTTGCCGTAACCGGCGTTGACGTTCGCCCCGTCGGCGAGCGAGAGACGGTAATGGTTGCCCAAGCCGTCGCCCGAGACGATTCCGACCGATTCGAAATCGGCGGAGCGGATCGTCGTGCCGTCCGGATCGGTAAAATTGGCAACACCCGCGAGCGCGACCTTCGTCGTCGCCGCGTCGCCGTAAGCCCCGATGATCATGTTTTGGCCGTTGAGCTCATTGTTCCCGGCCCGCAGATCGACCCGGTCGTAGGTCAGGTCTTTGCCGGAATCGAACAGCGTGTGCTGTCCCATGGTCAGGCTTTCACCGCCCGCGTATTGTGAATTCGCGTCGACATTAACGACGACCCGCGCGTCATCCGACAACCCGTTGTCGAGGACGACATTCGGGGCGATGAAGTTGCCGTTGATGTTCGAGACGGTATCCGTGTCGGCGGTTCCGTCGTGTACAAAATAGGCGGTATCGTCGATTTGGGTGAACGTATCCGCCGCGTCGTTGAACGATCCCTGGACGACGAGATTCCGTGCATACAATTGGGCATCGTCCGTGAGCGTCACCGTATTGGCAAACGCGTCGCTTTGGACGACGACGATGCCGCCGTCGGCGATGTCGAGCGTATCGGTGTACATGTTGACCGTCGCCAGGAAACTCGTGTCCGCGAGCGAAATCGCATTCGAGTAGACATTGCCGTCCCGGGTGTTGACCATGCCGTCGCCGGAAAGATTCAATATCTGCGCCTCCAACCCGTTCGTTATCAGCGTCCCGGTAATCTCGGCCGTTCCGGTGATCACCGCGTTGGCATCGAAATTACCCCACGGCAAAAGGATGCCGTCGACGACCGTCAACGACCCGTTGTCGGTGTAATTCCCGTCGACCCAAAGGTTTTCGCCGACGGTGTAAGCCTGGTCCGTCCCCAAGGTCAGCGCACCGGTGATGAGAAAGCCGGTTATGTCGTTGCTTTGGGCGATCGTCAAATCCGCCAACGACCCGCTGAGATCGCCGGAAACGAGGTCGCGGACGTTGATAAGCTGCCCGTTGATCGTCCCGCCGCCGACGAGGGTCATATCGCCGTAAGCGTCGGGATCCCCGCCGCTCAAATCAACCGTGTGCTCCGCCGTATCGGTGTAGGCCCCGCCGACGTACAAACCGTCTCCCTTGAGCGAGGTCGCGTTGGTGTTGCCGCCGTTGGTCGGGGTTACCGAAAAATCGCCGCCGATCCAAATCTCGTCCGAACCGGCATCGACGTTGACCACATTGTTCGTCCGGTCGAGCGTCAGATTGCCGCCGACATACAAGCCGTCCGAGTTGTGGTCGGCGTTAAAGGTTTGCCCCAAATCGTAAACGGCGGTGCCGCCGATGTTCATCACATTGTTGGCCTGCGTCAGTGTTCCCCGGGCGTGCAAGTCGCCGGTAATATCGAACCCGGTTCCCAAAGTCAGGTTTCCGGTATCGACGTCGTCGACATTATCGAATACCGTGGTCGCGGTCGTCGTCAGGTTCCCGAAGGTCCCGGTCCCGTCGTCGGTCGTGAGCGTTTGAACGTTACGGACCGTTCCGTTGATCGTACCGCCTTGCTGCAGGTTCAGCTTGTCGTTCCGGGCATTGATTTCGGACGTCGCGGCATCCGCGAACGTCCCACCGACGGTAATTCCGCGGGCGGCGAGGGAGTTATCGCCCGAAGACATATCAAGATCGCCGACGTTGAACTGGCCGCTACGGGCATCGATACTCGCTCCATTCCCGACGGCCGCGTAGCCGTTGACGTTGATGCCGGTCCCGGAAAGGGAGTTCCCTCCGTCCTGCACAATCAGGTTGCCGACATCGACGGCTCCTGTGCGGGCATCGACGAACGCGGCGTTGGTTCCGTCGCCGATCGTCAGCGTCCCAAACGTTCCGTCTCCCTTGTCAAGCGAAAGACCGATCGTCGTCAGATCGCCGGTTACGGTCGCGTTGCCGAAAATTTGGGTATTCGGCGCTGCGGTCGTCCCTTCGACGCGGAGCGAGCCGCCATTATCGACGTAATCACCGTGTGTTTCCATAACCCCTTCAACGTGGTAGGTTTCACCGTCCGCCAAAGCGAGGCTGCCGGAAACGAGATCGCCCTTGAGCGTCATTCCCTGGTTGATCGTCAGCTCCTGGTAGTCTCCCGCGTCGTCTTGTGCGGTCAGGTTGTTGACGTTTTCGAGTTTTCCGTTGATCGTGCCGCCCGATTTGAGCAACATATCCCCGGCTCCGCTCGGATGGGCTCCCAGATCGACCGTGTTTTCCCGCGTGTCGGTGTACAGGCCGCCGACGGTCAAACTCGCCCCCTTGAGCGAGGTCGCGTTGGTGTTGCCGGAAGCGGGATCGATATTGAACGCTCCGGCGATGTTGATGTCTCCGTCGAGCGCATCGACGTTGACCGCGTTGTTATTTCGGTCGAGCGTCAAGCTCCCGTCAACCGTCAACCCTTGGGAGGTGTGGTCTGCGTCGAAGGTTTGGTCGGCCCCGTAAGTCGCCAACCCACCGGCCTTGACGACGTTGCCGTTTTGGACAAGCGTCCCGCGAACGTTCAGCGTTCCGCCGATTTCGATGCTCGCGCCCAACTGAAGTCCGTCGTTGGAGCTGACATTCTCGACGTTGTCGGCGGCGACGATTTCATGGTTGAGGATCAGGGGATTACTGTTGTTATACCCCGTGTTTTGAAGATTTTTGACGTTGCGAACGGTTCCGCTAACCGTCCCGCCGTGCAGGAACGTCAAGTCTCCGTTCCCGGCCGCATCGGCGCCGAGGTCAATCACCGAATCGACGTTGTCGTTCAGTTGATTGCCGATCGTCAGCGAAGAAGCGACCAGCGTGATATTGGGATCGATGGTAAATGTTCCTCCCGAAACGAGATGCCCGACGGTCGCATCATGCCGAATACTCATCTGCCCGACCGTCGTGATCGTGGTATCGGCACCGGCCGTCAACGTTCCGCCGGCCGCGAGATTGAAATTCTGGCTGGTGAGTTGAGAGCCGCCGCTCAGGTTGATCGCCCGGTTGTTGCCGACGGAAATTCCGGCACCGGTCGTCAATTGTCCGCCATTAGTAATGTCCAACGTCGCTTGTCGGGCGGCGTTGGTTCCTGAAAAAGCGAGGGAGCCGGCCGAAATATTCGCACCATCGATGGTAAAAGTGTTCGTTCCCGCCGCCGCGTCGATTGTCAATGCGTTTGTGATTCCCAAACCGCCTCCGCTCAGCGACCAGCCGGTGGTGTTGACGGTCAAAGCGTTGACGCTTTCGCCGTTGAGCGTGAGGGCTCCGGGCAAACCCGACGTGGGCGTGCCGAGAATCGCGTTATCAATCGCTGCGGGTACATCGACCGCCGCTCCGCCCCCAACGGTATCCCAAGAATTGGTTTGCGTCCAAGTCCCGGTTCCGTTAGTAATCCGGTGATAATCTGTTTGGCCTATTGCGGAATTTCCGCCCCAGGCGGCGACGGCGGCGACAACCAACCCGGCAACGATTTTGCGCCAATTTTTCGTCCTCGAACCCTGTTCGGCTTGTGTCAATCTCGTTTTCCTCATTGAATCAGTTCTCCTTAACTCGTTCTTGCCGGGGGGAAATCCCTACCCGATAGGGTGTATTTTGTGCAACGACCGCACTTGTAAGATAAAAAATAAATTAAGTAGCTTAGGCAAAATAAAAAACAGGCTATTTTAAAATCATCTGTCCGGTAAAAACGTAACAAATGGTATTATCGCTACTATCGTCAACCGAAGAATCAGAAAATCAGTTAAAATCCTGATTATCGTAATTTTTTAACATTCTCGACGAACACCCCGTCCTAAACGAAGACAACGGGCCTCACCCCTCCCTCTCCCACTTTAGCCGGTACCCCGGCACGACACCGGAAAAGAGAAATGCTCTTTCAGAGAACCCGCGTTTTTCGTATATTCCCGCGACTGTCCTCACCCTTGAAATCCGTCGATCGAATAAAATGGCTCGTTTCCGCTATCGTCTGGCCCCGCTTCTGAAAATCCGGGAGAACGTTCGCGCCGAACGGCAGACGGAACTTTCGAAGGCGTATGAAGCCCAGCGGATCGTCAACGAGCAGTTGGAAAAGGTCAAAAGCGACATCGCCGACTGTTTGAACGAAGGGCGGGAATCGATCCGCTCAGGCCAGGTTCGAATCGATCATCTGCTCGCCCTGCGGCGGCACGAAGCTCACCTTCTTGCCCAGCAGGCTCACGCCGAGGGACAATTGGTCGAGATCGGCAAAGAGATCGAGCGTCGTCGTATCGCTCTTATGGAAGCCGACCGCGAAGTCAAGGTGCTCGAAAAGCTCAAGGAAAAGATGAAAGAGCGTCATCACCAGGAAGAACTCAAGGCCGAGCTGAAACAGATGGACGAAATCGCCGGCCGCCAACGGAAACCGCAAACCGCGTAACGTTGTCAAGGCTGTAGGCTAGAGGCTGTAGGAAACCATTGGAAAACGAGCCCTGCAGCCTGCCGATGCTCCGTCTGCGGCATGTGCGAGATCGTCTGCCCGAGTCGTTTGTAACCGGCCGTCACCCTTGAGCGTTGACGCTGGAAAACACGGGGATTTTGAAAACGTGACCTCAAAATTACAGGTCGAGTTCAAGGTTCGCGAGGCCGTGAGGGCACCGGCGTCTGCGCCGCTCGGCTAAACGGGTTCGCGCCGCCGTTTTCTCATAATCTCATGCCGCGATTGTAGCAGCTTCGGTTTGCCGGGCAAGGTTACTTTTGGCCGGGTTGCAGCGTCGTCGGCTATCAAAGGTTCCTGACACCTTTTCTCCGACACCGAAATTTTGAATGATTTCCGGTCAAATTTAATTTTCAGGTCAGTAAGAAATATTTTTGTTGACAAAGCATTGCTTTCGTGTAAAAATCGACCCGGAGAGCGACACATTCGCATACGGGACTTCAGAAAATTTCGAGCAACACGATCAGAGCCGCGACCGTGAGGGAGCGGTTTGGCGAGGCAACCGCTTCCTTACGGGCGCGGCTCTGATTCGGTTGTTTATCTGATGGTCAATAAAGGAGTCTTTTCATGACAAAAGGGATGACAACCGGCGGGAAATCGGTTTGGGGCTATGCCCTGATCTTTGTTGTTTGCCTCGCCTCCTTTTCTTGGGCCGAGGAGGCGGACCAATCGGTCGGGCTGTTGGAGCAGGGGAACCGGCTGATCGAGGAGAAGAAATTCGAGGAGGCGATCGGTTGTTTCGACCGGATTCTTGAAGCCGACCCGGAAAACGTCGAGGCCCTACTCGCCCGAACCGATGCCAACATCGATCTCGAACGTTGGGACGCCGCGATCAAGGATTGCAGCCGCATTTTGAGAATCGACCGGCAAAACGTCAAGGCCCTGCTCACTCGGGCGGCTGCCAACATCAACCTCAAACGCTGGAACTTCGTGATTCAGGATTGCGACCGCATTCTGAAAATCGAGCCGGAAAAAGTCCAAGCCTTGCTCATCCGGACCGAGGCTAATGTCAATCTCAAAAAATGGGAGCCCATTATCCGGGATTGCAACCGCGTTCTCGAAATCGACTCGCGAAACGGGACGTCCTACCGCAGGCGAGGGCTGGCAAAACTGGAAATGAACGATCCGAAATTGCTCAATGAGGTTATTACCGATTTGCAAAAGGCGGTCGAATTCGAACCGCAGAAGGTCTTGTCGAACAATTCCGACTTTGTGTCGTATCATAGGAGCCACAGCGATCCCCTTTTCACGTCACGGAGGCGAAAATGTCAAAACAGGCAAAAAAGAAAAAGTACAAAGTCGTCAACTGGAAGGAATATAACCAAGCC
>JAVBQI010000018.1:0-29373 GCA_031549145.1 Thermoguttaceae bacterium | reverse complement strand
CACCTGGCTGCGCGTGATTCCGGAAGCGGCGCGGCGCCCTTATTTACGCTTTTTTCCACGGGCTCCTCTTCCTTCGGGCCGCGGCTCTGATTCATCTTTTGTCTGGGACTCTATAGGCAAACAACTCAACCTTGCGGGATGTTCTAATAAAGCTGTCGGGCGGGCATTTATTTTTCACGAATCTTTCCAATTTTAGAGGACATTCCACGTAAAATGGTTTATCTTTATTGTGGTCCATCTTTTCGAGGCGGATCATTGGAAGGGGTCCGCAAGGTTCAGTGCCGGGAGTTTTTCATGAAAAACATATTTGGAATCGCCCTATTCGCTCTTTTTCTCGCTCCGTCGGTTTTCGGAGCCGATTCCGTCGCCTATCGCAAAACGCCGTTGATTCCGGAATTGGAGGCCCAGCGATACGGCTTGACCCGGGCGTGGTTCAACCAAGCGACGATCAATACGAAAAAAAATCAGCTGGTGCAAATGGTTTTGCAAGACGGGACGCTTTACCTGGTCTCGGATGATGCCCGGCTGCACGTTGTCGACGCGGAGACCGGAGCGACCCTTTGGGTTCGAGAGATCGGCGATCCGTCTTTGGTCTGCGTCGCTCCGGCCGCCAACAGCCGCATGGTCGCGACGCTTTGCGGCAATACGCTCACGATTTTCGACCGTCGCAACGGCAATTTGCTTTGGCAGAAAGAACATGTTCCCGGTGTTCCCGTCGCCGGCGTTGAGTTGGGAGAACGTTATGTTTTCGTTCCGACGACCATCGGGCGGGTGCATGCCTGGCCGCTTGAAATCGAAGAACGAGACATCGATTCGTTGAAGCGGGCGGAAGTCGAGCCGGAGAAAGAGCCGGCTCCCAAAGACGAACACGACCGGGTTCTCGCGGAAATCCGGTATGCCGTCGAATCGGCGCGAAAGTCCTTGGACGAAACCGTCGAAACCGTTTCGGAAAAGCCGTTGCGGTTGAAACCGCCCGGGCTGATTCCGTTGGAATGTCAGTCGTTCGGTTCTCTCCTGGTGCAGCCGACCCTTACGACGAAATCGTACACGGGCGAAAGTATCGTTTGGCCTTCGAATCGGGGCGAATTATTTTCGGCCCGAATCGGCATCGGCGAACGTTATCTTTTCAACCTCCGTTACCAGTTTCGGATCGTACCGCAATCGTATTCTTTTTCCTCGAATCGGGATGTTCAATCCCAATGGCGACAGCCGCGTGCCGTGATCGCCCGGGCCTCTTTCCGCCCGCCGATGATCGTCCGACCGGACGGTGCGGTCGAGGCGGTGATCCTGCCGACGATCGAAGACGAGGATTTGAAAAACCTGCTCGATTTCGAGATTCTTCCGGATCAGGCGGAAGCTCCCAAACCGGGAAGCGCGAGGCCGGGGCAGATGCCTCCCTTGGAAGCAGGCGAAATATTTTACCCGAACATGGTCGTCGCCGGTTCCCTCGCCGGGGCGGTCGTCGCCTTGGACGAAGAAAATGGAACGGTTTTTTGGAAGTACATCGCCTCGGAACCGATTACCGAATCCGTCGCCTTGATCCGGGATCGGATTTATTTTTGTCTGGAAGATGGGGGAATGTATTGTCTGGGGGCGGAAAAAGGGAAGGAAAGGTGGTTTACTCCGAATATCACCCAGTTTATTGCCGAGTCGAAAAAGTACGTTTACGCGCGGAATACCCTGAAAGAACTCGTGATTCTCGATCGACAAAACGGCAATATCGTTTCCTCTTTTTCGATTTTGCCTTTTGATTTTTTCCTTTTCAATCTTGAATCGGATCGGATTTTTCTCGGGACCCGGCTTGGATTGGTTCAATGCCTGCACGAGCGGGATTTGGCGGAGCCGCTCAAACATCACCCCAGTTCCGCGGATTTCGCTCAGTTGTTGGACCGTTCCTGGACTTCAAGCAAGAAGAAAAGTCCCTCGGGTCAGGAGTCGGCCCCGGCCCAGACGACGCGGTCTCCTTTTGATGAGGATACGAAGAAATCCGGGGATACGGACGAGGATTTCCAAAGTCCTTTCCGCGATGAGGGTTCCAGGAAACCGGCTTCCGAAGATGAATTGGGCGATGATTTCGAAGACGCTCCGATCTTTTGAGCAAATAAAAAAGAGCCGCATGTATAGTCGGTACTCCGACGTAACTTGCGGACCTGGCACAGGGTCGGACCGGGTGCAAGGTCCGCAAGTTGCGCTGCGCTTCACATGCGGCTCTTTTTAATGAAATGCCCAAAACACATTCGCGGTAACGGATAGATTCAATGACGATCAGTGTCGATCACGACCGGCGACGGCTCGATATTTTGGAACAAGCCTTTTTCCTTTTCGCGGAAAGCGGGTACCGAGGGGTTACGTACCAAAAGATCGCGGATCGTTGCGGCATTTCGCGGACGTCGATATACCGTTATTTCCAGAACAAAGAGCAGATTTTCGATTTCGCGATCAAACAGGCGACCGGCAAGTTGAACACGATGATCGAAAAGGTTTCGGAACGAAAAGAGATTTCGGCCAAAGAAAAGATCAAGCGGATTTTGCATATCACGACGAAATTGCTCGCCGATAACCGGCTCTTTATGATCGTGGTGTTGGACTATCTGTTGTCTCAAAAAAGTACGGGGACGGATGTGCGCCGCAAAGTCCGTCGTCATACCTTTGGGATGAAACACCTGCTCGAAGGGCTCCTGCGCGATGCCGCCGAACAGGGCGAATTGTCGGTCCCGAACCCGCAGGTCGCCGCCGCCCATCTTTTCGGGATGCTGGAATCGTTCGTCTTGAACCTGACCGTGACGGGCATTCTCGACGCGAAGGATTGCATTTATTTGATCGACAATTACGTCGAACAACTGGGAACTCGGAATTGATCCAAGGGTCGGTTTTTTCTGGGCAATTTTTTTCTTAAGTTCAATAACAGGGATTCTGTAACGACGAAAAGAAATGAAAATGCAGACAATACAAACGAATGAGTTGTACGAGAAAATGAAAAAGGAGCCCGAGCTCCTGTTGATCGATGTTCGCACGCCGGAAGAGTTCCGTGCCGGACATGCTCGGGGAGCCGTTAACATTCCGCTCGATACGCTTGAGCCGAAAGCGGTTGCCGAGCGTTGCGCGGACCGGTCGGGTTTCGTCTATATCATCTGTCAATCGGGAGGCCGATCGACGAAGGCGTGCGAGCGGATGATCAAGGCCGGGTACGCGAACATCGTCAACGTCGAAGGCGGAACGACGGCTTGGGAAAAGGCCGGTTTGCCCGTCGAGAAAAAGTAAACAACGACCACATAAATGACCAATCCCGTTTTGTTTGCGTTGATCGCCGGTCTCGGCACTTGGGGGGCGACCGCCCTCGGAGCGGCGGTCGTATTCTTTTTTCGGGAGTTGAACCGTCGGACTTTGGATGCGATGCTCGGTTTCGCCGCCGGGGTAATGATCGCCGCCAGTTTTTGGTCGCTCTTGGCGCCCAGCATCGAAATGAGCGCGGAGCAGAACGGCGAGTTTTGGAAATGGTTGCCGCCGGTGTGCGGCTTTCTTTTGGGGGGCGGGTTTTTGTGGTGCATCGACAAAATCCTGCCGCACCTGCATCCCGGTTTGGACGTTGCCGAGGCCGAGGGAATCCCGACCCATTGGCGGAGGAGCATTTTGTTGGTTCTCGCGATCACGTTGCACAATATTCCGGAAGGGCTCGCGATCGGCGTCGCGTTCGGAGCAATCGGGGCGGACCTTTCGACGGCGACATTGACCGGGGCGATCGTGCTCGCCGTCGGGATCGGCATTCAAAACGTCCCGGAAGGGGCCGCGGTTTCCGTTCCGTTGCGTCGGGAAGGGCTTTCCCGGTTTCGTTGTTTCATGTTCGGGCAGTATTCCGGCGTCGTCGAGCCGATCGCCGCCGTTTGCGGAGCCTTGGTTGTAACGCAAATCTATTATATTTTACCCTACGCTCTCGCGTTCGCGGCCGGGGCGATGATTTACGTTGTTGTCGAAGAGCTGATTCCGACCTCCCGGGAGGTGCGGCATTCCGACGCGGGCACGGTCGGGGCAATGCTCGGTTTCGCCCTGATGATGACCCTCGACGTTGCCTTGGGATGAGCCTATTTTCGACCGTTTAGCCGAGCGGCGCAGACGCCGGAGTGTTGTTAAGATGAAGGTAGGTTGCCGACCTCCGGGCGGCAACGTGCGGTACTCCGCACCGAAAACCGAAACAAGTCGGCTTTCGCCGACGCGACCGCCCGGAAGTCGGTCGCCCACCTTATCCCAATCGTTATGTTTTACAGCGCAGGAGGGGGACGCGCAATGTTGCAGTATTCGTGTTAACCCTCCCGCGTTCAAGCAGTCGGGACCGCAGGTCCCGGCTCGTTAAGGCGATGTTTTTCTGATAGTCAAAATGTACAAACGGAAAAACTTGGGAAGAATAGCGAGTTTTTGCCGACATGTGTACGATTCTTGTGATATACTATCGCGACTAAAAAAGGCATAATACCCGACCGGAACGGTATTGGGATTGAATTTTTCCGTGGTTTTCGATACGATTCGGCGATTTCGTGGGCCTTTTTCGGGTTGCGTTTTTCTGTTTTTGTTGCAAAAAACAGAAAAACGCATTCGAAAGACCATGCTTTTTGTCGTGATTAGCCTCGTTTTTCGTTGAGGATCGTCACTAAACGACACAACAAAGGCGTTTCAAAAATCAAGGAAGGTTGAATATGTCCCTTAAACAATTGGGCGCGGTCGCCCTGATGTCGGTATTGATTGTTTCGATCAGCGCATTACTCACATTCGTGCGCGATCAGGTGTTTGCCCAAGGTTACGCCGGAGCCGGTTCGTCGGTCCTCACGGTTCCGGTCGAGGCCCCGCCGCCGGGTTGGTTGGGAAGTTTTACCGTTTTGGAACAAAAAGGGGTCAAACAGGTCGTGCTTGTCGATCCGGTTTCCAAACGGATCGGTGTTTACGAAGTCAGTTTGGCGGATAACGGCATTCGTTTTTGCAGCATGCGGGAATTGAATGCCGATTTCCAATTGCGCGTGTACAATGGTGTCGAGCCGTTGCCGCAACAGATCGAACAGAATTTTAGAACACATTAATTAAGAGGTGCGGACATTGGTCGTTTTCGCGAGATGCTTCAACGACATTTCCGACTGACACCAAAATTGAATCGCCCGAGGAAAAGAAGACCGGCGAATCGGCAACAGTCTTGATGCCGCCTGTCCTCTGTCCTCTGTCCTCTGTCCTCTGTCCTCTAAAAAACCATGTCGCAGGAATACTACAACCTTGAAAAAACCGCCGAAATCCTGAAGATCACGCCGGGCGAGGTCAACCGAATGCGGGAACAGAATCTCATTCGGGCCTTTCGGGACGGGGCCAATTGGAAATTCCGCAAAGAAGATGTCGAGGCGACACTCGCGGATATGGTTAAGAAACGGAGCCAAAAACCGGTCGAGGAACCGGAAGAGGACCTTCTCTCGTTCGGTCCCGAAGGGGACGAAGAGCTTTCGACGCAAATGGTCGAGCTCAATACCGACGAACTGTTGCTCGTCGACGAGGACTCCGATGCCGAAAGCGAACTTTTTTCCCTGACGGACGACGGCCTCGAACTCGTCGAAGAGGACAGCACCGACAGCGGCGAGGTTTATTCGGAGGCGACGGTTACGTTTTCCAAGGATTCGAAAGAGGAATTGCAGCCCAAGGAGATTCCGATTTCCCAAAAGCCGCTCAATCTCGAAAAATCCTCGGGCAAAGCGAAGCCGGGGAGCGGCATCAATCTTGCCGGGGATTCCGGCATCGAATTGGCCGGAGGGAGCGGGATCGATCTTTCGGCCGGAGGAAGCGGGAGCGGCATCAATTTGGCCGGGGATTCCGGGTTGATTTTCGGCGAGGATGATAATATCGTTCTCGGGGCTTCGAGCGGTCTGAGTTTGGGGAACGACAGCGGTCTCTCTTTGATCGACGAAGAAGGACGCGATTTCGTCGTCGAACCGGACGATGCCGTTTTGGAATTGGAAGAAGACAGCGACATTCTCGCCTTGGTCGGTTCGGACGATTCGGAAAGCCCGACCTTGCTGAGCGAGGGGAACGACTTCGAGTTGGTCGCGGACACGGTCGGGCCGGACGATTCGGAAAGCTCCTCGCAAATCATTTCGATCGACGGAGAGGATCCCTTCGCGATCGGCTCGGAAGAGGAACCGGGAGACCCCTTCGGCGGGTCGGACATGTTCGCGGATATGTCCCCTTCGGGCAGTTTTCCGGCTCCGATGCCCTCGCCCGCGGCAACCGGGCCGGCTGCGGGAGCTCCCGCAGTCGGCCCGGCTCCGGCGTGTGGGGCCGCCGAACAAGGGTTCGGCTCGGAGTACACGCCGACCCAGGCGGCGCGCTCGGCCGTCCCGACGGAGGCGAATTACGGCGGTCTGGTGATCGGGCTCGGATTGGCCCCTTGCATCGTCTTGCTCGGTATCGGGGGGATGATGATGTTCGAATTGATTCGAAATATGTGGAGCTGGAACCAAACGACGATGCTCAGCAGCTGGATCATGGAACCGATCGCCGGAATGCTCGGCTTGAGGTAAGTGTTGAAGAGATAACGCCCAGGAATAGAAGCCGGAAAGGAGCGCAGCGCATTGACGGTCGGTTGAGATTGAATGCCGCTTGAGATTCAACGTCAACACACCGTCAATGCGCCGAGTACGGCTCCTTTCCGGCTTTTATTTGAAAGCGAAGGTATCATCATCGGCTGTTTAGGGAAGAACTCGAATGATTCAATTTTTCAAATATTTTTTGGTCGGCGGGACGGCGGCGATCATCGACATCACCTGCTTCAGCCTCCTGACGACGATCCTGGGCTGGGATTACCGGATCGCCAATTCGATTTCCTTTACCCTGGGGCTGGTGCTGCTGTACCTCGGGACCTACAAATGGGTCTTTCATAAAGAGCGGATCGACATTCTCCGGGACTTTGTTCCGTTTACTCTTGTCGGGCTGATCGGCTTGCCGATCCAAAACGTGCTGCTCTATTTCCTGTTGGATTGGCATTGGACGGAAACCGGCTTCCGGCTTTTCGCGGCCGTGAGCGGTTTTTCGGTCGACCTTGCATTGGTCAACACGTTCTCGAAGATTTTCGTCGCCGGAGTTTCGTTTCTCGGCAATTTCCTCGCCCGAAAATTTTTGGTTTTCGAGCGGCGGAACAAACAGGCGGCCGCTCAGGAATCGGTCAAGGCGGATTTTGATGATCGGGTTACACCTGCGGCGTAGCCGGGGCAACCGGAACCGCCGGCCCACCGGACGGATCGATATTCCAGGTCCAGGGTTGCAAAGCCAGACAAAGAAGAGCGATCAGGTAAAGAGATTGTAGAGGGAGCGCTACCAAGAGTATCAAAGCCAGACTCGACTCTCCTTCGACCGATCGCATTGCATACCAGTACCACACGCTGCAAACGAAACCGGCCAACGGAGCGAAGACGCCGGCGAAAATCAACCATTCCATAACCGGGAGCCACGGGCTGTTGGCCCATTCTTCCTTGGGACCGAAATCGAACGAATCGACCTCGAAAAGCAGCGCGATAGCGAAAAAGAAGCATGGAATGCTAAAGAGGGAAATCCAAAAAGCGACGCGCGTGATTCGCTGAAATTTGATTTGCGGAAGATCGGTCGCCGGAGATTCCGTCGTCGGTTGCATGTTTGTTCTCCCCTGATGTTTAGCCGAGCGGCGCAGACGCTGGTGCTTGCGACCGTGTACAAGGTCCGCAAGTTGCGCTGCGCTACACATGCGGCTCTTTTTTATAGAGGCTGCTATTCCTCTTCGGAATGCTTCTTCTCCTGCTGGTAGGGGGAAATGCCGATCAGTTCGATGATCCGCGATTCTTCGAGTTCCTCCTCGCTTTCGAGAGCGGCGGCCAGGATGTCGAGCAGCTCGCGCTTCTCGGTCAGGACCCGGACCGCTTCGTCGTTCGCCTCCTTGAGGATTCGCGTGACTTCCTCGTCGATGATCTGGGCCGTCTCTTCGCTGTATTCGCGGGATTCCGACATGTCGCGGCCCAAAAACGGATGCGTTTCGTCCGTCCGAAACGCGATCGGGCCGAGCCGCTCGCTCATTCCCCAATGCACGACCATGCGACGGGCCAAGCGTGTCGCCTGCTTCAGATCGTTTTCGACCCCGGCCGAGGATTCGTTGAAAATCATTTTTTCCGCCGCTCGGCCCCCCATGTAAACGGCGAGTTGAGCGTACAACTGCGGCTCGGAAACGATCAGCTGGTCGTCTTCCGGCATCATCAGTGTCGCCCCGCCGGTCCGACCGCGGGGAATGATCGAAACCTTTCGGACACGGGAATTCGTCGGCTTGAACCAATCGAGAATCGTGTGCCCCGCTTCGTGATAGGCGGTCTTCTTCTTTTCGAGGTCGGAAATCACCTCTTCGCGGCGAATGCCCATGAGCACTTTGTCCTGAGCGAAGTCGAAGTCGGACATTTCGACCTGATCCTTGCCGTTGCGGGTTGCCCAAAGCGTCGCCTCGTTCACCAAATTGCGGATATCGGCTCCGGTAAACCCGACCGTGCTCATCGCCAATTTGCGAAGGTCGACGTCTTTCGAAAGCGGAATGCCGCGGGAATGCACTTTGAAAATCGCGATCCGCCCTTTGAGCGACGGCCGATCGACCGTGATATGCCGATCGAACCGCCCGGGCCGCAAGAGTGCCGGGTCGAGAACGTCCGGACGGTTCGTCGCGGCCATCACCATGACCGATTCCGTTTGCGCGAAGCCGTCCATTTCGCTGAGAATCTGGTTGAGCGTCTGCTCCCGTTCGTCGTGCCCGGCGCCGATTCCCGTGCCGCGATGCCGGCCGACGGCGTCGATTTCGTCGATAAAGAGAATCGCCGGAGCGTTTTCCTTCGCCGTGTTGAACAGGTCGCGCACCCGGCTCGCCCCGACGCCCGCGAACATTTGAATGAACTCGCTCCCGTTGATCGAATAGAACGGGACGCCCGCCTCTCCGGCGACGGCCCGGCCGAGCAGCGTTTTGCCGGTTCCGGGCGGGCCCATCAGCAAGGTCCCTTTCGGCACCCGGGCGCCCATCCGTTGGAACCGTTCCGGGTCTTTCAGGAAATCGACGATTTCGACGAGTTCTTTTTTGACACCGTCCAAACCGGCGACATCATCGAACGTGATCGATTTCTCGGAAGCGGCGTATTTTCGTGCCGGCGAGCGGGTAAACCCGGGAATGCCGCCCCCCATGATTTGATCGCGCGTTCGCCGCATCATCACGAACAGGGCGACGACGAGCACGACGGTAAAAACGAGCGAAAGGACCATGAGCCAGGTTCCGTGGTCCGGGGGCTGAGTCGCGCTAAAACGGTCTCCCAGTTTCGTAAAGAGGAGATTGCTCAACTCGTCCGTGTTCGTGTAGGCGACCGAGGGAATTTCCGTCGAATATTCGGCGGGAATATATTCGATTTCCCCGATTTTAACGCTTTTTTCGTTTTTGCCGAGGTTTTTCAGCCCCGCGACGGCTTCGGGGGGAACCGGCTTCGGTTCCGCAGTTTTTTGCGGATTTTTGGTATCATCGGCTGCGACCGCGAGCCGACCCGAGATCGTCGTACCCTGAACGTTGGCGCTGAGAATGTCGCCGCTTTCCAGCTTTTTGAGAAAGCTTCCCCAAGGGATCACCTTGCCGTTGCCCCCCCGGTTGCCGAACAGCATCATCATCACGACGGCCCCGACGACGAGAAAGAGCACGAAGGTGAGCGTCCCGGATTGCGGCGCCGGGGGAGCGTTTCCGGAACCGGGTCGTTCGGAATCGGGAGACGGCGGCCGGGCCGGTTTTTCTTCGTGGGCGGAAGGAAAAGATTTCTGTTCTGGTTGTTCGGGCATTTTGCAGTTTCCCAATAGTAATCAAATGTCAATGCAGAGAACACTCATTGTAGCCCGAGCTTGCGGCTTGGGCAACCGGAGCGGTTTTCCAACGGAAAACCGTGAACGGTTACCTTTTTCTAAAAGACCATACTTTCTTCGCAAAATGGTGGTAAAATGTAGGGATAAGAAAAAGTTTTCTTGCGTAAACGTAAAATAGCGCGGAGGGTTTATGAAAAACGGGTTTATTATTCGATCGTTGCTTGCCGTCGACCGCCGCCGTCGGGTGCAACGTCTTTTCGATTCGATCAGCAACGGGGTTTTGGTCGCCGGCCTGCTCGCAATTCCCCTGATCGGACTTTATTTTCTCGGAACGCTGAAAATCACTTCCGCCTGGTGGTTTGCGGGAGCGATCGTTTGCGGCGGGATCGGTCTCGGGCTCGTTTTCGATTTGCTGCGTCGGAACGACCTGCGGGAATCGGCTCGCGGGGTCGATTCGCACTACCGGTTGAAGGACCGGGTTTTGACCGCTCTCAAACTTTTGTCGCGGGCCGAGCCGACGGCGATCGAGCGGTTGCAGTTGGCCGATGCGGCCGAGCATCTCGCCCAGGTCGATCCGAAAGCTGTGCAGCCGTACCGTTGGCCGTTGCATTGCGTTCAAGCCGTTTTTTCGCTTGTGCCGCTCGCCGTTTTTTGCTTCCTGTTCCCGTTGTTCGGCTCGCACGGTCAAGCGGCGGCGGCCGTTCCGGACGCGACAGTGCTCGCGGTCGAGGAGCAGCTTCGGGAAGAGTTGATCGAGCCGCTTGAAGAGCTGGCCGCGGAAAATCCCGAGGAAAAAGAACTTCAAGAGTTGAACGAGAAAATGCAAGAGCTGATGAGTCAACTCGAACAGGTCGAGAACGACCCGAAAGAGTCGCTCGCGACCGTCGCGGAAATGGAGCAGGCCGTTCAACGAACGATTGAGGAATTCGCGCTCGAAGCGGTCGACGCTTCCCTTCGGGAGGCGGGTGAGGCGCTGAGCAGTGCGGAAGCGAGCCGGGGGGCGGGGAAAGCGCTCAAGGACGGCGATTATTCCCGTGCGGCGGAAGAGTTGGAAAAGTTCGACGCCGAATCGCTTTCCAAATTGGAACGTAAAACGGTCGGCGAAGGGCTGAAAAAGGCGAGCGAGTCGACGAGCCGGCGGAATCTTTCGCAATTGGCGAAGTTGACGGAAAAACTGGCGGAAGAATTGCAGGAGGGAAATTGCGAAGGCTGCAAGAGTTCGGCTTGCGAGATCGCCGGTCTTTGCCGCAAGCAAGGGCTTCGGAAAGGGATTTGCCAAAATCTCGGTTCGAAATTGGCGCTCTTGAGTTTGTGCAAATCGGACTGTGCCGGAGCGTGTTCCAATCCCAAAAACGGCCGAAACAGCATCGCCAAGACGAAGAACCCGAGCAAGAGCTGGGGGACCGGCGAGGCGGGGGACCCGCGAACGGGGGAAGAAACCCAATTGGATTCGAACCGAGTCCGGGAACAGGTTTCCGGCATCCAAGGGGACGGGGCGTCCGAAATCGAGACGATCCGTTCGACGGAGAACGGCGAGGAGACGGTCGGGCGATCCTATCGCGACGCCTATCGGGAATACAGCAAAGCGGCGGAAAAAGCGCTTGACTCGGAGCCGATCCCGCTCGGGCAGCGGCAGGTGATCCGGCGTTATTTCGAGGCAATCCGGCCGCGGGAAGAGAAATAGAAACGCGGGAGAGAAGATCGCGGAGTACCGGTTAAATAAGTCAAAACATTTTAATTACGCTTCTGATGAGATCAATTTTTGCGTCGATCGTTTTTGTGATTTTTGGGGTTGTTCCCGTTCTTTTGGCGCAGGAAGCGGTCGAGCCGGTTTCGCAGGCCGAAGCGAAGGAGAAGGCGACCATCGAGCGGTTTTGGTCGATCCTCGCCAAAAATCCGCGGCGCGGCACGTCGTTCGATCGGGTTTACGGTTATTATGTCGATTCCGGCGAATCGGACCTGCTTGTCGAAAAGTGTCGGGAGCTGACCGAAAAATCGCCCCGGGACGCCAAAGGCTGGCTGCTTCTCGGGTTGGTGCTTTCCCGGCGAAATGATGATGCCGGGACGATTGCCGCTTACGAACAGGCGGAATCGCTCGATCCGAACGATGCGATCGCCCCTTTTTATCTCGGGGAAGCCCTGATCGCTCAAGGGCGGCTCAAGGAAGCGGCCCAGGCGATCGAACGATCCGTCGAACGAAAACCGGCGAAAAACGACATTCTGCCGATTCTGCAAACTCTCGGCCGGGTGTATGAACGGTTCGGCGACCAGAAAAAATCGGACGCCGCCTGGTCGCGGATCGAAGAGCTTTTTCCGAACGACACTGACATTCTTGTTCGAATTGCCGAAACGTTGGAAGAGGAAGGGAAGTTCGCCGAAGCGCTTTCGCGGTATCAAAAACTGGCGGAGCTCTCGAAAAAGGATGATTATGCCCGCGTTCGTTTTACGCTTTCGGCCGCCGACATTAAAATCCGGCTCGGGAACAAGCAGGAAGCGATCGACGATTTCGAGAAACTGCTTGGAGAATTGGCCGACGGTTCCTGGCTCGCCGATTCGGTTCGCGATCGGGTCGAGCGGGTCTTCGTCCGGCAGGCGGATTACGCCGGGTTGACCGGTTATTACCAAAAACGGCTGGAACAGCATCCGAACGATTTGGAAACGACCCGGCGGCTTGCGGTCGCCCTTGTCCGTTTGGCCCGAACGGAAGAAGCGAAAAAGCTCTTGTTCGACATTTTGGAAAAAGCGCCCTCGAACACCAAGTTGCGACTGTCGCTGATCGACCTTTTGGTCAACGACAAGGATTTCGAAGAGGTCGACCGTCAATACACTAAGCTCAACGAAATCGATCCGAATAATCCGGATTACATCTCCCAATGGGGGCTCGCGGTTCTCGAAAACCAAAAGCTCGGCGAGCAGCCCCGTAAAGACGCGGCCGCGAAAATCTGGACGCGGTTGATCGCGGCCCGACCGAACGACCTCGGGATGATCGTGATGGTCGCCGACCTCATGTCGGGGGCCGGGATCAATGCCGAGGCCGAGCGGCTTTATCAAAAGGCGGTCGAACTTTCTCCCAACGATCCGACGTATCGGGAATACCTCGGTTATTATTATCATCGCCGGAACGAACGGGAGAAGGTGGTCGAAGCGTTGCAGCAGATCGCGACCGAAAACCGCCGGACGACCACGAACCTGACGCAGTTGGGCGGGATACTCCGAAGTCTCGGTTATAACACCGAAGCGCTGTTCGCTTTGAAAGAGGCGACCGAACTTGCCCCGAACGATTTCGAATTGCAATTGCGGTACTGCGATCTGTTGACGGATAACGACAAGATCGAGGAGGCCAAGACGCAGCTCGGGCTCGCCCGAACGTTGTTGGAAGTGGAAGAGAAAAAAGCAACGGGAGATAAGGCCGCGACGCCGGTCGAAGAACTGGAATCGTTTACGAAACAGGAAATCAAACTGTTGACGGCTGCGGGGGAATTGCGATCGGTCGCCGATGCGTTGTCGGAAACCGAAATCGCGTCGACGAAAGATTTTTGGCGATTGGCCGTTTACCGTCAAGCGGACGGGGATTGGGAAGCGGCGACGGTCGCGATCGAAAAGGCGTTGGAGCAGGAGCCGCGGACGGCGGAAAAAGGGAGCCGTTCCGAAGCCCTTTCGCTGCTGGTGTTGCAGACGGCGGCCGAGATTTACGCGAAAGGCTTCAATCAATCGAAGGCGGCCGAGATTTATGAAAAGCTGGCCTCGGCCGATCCCGCGCATCGGGTCGATCATTTGAAGCGGCTTGCGAATCTGCAGCGGGAAATGGGGGAAAGCGACAAGGCGATCGAGACGGCCCGCTTGGTTATGGCGACGGGGGCCGGCAATGCGGCGAACAGCCGGTTTTATGCCGATATGCTTTTAGGGATCGGTCGTCGGGCGGACGGGATCGAGGCGCTCCGTCGGGCGGTCCGGATCGATCCGAGCGACCAGGTTTCGCTCGGAGCCTTGGCCGATCAACTCGCCGAATCGGGTCAATCGGACGAAGCGATTGAAATCGTTTGGCGGATTTTCGCCCGGACCGAAGACTTGCAGGGAAAAATGGGGGTGATCGGCCGACTTTCGAATTATTATCAAAGAGCCCAGCGATTCGACCAGTTGATCGAACGTTTGCGGCAGGATTTGAGCGATCCGGCCCGGCGTCGGGAAGCGGCGTATTGCCTCGCCCAGGCCCATTTGACCGTCGGGGATTATTTCGCCGCCCGAAATGCGCTCGAAATGCTGTTGACGAACGTCGATGAGGAAAAAACGAACGACACGTTTCTTTTGACACAGCTTGCCCGTGTCGCCGAAGCGCAAGGGGATTTCGTTTCCGCGATCCGGTACCAGGAGATGCTTTGCGACCTGACCTCCTCGCCGCAGGATATGAAACGGCTGCTCGATCTTTATTACGCGAGCGGCGAAAAGGAAAAGGCGTCCGCCCTTTATTTGCAGACGATCGTCGCGAAAGCGGATCTCGTCGATCAGATCGATGCGCTCGACAAACTGCTTGCCCAAGAAGATTATGCGACGGCGAAAATCTTGATCGAACGTTTGGAGCCGAAATATCCGGATAACTGGGAGCTGGCGTACCGGAAGTTGGAGACGTTGTATTGGCTCAAGGACGAGGGGGCGAAAACGATCGCGGCGGAACTTCGCAAAACGAGTCTCCAGGAAATGGAACTTTCGGCGGCGAAACAAAAAGAGGCGAACGCTCCGAAAAAAATTGGCGACGACGCGACGCAAGGGCGGTCGGCCAACTATGGTCGCGGCGCGAATTATTCCCCCTGGGGGTTCGGGCGGCATCAAGGTTATACGAGTTATTCGCAATACGCCCCGGGCAGCGGCGGTCAACTGGCGATTTGGCAAAACCAATATCAATCGTTGCTGCAAACGGTTTTTCGCGAATATCTGCAACTGGAGCAGTATTACTACAATCGCGGCATGGGGAGCAACCGCGTTCCGGAGAAGCCGCTTTTCAAACCGGAGAACTTCGGCGATGCGAAGTTCGCGACGCTGATTTGGGAAATGAAGTTCGCGTTCGACGAAGACAAGGCAAACGAGCCGAAGAAAGACGAAAAGGATCAAACCGACGAGAGCGGTCAAAACACTGATACCTCGCCCGTTCCGTCCGGCGAGCAGGCCGCAAAGAGTTCGGACGAGTCGGCGACGGCCGAAGAAAGCGAAGCAGTTGATTCGCGACCGTTCGAGCGGTTTCTCAAAGCGGTTTCGGAGACGCTCGCCGCTTACCCGGACACCTCGGAAGATAAGGCGGTTTTGTTGACGCGGTTGCGGCTGGGAAGTTTTCTCGGGCAATGGGATCGGAGCAATATTCCGGATATGCCGCCTCAAAAATCTCGGGAAGCCTTGATGCTCGAAGTCAACGCCGCGACCGAACGGCTGACGAGTCGGCTCGGTTTGGCCGGGGAAAAAGATTGGCGGCAGGCGGCGATCGCATCGGTCTTTCAAAGCCTGGTGCGGCCGTATCTGTTGAAGACGTTCGAATCGCTCGATCTCGACAAGGAACTCGACGATCCCGCTTCGGTTTTCGCGTTCATGGGAGAGGAAGAGCGGAAAAATTTCAAAAAGGATGTCGCGAGCCGGATCGAAAAACTTAAAAAGGAAGAGAGTGAGAAGGGGAAAGACACCATTTCGGACGCCCAGAAGCTCGATTGGTTGTTCGAGACGTTGATGCAAACCGCCCGGGAAAAACCGGAAGATTTTTCCCGAATGATTCCTCAGTATTCGGAACTCGCCTTTCTTCTCAAAAAGTACGGTCGGGACGCGGACCTCGCCGCCCTCGACGCCTTGATCGAGAAAACCGGCGAAGATGACCCTCTGGTTTTCTTTGCAATGGCCTCGGTTGCGCTCGGGTCCCAGGAATTTTATATGAACGCCCTGTTCAAGCACGAATCTTTCTTGCAGGAAAGCAACGCGGAGCGGTTCGAGAAAATGAAATACTGGATTCTCAAGGGCAAAGAGAGCTTGCTTCGGGAACTTGGGAAAAAATCCGCGATCCGGCGAATGCAGCAGATTTTTTCGATGAATGTAGGACACCTGTTCTCGCAATACCTGAGCCAAAAGATTCGGTCCGACTTGGTTCGCGTATACGGCAAAGAGCGGCTGGGCAAGACAATGAAAGATTACGCCTTGATTTCGTCCGGGCAATACCTTTCTCCGGGAGTGACCTACGCTCCGTACATGCCGATCGCTCCGGGCGGAGTCGCTGCCGGAACGGCGGAGGTTTCGGACGACCACGAAAAGATAGTCCTTACGAAGGACGATGTCGAAATTTTGGCGGCGCTCGACCGGCGGGTTTTTGAAACGCTCGACCTTTATTTCGCGGTTCAAGGGGAAATCAACGATCTTACACTCGCCGTAGCGAAGAAGTCGGTTCCGACGATCCGGCAGCAATTGCAATCGCTTTCGCAATACCGTTATTATTTCGAAGGTCGCAACCGGTTGGACACCTACGAAATTCAACGGCTTCTCAATCCGGGACAGATGGGGGTGCAGTTCGACATGTTTTTGGCAACGTTGCCGCAAACGCTGGAGGGGATCGATACGTTAGGCAAGAATGCCGCGACGGCAGCCGACGTTTCGGAAAAGCCGGTCGTCGATTCCGCCGAACGGTTCGCGGATTACATCGCGAAAAAGGCGGACGATCCGGATCCGGGGGTCAATAAAATCGCCAAGAATTTTCAAGCCCAGCCCAATCCCGCCCAAAACCGGCCGACGGACGATTCGGACGCTAACGCCAAGATTCTCGCGAAGCTGAACGAGGAATACGCGGCGGCCGAAGCGAAGGGTGAGACGATGCCGCCGTCGAAGCTGTTCCTGCTCGCGATCCTGCAATCGCAGTCGGACCGGTTCGAGCAGGCGATCGCCGTTTTGGACGCGATTCCGTTCAGTGCCGCGGCCGATGTCAAGTTACGGGAGATGATCGTCTTGCAGCTTTATCCCCGCACGGAACAGTCCAGCAGTTTGAGGCAGCGGGCGCAAAAGGCGATCGACCGGCTGCTCGGCTATCAATTGACCTCGGAAGAGTTGCGGACGCTGCGGGCCTCGCTCCTTCTTTTCGATCGCACGGAAGAGGCGAACGCACTCCGCGACCGGTTGCTCTTGACGGCCAACGATTTGAACACGCAAGCGCAACTGCTTGAGGAGTTGCGAAACGCCGGGGATGCGAAAAAGGACGAAACGGTGCAGTTCGCCCTCAAGGTATTCCGCTCGCCGGCCCTGTCCGGAGCCCGGGCGATGCAGGAAAGCTCCTACGAACGGCACGTCAAATCCCAGGCGTTGGACATTTTGAAAAATGCCGGGAAGCTTGAGGAAATTATCGAGCAAATCGAAGCCCAATGGAAAAGCTCACCCGGCTCGTTCGAGATTATGGTCTCGCTCATCGACATTTACAATCGGGCCAATCGCAAGGAAGACGCGAAAAAACTGGTCGAAGAGATGGGGAAGCAGGTTCCCGAGGATCCGCAAAAAATGCTCGCTTATGCCGGGGTCCTGCGGGGGACGGGACAAAAGGAGAAGGCCGCCGATTGGACGACGAAGGCGCTTGAAAAGGATCCGACCCTCTTTTTCAACAATTACTGGGAATATCAGCGCGTCTATACGGATGCCGGGCAGGGGGACAAACTCATCGCCCTGCTGAAAAAGATGAAAACGGCCGATTTGATGCAAAATGCGCATAATCTTTCGAACTGTTTTTCGGATTTGATGCGGAATGATAAGACGAAAGAAGCGGCGCGGGAGCTGTTCGAACACTTTTGGCAGTTGAAAGAAGGGACCGAGGACGAACGGGCGCAAATGCGGCGGTCGCTGGTCGACGGCATGATTTTCAACACAAACGAGGAGTTTTACCCTTATTTCCGCGAAGTCGTTCTCAATGCGATTTCCCTCCCGCCCGAGAAGAAAAAGGCCGCTTCTCAACAAACGCAGCAGCATTATTACGTTTCCAACCCCCTTGAGACCCGGGGTTGGTCGTCCGACCGGACCTTTTCGCTCGGGGACAGTCTTTTGGAAATGGCGGAGAAGAAAAAGAAACTCGAAGAGCTGCGTGATGAGGTCGCGGCAATCGTCGACGCCTTTGCGAACGCCGAAAAGGAAAAGCAGACCGCCAACGCCGAGCGTTGGACGACAGCCCGAATTCTATTGGCGATGATCGAGTTGAAGCTGAAAAACACGGACAAAGGGCTTGAAATCCTGAGCGAGTTGAAAGCCGACCCGAAGAAGGAAACGGTCGAAGTTTTGAATAAAACGGCGATCACCTTGGCGCAGGCTCTTGAAGGGACCGGTGATTCGAAGGCGGCGGATCTCGGCATCGAATTTTGCGAAACCGGGATCAAAAATCAGCGAGGGGGCTTTGCCGATTCGTTTTTGGAAAAGAAGTTGATTCTCCTTTACTTGAAATCGGGGCACCCGGAAAAAGGTCGTGATCGAGGGCTCGACTCGATTCGAAAGAATTTGCGGCTTTTGAAGCAATGCGGGACGAACCATCAAATTCAAGTCGGCAACAATTACTACGGTCTCTGGGAACTTTCCGAGTCGATCAAGCAATGCGGCAACGCTTTGCGCAAGGCGGGGTTCGGGATCGACCTGCTTTTGATATATCGTCAACAATGTGCCGGCCAACCTTGGTATCGCACGTTCTGCTCCAATGACAACACGCAGCATTATTCCCGGCAGGTTAAGGAGGTGTTCGATTCGCTTCTCGCCGACATTTCCGCGGAAGAGCTTGCGAAACATATCGACCTGATGATCCCGCTCGGTTCGGTGGAAACTCAAGCGGCGGCGGCTCCGGAAACAGCGGCGGTCGAAAACGAAACGATGGGCGAAACGACGACAGCCAAAGACGAAAAGACGGCGGCGACGAAAGAAGTCGAACCGCCCGCCGTCGGGCTGCCGCTTGAGTTGGGGATGTATTTCGCCTCGGACGCGGATCATGTTCCGGAACTGCCGGATCCGGGAAAGTATTTCGCCCAGGGAGCGGATCACGTTCCGGGACAGGTCGGATCGGAAACCCGGGACAATGGGACCGCTTCGAAATTGTCTCAAGCGCTGCAGATTCTCGCGAAGACCGATCCGGAAAAATTCGCGAAGGTCCGGGCCGCCCTCGACGTCTTGCAGGACCGACATCCCGAAGAGCCGTCGGTTTGGATCGCCCGAACCTTCGGCCTGCTCGTTGCGGATGAGGTCGAACCGCTGCTCAAAAATCTCGCCCGTTATCCGGATTGGCTGAAAGAAGGGGACGATCCGCCCAAGGAGTTCGCCGACCAGATTTATCTCGGAACCTGGTTGATCGGCCGGACGATTTATGCCGAGCCGGAAAAGTATCGTCTCGCCGAATGTGCCGCCGATTGCGAAAAGCTGACGCTCTTCGTCGGGCGGCTCGTCGGCAAGAAGATCGAGAACCGCGACCAGAAAGTTCGGGACGAAGGGAAAACGCTCAAGGCCGAGATGCAGCGGTTTGTCCCGGATTCGCTCAAGGGCGAACTCAAGATCAGCGTTTCTTCGGAATCGCTCAAGAACTCGCTCTTTCCCTCCGGCGTTCTCGCCGAGTCCTTGATTTACAAATATAACGATATCATCAAGCAGTATACGGACGCGGTCAACAACGGCGACGCGGAGCAGGTTTTCAATGTGTTTGAAGAGGTCTTCGCCAACGGTTGGCCCAGCGGGCTCGGCAGCTCGGGTTGGACGGGCGCCGATTACGTTCAGGCCAAATACCTGCGAATCATTCTCGACGCCGTGCTCGAAGCCGCCGACAAGGCCGGCGTCAATCCGGACATCGTCGTCGATGCGTTGTTCAACATCGTCCTGCCGCTCGCAAAGCACAAAACCGTTTTCCTCGGCGTGTACGGCGATCTGGGTGGGCGGAACGGGGAGTTTCATTCCCTCGCCGTGCCGATGTTTCAATGGGTGATCAAGGGCAAAAGAACGCGGGACTGCCAACGGCGGTACGCTGAGTTTATGCAACTGCATGCCGAAGAGCCGATTTTCGGGGAAGGCTCGACAAAGACGAAGGACGATCTGATGCTCCCTTCGGAATCGCTCCGGCTGATGTACGGGATCGCGGCGAACGAGTCGGACATCATCCAACCGTGCGTCGAAGGGTTCGTCAAGAAAATTCGGGACGAGCACAATGCCCAAGCCCCGCTCTTCCTGTTGATCGCGATCGAAGGAACGGGCATCCGGGTCGAGACTTTGGACCTGTTCGACCTTTGCCTCGCTCGATACGAGGAAGGGCTCAAGTTTCCCCGGTACGCGTATTACATCATCCGGAAACATTGGCAAGCACTTCCCGATTCCGGCTGGGAGGGGGCCGAGGAAATGGCCGTCCGTTGGGCGAACCTTTATTTCGCGATCACCAAGGCGGCGGACATCCAAGGGCGAACCGACGGGTTCCGAAAAACCCTGGACGACCGCTTGATGCTTCTGGGAGAAAAGGCGATCGCGACGAACAACCTCCCGCTCGCGGTCGAGGTGTTGAAATACTTCGCGCAGGACTCACCCGATTCGTTCCGGTACCGCGATTTGACCGCTTATCTCAAAGCGTTGGAAGAAAAGCTCGCGGCGCTCGATCCGGCCGCGCGTCGGCAGCTGCTCGGCGAGTTGGACCTTTCGAGCATTGTCAAAACCGGCAAGGTCGTCAAAGACGAGGCGGCCGGAAAGCCGCGGGTCGCCGACTCCTGTGGGCTGCCCGAGCTTCCGGTCGGAACGGTCGTTTACCAAAACGACTTCGAAAACGGCGACGCTGTGTACTGGAACAACCGGCAATGCGACATCACGCCGATCGGGAAACGAACCTATTTGGGGGAATTTCTCAACGAACCGATCCGGCTCGAATTGAGGGACCTTCCGGCCCATAAGTTATTGCGAATCAAGTTCGACCTTTTCATGCTCGATGGGCTGGACGGTCTGGTTGGTGCCCCTCGCTCTTTCGGCGTCGATTCCTGGGAAATGAAAATCGACGGGCGGTTGCGGCCGATCGCGGCGGCGTTCTCGAATTTTCATAAAGATCCCAACAACCAGAAGCAGACGTATCCGGACGATTACCCGCCGCTTTTCGGGATCACGCATTCCTGGGAAAAGCGGGTGCAGGAGGATGATCTTTGGGGAGATAACCTCGAAGTCGGCATGCATTACGGTCGGCACGGGGCTTCGGAAGAAAATTCGCTCGGTACGCAACAGTCCGCCGTTTATGCCGTCGATATCATTGTACCTCACGACAAATCGGAACTCGGAATCGATTTCAAGGCCCGATTTCAAGACGGTCCGTTTTCGACGGGCGTGTACAAAGAGACGTTCGGCGAAGCGTGGGGGCTCGACAATTTCCGCGTTGAAACGATCGAGGCTCCCTGGTCGCCGACCGAGGACGAGTTAAAGCAGTGTCTTGACGCGTTGCTCGAACCGGACGGAATCAAGGCGAACGCCGCCCGATACCGGCTGGTTGCCGCCGGCGATCGGGCGATCGATTACATGATCGCTTGGGCCGCGGCGCCGGAAAACGAAGCGAGGTCCAAGGAGATCGGCGAAAATGGGAACTTCTACGGTTTTCGGGTTGTTCGCGTCCTGCAACTGATCGACACGCCCAAGGCCCAAGAACTGCTCAAACGATTCAAGATCTCCGACCCGTGAGGTATTACCGTAGCCGGCATGAGCGGTAGGCTTCGCGGTATATCACCCCGCGCTCACGCTTGGGGCTAGTGTTAAATTTCGACTTTGCGTTTGCCGAAACTTCCGCTATAATCTCCCGAGCGATTGTTGTTTTTGAACACTTCTTTTCCAAGGACCGAGGATGAGCGAACAGACCGAAGGAACGAGACGAATCTTTTTTTCCGCCGGCGAACCGAGCGGGGACCTGCATGCCGCCGAATTGATCGAAATGCTGAAAAAGCTGTCCCCCGAAATTGAAATTTCGGGGTATGGCGGTCCGAAAATGCAGGAAGCCGGTTGCGATCTCCTGCACGATTTGACGCAGCTCGCGATCATGTGGTTCGGCCGGGCGCTCTTGAACGCCCGAAAGTTTTTCAAACTCATCGCCGATGCCGAGGTCCTTTTCGCCCAGGGCAAGGTCGATGCCGTCGTCCTCGTCGATTTCCCCGGCTTCAATTGGATGATCGCGAAAAAGGCGAAAAAACACGGCATTCCCGTCTTCTATTTCATGCCGCCGCAAATTTGGAGCTGGGCGAGTTGGCGCGTCCGGAAAATGCGACGTCTCGTCGATTACGTGCTCTGCTGCCTGCCGTTCGAAAAACGTTGGTTCGAACAAAACGGCTGCAACGTCGAATACATCGGACATCCGTTTTTCGAAGAGGTCAAAAACCGCGAACTCGACCAGGCGTTTTTGGACGAACTCCGAACCGCGATCGGGCCGGAGAACCGGATTTTGACGCTTTTGCCCGGCTCCCGCAACCAGGAAGTCGGGGGCAACTTCGACGACTTTATTTCCGCCGCCCAGCGTGTCTGCAAGAAATGCCCGGACGTGAGACCGATCGTCGCCGCCTTTAAGGATTCGCAAAAGGAAACGATCGAGAAACGCCTCGCCGAACGGGGGGAATCGTATCCGGTGTATGTCGGCAAAACACCGGAATTGATTCGGGCCGCCCATTGCTGTTTGGCCGTTTCGGGTTCGGTTTCGCTCGAACTCCTCGCGAACAACCGGCCGAGCGTGATTTACTACAAGATCGCCTCCTACGCCTATTTCGTGCAACGGTTTTTTCGACGCAGCCGGTATATCACGCTCGTCAATCTCACGGAAATGGACCGAGGCCCCGACGCCGAAAAGTTGTTTTACAAAGAATACCCCGCCCCGGTCGAGCCCTCGGCCTGGGACAAGGAAAGGATGCTATTTCCGGAATTCCTGACGTATTACGACCGCAGTGCGGAGGTCGCCGACATCCTGGTCGAATGGTTCGGGAACGATGCGATCATCGAACAAAAGAAAGAGCGGCTCGCCTCGCTGCTTCAGTCTCTCGACAAAGGCGAAAGCCCCGTCCGCAGCGCCGCCGAATTCCTATTGACAAAAGTCAGTGAGAAGTAGGAAGTGGGAAGTGAGAAGTGGGAAGTGGGAAGAGGGGAGAGGGAGGTGCAGGGGAAAAGGCTCGAATCGAAAACCTCCTACTTCCCACTCCCCACTTCCAACTTCCCACTGATTCCCCTACGCCGCTTCGCGGACCCTGGTACCGCGGCAAATGCATTTGTAAATCCGCTCGAATTCCTCGTGCGAGCCGAAAGGGATCACCAGCTTCCCCTTGCCGTTGCCGTTGTCGGTCAATTTGACTTTCGTGCCGAGCCGGTGCCGGAATTCCTGCTCCAACTCCGAAACGTGGGCCTCTTCCGGTTTGGCCGGTCTCGCATTGCCGTTGCAATCGACGATTCCCCAGCCCTGCGGCACTTCGCCCCGCTGTTTCGAATCGAGAAATTCTTTGACAAACCGTTCCGTCTGTCGGACGCTCCAGTTTTCGGCGATGATTCTTTGAGACACTTCCAACTTTTCCCATTCTTCGAGCGGCAAAAGCGCCCGGGCATGTCCCTGGGAGAGTTCCCCGCGACGGACCATCGTTTGGAGCGCTTCGGGCAACTCAAGGAGCCGAAGCAGATTGCTGACGGTCGAGCGTTCCATTTCCAATCGGGCGGCCAATTCTTCGTGCGTCCCGCCGTACATTTCGAGGTATCGGGCGAAGGCGTTCGCCTTTTCGATCGCGTTGAGGTCTTTGCGTTGGATGTTTTCCGTGAGGGCCAATTCGGCCATTTGCCGGTCGTCGACCGCGAGAACGTGAACCGGGACTTCGCTCCAACCGGCCCGGGTTGCCGCCCGAAAGCGTCGTTCTCCGGCGATAATTTGAAACCGCTCACCGACACTCCGGACGACGATCGGCTGCAACAGACCGTGCGCGGCAATGCTCGCGGAAAGCGTGTCCAATTCCGCCGGATCGAAATCTTCCCGCGGTTGGTACGGGTTGCGGTCGATCAGCATGATGTCGACCGACGAGGACGGCCGGGTTTTCAACGATTCCTGCAAAATCTGTTCCGGATCAACCTCAGGAGCATCGGCTTGCAAGAGATCAATGCCCGTATTTCTCCCGAACTCGCTATTCTCCCTATTTTCCGCGGTTGTTTCGACGGCGGCGACTTTTCCCAAAAGCGCTTCGAGACCGCGACCTAATCTTTTTTCTTTGGACACTTCAAAAACCTCCTTGTTTTATCGATACCGTAGCCGGTATGGGCGGTAGGCTTCGCCCTCTGTCAAACCGCGGCCTCGTTGGGCCGCTGCCATACTGAAGACGGAAATTCTTAACCGGCTTGAGTCTAAAGCGTTTTTTTGTTCGGCAGGCAACTGACGAAAACGACCAATGTCTGCACCCAATGCGGGCGGAGTATAGCAAGTTTCCAGTACCCGGGAAAAGGGCAGTTTTTCGTTTTTGGGGCCTATTGGTGATTTTTTGAATCAAAAAATAACAAACCGAAGCGGCAGCGGCGGGTTATGAACTTGGAAAAACCTTACGCGGGCGTTTGAAGCTGCCGAGCGTGTACACGGTCTGCAAGTTGCGCTGCGCTACACTTACGGCTCTTTTTTGTTTGTTTGCCCATTCTATACTCAAGCCTGTTTAAAATTCCCGTCTTCAGTATGGCAGCGGCCCAACGAGGCCGCGGTTTGACAGAGGGCGAAGCCTACCGCCCATACCGGCTACGGTATAACGCACACCATTTTCGCGACCCCCTGTTTTTTTGACCCGGAAAAAGTTAGGATGATTTTTTCGTACTGTATCCTCATTTTTTCTCCGAAATTTTATGAGTCACGATCAGGAAGAACGGCAGCTGCGGGAAAAATTGCAGCTGTTTTGCGACGATGTTCGAAAGCTGGAAACCGAAATCGGTCGGGTGCTCGTCGGCCAAAAGGCGGTCGTTCGCGGAACCGTGGTCGCGATGATCGCCGGGGGGCACGTCCTGCTCGAAGGAGTGCCCGGTCTCGGCAAGACGCTTTTGGTCCGGACCCTGGCCGAAGCGGTCGAGGGAAAATTTTCCCGCATTCAGTTTACACCCGATCTGATGCCGGCCGATTTGACCGGGACGAACATCATGGGCGAAGGGCCGGGCGGGAGCCGCCGGTTCGAGTTTCAGCCCGGGCCGATCTTCGGCAACATCGTCCTCGCCGATGAGATCAATCGGGCGACGCCGAAAACCCAGGCCGCCCTGCTCGAAGCGATGCAGGAGCGATCCGTAACCGTCGGCGGAACGACGCACAAACTGCCCGGGCTGTTTTTCGTCCTCGCGACGCAAAATCCGCTTGAAATGGAAGGGACCTACCCGCTGCCGGAAGCGCAGTTGGACCGGTTTTTCAGCAAAATTCTCGTCCCTTTTCCCAGTGCGGAAGAGATGCTGGGAATTCTGGAGCGGACGACGACGGCCGCGACGCCGAGCGTCGGTTCGATTTTCCCGTCGAATCGCATCACTGAGATGGGACACCTCGCCCGGGAGATTCCGGTCGCCGAGGAAATTTCCCGCCTCGCCGTCGATATGGTGCTCGGCACGCATCCGGAATCGCCGAACGCTCCGCCGTTCGTCCGCAAATACGTTCGCTTCGGGGTGAGCCCCCGGGGCGCCCAGTCGTTGATGCTCGGGGCGAAAATCAACGCGATTTTGGACGGTCGGTTTAACGTCGCCCGGGAAGATTTGAACGGCATCGCTCCGATGGTGCTGCGGCACCGGATCATTTTGAATTTCGAAGGACAGGCGGAAAACATTTCGACCGACGAGGTGATCACGGAATTGTTGAAATAGCCGGGAGAGACAACACATTCGAAGTCGTCAAAAAAATACTGCGTCATTGAGCCGCGTACTGCGTACGCGGAGTGTGCGGTCGGCGCTGTTGCCCCGCGTACACAGTACGCGGCTCGTGGTTCTCGCTTTTTTTGAAAAATACAAAACCGGCAACAAACAGAAACGAAAGAGGTGATTTATGAAAAAATATTACGTATGTTGGGCACTTTTGCCGCTGTTGGCATTGACGACGATCGTCGCTGCGCAGGAAAAGCCGCCGCTGTTGAACAAGACCGTCGTTTTGGAATTGCAGCCGGGCGAAGGGAATCCGAGAAATTCCGAGGGCGCCTTTCTCGCCTTGAAAAACGGCGACATCCTTTTCGCCTATTCCCGCTATTTCGGGAATTCGAGTTCCGATCATGCGGCCGCCCGAATCGCGGGTCGGTTCTCGTCCGACGAAGGAAAAACCTGGTCGGCTCAAGACACCGTCCTCGTCGAAAACGAAGGGAAAATGAACGTGATGTCGGTTTCGCTCCTTCGCCTGAACGACGGGGAAATCGCCCTGTTTTACCTCTTGAAAAACGCGGTCGATGATTGCAGCCCCCGGTTGCGAAAATCGTCCGACGAAGGAAAAACCTGGTCGGAACCGATCGACTGCATCGTCGATGATGTTTCCTATTTCGTTATGAACAACGACCGTGTGCTGCAACTCCCGGACGGGACGCTGCTTTTCGCCGTCGCCCGACACGGCCTTGACGAGAAGAAAAATATCAAACAGGGCGCCGACATTTTTTGCTACATTTCGAAAGACACCGGCCGGACCTGGGCGCGACAGGAGCAGGTGCCGAATCCGGAAAACTTCGTGCTTCAGGAGCCGGGCCTTGTCAATTTGGCCGACGGTCGGCTTCTGATGTATCTCCGAACGAACGCGGGCCGGCAGCTCTATTCCTTTTCCTCGGACGGCGGGAAAACCTGGTCGGCCGTCGAACCGTCGCCGCTGATTGCCCCGCTCTCCCCCGCACTGATCAAGAGAATTCCCGATTCCGAGGAGCTGATCGCGGTTTGGAACGACAATCCGAAGGCGCGAAATCCGATCAACATCGCGATTCTCGATCCGACGGCGAGGACGATCCGCACGGAAAAGATTTTGGACGAATGCCCCGATGGGCCGCTTTGGTTCTGTTACCCGGCGCTCGATTTTCTGGACAAAGAGAATTTCCTTATCGGTTATTGCGCGGCGGACAAGAAAAACTGGGGGCTGAACGCGACTCGATTGATCCGATCCTCGCTCCGCGACATCCGGGAATGAGAGAGTATAATTTTTTTGCACAGGTCGATAAACGCGGGGTACTGGCTAAATGGGCCAATTGCCTTAATACGCCGGTTCGCCGCATTTCCCGATAAGGAGTCAGAACTATGACAAGTCAATCTCCGGTTTCCGATTCGAACCAATCCTCCGGCGGGCCGGTCGAGGATAACTCTCCCAAGAAAGCGATCATCGCCGGGACGTTTCTCGTCGCCGCGTCCGTGATCGTCATTCTCGCGGGCATTAGAGCGGCCCAAGACCTGGTCGGGCCGTTCTTTCTCGCCATTTTTTTGGCGGTCGTACTGCTGCCGGTCCTGCACTGGTTGCAAACGAAAGGGTTTTCGGAAATCACGTCCTTCCTGATCGTCGGGATGAGCGCCTTGATTGTCGGAATCATGATGATCTGGATTCTCGCCGGTTCGATCAGCACGTTCGTCGCCAAAACGCCGCAGTACAAAGAAAAGATCAACACGACCTTGACGGATGTCGATGCCTTCCTCGGACAATTCGGCTTCTCCCTGACGGCGGTTCCTTTTGACTCGGCCCACGAAAACGAACTGCCGAAAACTCAAAAGTCGTCGGAAAAGAGCGCAATGACCGCTGAGACGGCAATCGCTGCGGAGACGGCGGCGACAGACACGGAGGCGGCAAAAACCGACGCGATTGCATCGAACGAACCGGATCAAGCGGAAAACGCGACCGAAGTTGCGGCCGCTGTCGATTCGGACGAACCGGCGGACGACGACGAAAAATTGCAACATCTCGCCGTCGGCCCGATCAGCACCGTCGCGATTCTCGGCTACATCCAATGGTTCGCCGGCGAGCTGGGCAAACTCGCGACGCTCGCCTCGCTGGTTCTGATCATGTTCGTTTTCATGGTCCTGGAAGCCTCGCGACTGCCGAAAAAGATCGTAACCGCCTTCGGAACGAAAGGAATCACGAACGAACACCTGCAAAAAATCTCCGACAAAATCTGGCGATACATGCTGATCAAGACGATCATCAGCTTTTTTACCGGCCTGTTCACATTCGCGTTTCTCTGGTTCTGGGGAGTCGAGTACGCCATTCTTTGGGGGTTGCTCGCGTTCTTTTTCAACTTTATCCCGAATTTCGGGCCGATCATCGCCTCGGTCCCGCCGATCGCCCTCGCTTTTTTCGATCACGGCATGTTTTCCTGCATCGTCGTTACGTCCGTGCTGGTCGTGATCAACTGGGTGCTCGGTTACTATTTCGAACCGAAATACCTCGGCGACGGGCTGGGAATTTCTCCGCTGATCGTGCTGCTGTCCCTCATTTTTTGGGGATGGTTGCTCGGCCCGATCGGCATGTTCCTTTCCGCACCGCTTTCGATCGTCGTCAAAATCATTTTCGACTCGTTCGAAGACACTCGCTGGGTCGGCATTTTAATGGAAGATTAAACGACGAGCGCGGAGTACCGGCTAAATGAGCGAATAACTCAAAACCCGCGAGCGGCTTTGACGTCGTCGAAATCGCGAAGGTGATAGTCGATGCCGGTATAATCCAGCGTTTTGCACAGTGCCCGCATCGCGACGCCCATGCCGTCCGGACCGCTGAAACCGCCGAACTGCCCGCCACCTTTCAGGTGCGGCTCCAAATCGAAAAAGACCCCCGGAATGCCGCGACTCTTGAGAATCTCTTCCAAGGAAGGCAGGATCGTCGCGAAATCGAGGAAGATCGCCTCGTGCCCGCTGTAACCCTGGTCGGTCGGTACGAACCCGGCCATTGCATCTTCCTCGACATGCCCTCCTTTTTCGTCCTGTCGCGGATTATGGTAATCCTTGATATGCATCCAACCGAGGCCGGGCTTCATCGCCTCGTATTGCGCGAAAATATCGAGCGTGTTATAACCCTGCATGATCAGGTTGCCGCCGTCGAAGATGAGCAGCATCGCCGGGTGATTGACCTGTCGGAACAGTTCCGCCAACAGGAAGCCGTTTTGACCGATCAGGTTCGCTTCGACCTCCAGCCCGAAGGTCAAATCGCTCCTATGACACGTTTCCGCGATCCGGCCCAACTGATCGACCGCCTGGGAAATGTGGTCTTGCGGGTCGCTCCCTTTCGGGTGATAGAACGAGAACCCGCGAATCAGTTTCGTTTCGAACGCATGGGCGAGTTCGCAAGCCTGTTTGACATCCTGTTCGAGATATTTTTCGAACGGAATGTAGGCGTTGTTGGTCCCGTCCTCGATATCGAGGAGTTTGACCTTGCCGATCGGCGAGCCGATCGAGGAGACGTTCAAGCCGTAATCGTGCTGGTACTGCCGAATCCGCTGAATGTCGGTTTTCGTCAGTTTCATGACATTTTTAATCCCATCGCCGAGATTGACGAACCGGATCGTGTAATACTGCAAGCCGAGGGCCGCGAAAATGGCGAACTGCTCGGACACCGTTTTTTCG
>JAVBQI010000205.1:0-18135 GCA_031549145.1 Thermoguttaceae bacterium | reverse complement strand
GTTATTTTTTATTTTTCACCGTTTTGTTCAAGCCCGGCCGCCTTTGGGTGGGTTTTTGGGGGTGGGCTGTTTGTTGTGCGGGCCGCGGCTCTGATTCATTTTTATCTGGGATTCGGTATACTGAAGGTCATCTTCGGCGTCTGCGCCGCTCGGCTAAACAGGTTGTTCAAGAGTTTACGGCAGGACCGTCAAAAAGCAGTTCCGCATTTCGATCAGGCCCCCTTCCGACTGCAATCCGACCTTGCCCGGAGTCGCTTCGGCTTCCTGCGTCCAGTTCACGATCTTGCCGTTGACGCAAATCACGACCAGCCCTTCGTTGCAGAGCACTTCGATCGTGTTCCATTCTCCCGGGGCGAGTTCGGCTTCCTCGATTCGCTTGGCACCGCTCATCGCTCCGCCGAAATCCGTATCCTTTTCGACCAGCCGGTCTTTGGGGCCGGCGATTTTCATTCCGTGAAAGCCCCAAAGATCCCCGGCGCTGCCGTGGGCGAGCTGGGCTTCGAAACCGCGCGGCAGAAACGACTCTTTCGGTTGGGCGTTCGCCCGCAAAAAGACGCCGCTGTTCGTCGGCTTCGTTCCCTCGGGCCAACGCCATTGAACCGATATTTTGAAGTTTTTATACGATTCTTTCGTCGCGATGTAGCCGAACGGCAGGCCCTTGCAGCTTAAAATTCCGTCCGCGGAAAACGAATAAATGTCGGCGGCCTTGATGTTCGGCTCGGCGAAATGGGAATCCCAGTCGGCGAGGTTTCGGCTCGCGAAGAGGTCGATCGGTTGCGGCGCTTTCGATTCCTGGCCGACGACCGCGATCCCGGAAAGCAGGACGAAAGAAAGAATCAACAACGAACAGGTCGAAATTTTTTGCATGTGAGGTTCCTTTAATGCTTGAGGAAGAAGTATTTTTTGGATCCGATCAAATATCGTCATACGTTCGTTTAGCCGGTACTCCGCATAATACAATTTTGGCTATTGCCCGAACGTTTGGGCCGCGCGACGCATGTTTTCGATCACCGAGACGTTGAACGGGCAACGCTCTTCGCAAGAGCCGCATTCGATACATTCCGAAGCCTTATGCTCAAGAGCCGAGTAATGCTGTCGGACTCCGGGCGGGACCTGCTCCGGATCGAGCGCCGCGATCTCAAGATACTTTGTAACCGAAGCAATGTCAATCTCCGAAGGGCAAGGTTGACAGTGATTGCAATAAACGCATTTCCCTTGGAACGTGCTCCGCAACGTCGCCGCGACGTCGCCGTAATCTCGTTCGGATTCGCTCATCTCCAGGTACCGGACCGCTTCGAGTACTTCCTCGCGGCTTTTGCAGCCGATCATCGTACTGACGACCGCTGGCCGCGAAAGGGCGTAGTGTATGCACTGCCCGACCGACATCGCCTGCGCGAACGGGGTGTGTTCCGGGGCGATCAGTTTCCCGGCACCGAGCGTTTTCATCACCGTGATCGAAACGCCCTTGCTCTCGCAAAGCTCGTACAACCGTGCCCGGATCGGGTCGATGCCACGAAATGTTTTCTGGTCGATTTTCTCGCCGGACATGAGCGCATCGATAATGTAAACATCGGCCGGGAGCATGTCGTAGGCGAGGTTGATACTGAACATCAGGTGCTCGATCAGGCCGGTTTCGACGATCTTGATCGCGGTCGTCGGATTGTGCGAACTCGCACCGATCGCACGGATTCTGCCTTCTTTTTTCAGTTGCAGCACGTAATCGATGTAATCGGTTTTGAAAACGTCTTGAAAATCCTTGATCGAATCGATAAAGAACATCATCCCGAAATCGATGTAATCGGTTTCGAGACAGCGGAGGAGTTCCTCGAAATACTTTTTGCAAACCGCGACGTCCCGGCTGATGTCGTACTGCTGCTTGAGATCGACGGAGCCGATATGCCCTTGAATCAGAACATCCTTTCGCCGGCCTTTGAGCGCTTTGCCGATGTTTTGGCGAACCGGCGTTCCGGGCATAAAGAGATCGAAGATGTTGATCCCCTGCTCCAACGCGGCGCCGACGACCTCGTCCGCGACCTCGTACGGTTTGTTGTCGAGGTGCTCGGTCCCGAGGCCGATAATGCTCGCGTTCATTCCCGTGTTACCAACCGTTCGATATTGCATGTTGCTCCTCAAAAAAATGGATTTTTTGACTTTCACGATCCCTTTGAAAGTATCTCGGATCAAAATTTGAATCGGAGCCGCGCCCGTAAGGAAGCGGAGCCTTTGTCGAAACCGCTCCCTTACGGGCGCGGCTCTGAACGAAATCGTGCGAAATTATTTTGGTGCTCTGTCGGAAAGCCCATTCGCGACCGCGGGTTGCGGCTCTCTGTCCTCTGTCCTCTGTCCTCCGTCCTCTATCTTCACATTCATACTTCCGCTCCGGTACCCCTGCAAATCGACCGAGATGTGTTGGAAGCCGAGTTTCTGAAACTGCGTGACGATCGCATCACGGACGTCCGGCTCCCAAAGCCGCGCAATCTGTTCGAGCGGGACCTCAATTCGGGCCGTCGCCTTGACCGGAACACGAACCCGCAACGAGGAAAAGCCGAATGTCTTCAAAAGCGTTTCCGCGTTTTCGACCCGTCGCAACAACTCTCCGGAAAGCTCTTTGCCGTAAGCGACCCGGGTGCTCAAACAAGGGTGCGGCGGTTTGCCCCAATTCGGGAGTCCCCATTGTTTGGCGATGTCGCGAACCGCCTGTTTCGTAAAACCGAGTTCGGCCAGCGGACTGCGGACCCCGAGCTCTTCGGCCGCCCGCTTGCCGGGCCGGTAGTCGAAAAAATCTTCCGCGTTGGAGCCGTCGAGCACGACCTGGTACCCTTGCTCTTTCGCGATGAGGATCATTTCGAGAAAACGGATTTTCTTGCAGTAATAACAACGATTCTCGTCGTTTCGGAGATATTCCGGATCGGCGAATTCCCGGCTTTCAAAGAGGAGGTGCGAGATGCCGATCGCCTTCGCGATTTCCGCCGCCTCTTCCGGCTCCCGGGCACAACTGCTCGGCCCCCAGGCGGTCACCGCCTTCGTCTTCTCGCCGAGGGCGATTTGGGCCGCCTTCGCGACGACCGTGCTGTCGACGCCGCCGGAAAACGCGACCAAAGCGGAATCGAAAGGGCGAAACCAGCGAATCAAGGCGTCGATCATGGGTGCACCGGCAATGTCAAAACAAGAGAAAACCCGGGCCGCGAGCACGCTCACGCCCCGGGATGATGTTGAGTACGGCGGTTCTCAATTATACTCAAGCCGGTTAAAATTTTCCACAAAAAATGCGGGCGGTTCAACGAAATCACGGATTTGTCGGTGGCGAAGCCTGCCGCCCTCGCTCGCCCCTCGTCCTAGTGATGACCGACGGGGTATTTTTCCGTTGCGACTTTTTTGCCGCCCAAAGCCGAGTTGATCAGCGATTCCGTCCATTCGGAAACGGTTTGCAACAGCACGAACAACACGGGCGTCACGAAAATGCCAACCATCGTCTCGGTCAACATCCCGCCGAACACCGCCGTCCCGATCGCCTGCCGACCGGCGGCCCCGGCCCCCTTCGCGAACACCAGCGGCAAAACCCCGAGAATAAACGCGTACGAGGTCATCATAATCGGCCGCAACCGCAACCGGCCCGCTTCGTAAGCCGCTTGGGCGATCCCGGAACCTTCCCGTCGTCGGTCCCGCGCGAATTCCGTGATCAAAATCGCGTTTTTCGCCGAAAGCCCGACCATGAGCACCAAACCGATTTGAGTATAAATATTGATCTCCGGGATGCTGCCGTCGATTAAGGCCCGGCAAACGACCCCGGCCAGCGAGCCGGCGACCCCGAGCGGCACGGCCATCATAATGATGATCGGCGTCGACCAGCTCTCGTATTGGGCGCAGAGCACCAAAAACGAGAAAATGATGGACAACGCGAAAATGATTTGCGTCGAACTTCCGACGTTCTTTTCCTGGTAGGTCATTCCGCTCCAGTCGTAACCGAAACCGTCCGGCAAGGCATTGCAAATCTCCTCGACCCGTTCGATTCCCTGGCCGGTACTTTTATCCGGCCGGACCATGAGCGTAACCGCCGCCGAAGGGTAGAGGTTGTAACGTGTGAGCATCAGCGGCCCGACCTCATCGCGAAGCGTCGCGAAGGAACGGAACGGCACCATTTTTCCCTCGGCGTTTTTAACCCGGTAATCGAGAATCTGTTCTCCATCCTGGCGGAATTCCCCTTTGGCGATCATCATCACGCGAAAAACCCGATTGAAGACGTTGAAATCGTTGACGTAAACGGAACCGAAATTCGCCTGCAGGGAGGCAAAGGTTTCGTTCAGGGAAATTCCCATCTTCTTGAGTTTTTCCCGGTCGATGTCGAGGTAATACCGGGGATAGTTCGTACTGAAATTGCACATCCCGAACATGACCGTCCCGGTTGGTTCCCGGACATCGGCGGTCGCTTGGACGATCACGTCCTGGGCGGTCGTCGCCAAAATGTCGTTCCCGAAAGGCCGTTTGTCGAGCAGCTGCAAAGCGAGGCCGTTGGCCATTCCCAAGCCCATGATCGGCGGTGGGACGAAAACCTGGACCTTCGCCTCGGGAATTTCCCCGAAGGCCGCGTTCAGTTTGGCCGCGATCGCCTCGGCACTGGTGTCCGCGGTCGGTCGTTCGTCCCAAGGGCTGAGGGAGAGAATCCCGGACGCGGCGTTCGAGGACGCGGCGCTGTCCATCATCGAATAGCCGGTAATCATCATTTTATGGGCAACCGAATCCCCGGTTTCCGCCGAAATTCGGTCGACGATATCCTGGACCCGGCGAACGACGTTTTCCGTCCGTTCCATTGAGGCGCCGTCGGGAAGTTTGACGTCGACGAAAATTCCCCCCTGATCCTCGTTCGGGAGAAAACCGGTCGGCAGGGATGTCATCGCCTGGTACAACACGAAAATCAATCCGAACCAAAGAAGCAACATGATGAGCGAACCGAAAATCATCCGCTTGACGACGAATAGATAGGCTGCCGCGAGCGTGTCGAAGCAGAAATTGAAAATGCGGAACCCGAAAAATTTCTTATGCGGATCGACCGAATGCCGGAGGAAGATCGCGCACAAGGCCGGGGAAAGGGTCATTGCGCAGAGGCCGGAAATCCCGACCGCCGAGGCGATCGTGAGCGCGAATTGTTTATAAATCTGGCCGACGATCCCGCCGATCATCGCCGTCGGGATAAACACGCTCATCAACACCAATGCGGTCGCGACGACCGGGCCGGCGACCTGGTCCATCGACTTATGGGCGGCCGTTTTCGGGTCGCAGCGTTCCTCGTCGATGATCCGTTGGGTGTTCTCGACGACGACGATCGAGTCGTCGACCACGATCCCGATCACGAGAATCAACCCGAAGAGCGTCAGGGTATTGATCGTGAAGCCGAACATCATCATGAAAAAGAACGCTCCGATCAACGAAACGGGAATCGTCAATGTCGGAATGAGGGCGGCCCGCCAGTCCTGAAGGAAGACGTAAACGGTTGCAACGACGAAAATGACGGCGAGAATCAACGTTTCAACGACCTCGAGAATCGAGACTTCGACGAATTTCGTCGCATTGAAGACGACGAAAAAGTCGAGCCCGTTGCGCCGCATCTCCTTGCGCATGGCCCGCATTTCCTTAAGAACATCATGGGCGACCGTCAGCGAATTCGCCCCGGGCCGCTGGGCGACGGCCAAGGCACAGGCGCTGACGCCGTCCATTCTCGAACCGGCGGCGTAGGACAGGGAGCCGAGTTCGACGACCGCGACGTCCTTGAGTTTAAGGACCTGTGTGTCGGAACCGGTTCGGAGGACGATGTTGCCGAATTGCTCGACATCGGCCAAACGGCCGAGGGTGAGGATCGGAATATTCGTCACCTGTCCGGCGGGGACCGGGGATTCGCCGATCCGGCCCGAAGCGACCTGAACGTTTTGCTCCCGGAGAACCGCCAGAATTTCCTGGACGGAAATTTTTCGCGCGGCCATGATTTCCGGGTCGAGCCAAAGCCGCATACTGAAGGTTTTCGTATCGAAAACCATCACATCGCCGACGCCGTCGACCCGGGCGAGGGTGTCTTTGATGTAGAGGTTCGTGTAGTTGGAAAGATAAACCGCGTCCTTGACCTCGGTGTACCCGACATCTTCCGCTTCCTCGGCTTTCGCCTCTTCCGAGAGCCGGGCGCTCAGGTCGTCTTCTTCGGTCTCATCGGAGATCATCCCCAGCAACCGGGCGACGCGTTCGAGGAGTCCCTCATGTTTTTCTTTCTTGGGGCCGACCTTCTTGTTTTCGAGCTGAGTTTTCATCGTTACGGAGTCGATGATACTCAGAAACATCACGAAGTTGGAGGCTCGTTTTTGGACGTTGACCCCTTGTCGGCGGACCTCTTCCGGCAGGACCGGCTCGGCTTGTTTGACGCGGTTCTGGACGTTGACCGTCGCCATATCGGGGTCGGTCCCGACCTCGAAAGTGACGGTGATCGTGCAACTCCCATCGCTCGCGCAGGAGGAGTTGATATAGATCATGTCGTCGACGCCGTTGACGACCTGTTCGATCGGGATACAGACGGAGTTGACCACGTCCTCGGCGTTGGCTCCGGGATAGCTCGTCCGGATCGAAACCGTCGGCGGGACGATATCCGGAAATTGGGCGACCGGCAATGTAAAAACGGAAACCAAACCGATCAGGATGATCAGGAGCGAAATCACGCACGCGAAAACCGGTCGGTTAATGAAAAAATGAGCAAACATATATCAAGATGGGAATTGGTGAACTGGGAAGGAGGATGCAGGATACCGTAGCCGGTAGAGGCAGTAGGCTTCGCCCTCGATCAAACCGCGGCCTCGTTGGGCCGCTAACGTACTGAAGACGGGAATTTTAAACCGGCTTCAGTAGGAACGAACATCATTGCGCCGAAGGCGGGCTCAAGGGTGTCTCATTTTTCATTTCCGTTTTCCGTTTCGGCTCCGGTTACATTTTCTTTTTCGGCTTCGGTTTTTTTTCCGGCGCCGTTGCCGTTGATGACAAGGCCGTGTTTTTTGTCGAATTCTTCCCGGGTCATCGGAACGACTTTTTCGTCGATTTTCGCTTTTTGGATTCCCTGATAAATGTAGGTTTCGCCCGGTTTCAAACCGGCGAGGACGACCCGCTCTTTGCCGTGGATCAGATCGCCGATCCGGATGTTGCGGCGGCGGACGACGCCGTCTTTGTCGACCAGGAGGAGAAATTTCGTGTTCAAGTCGGAGTTGATCGCCTCTTCCCGAACCAGAACGGCTTGTGGGATCATTTCGGAAGGGATGCGAACCCGGCAAATCTGCCCGGGGTAGATTTCATAATTCGGATTGGCAATCTCTCCCCGGAGAATGATCGTCCCGGTCGATTGATCGATTTCGTTGTCGGACAGAGTGATGTTTCCCTCGTAAGCGAAGCTGGCTTCGTCGGATTCCGCGTTGCCGAGCACGGCGATCGAAAACGTCAATCCGACCAGATTTTCTTCGTCCAACATTTGGACCTTCGTCTGATTTTCCCCGGCTGCCGTTGCGGTCGGGGCGGGCGCTTCGGGCGCGGCCGGGGCTTCCGGTGGCGTTGCGGCCTGATTGAGAGGACGGATGCCGAAAGGAGCCGAGGCACTTTCCGGTTCTTCGGCGGCGGCCGTGTGGGAAACGGCGATCGTGCTCACATCGCGGACGACCTCGGTTGTTTTTGCGGCGGCAGCGGATTTTCGCGATTTGGGATGCTCGGTCGCGGACCATTCTTTGTGAAGCCGGTCCAAACGCTTTTGACGGTTTTCGTCCAAGCGGATTTTTTGGATGAATTCGTTGAAAGTCGAGTCACTCACGTCGAAATAAACATGAATCGGGTCCATTTTTGCGATAGTAACCAACTCGGTTCGCCCGCTTCCCGGACCGACGAGGTTTCCCTGGTCGATGAGGTTGGGACCGGTCTTGCCGCCGATCGGGGCGTCGATCTTCGTGTAGCCGAGGTTCAATTTCGCCCGATCGATCACCGACTGCGACTTGTCGATTTGTGCGATGGTTTCCTGATGAATCGCCAAACTCGTTTGGTAATCTTCCAAGGGAGCGGTTTTCGCTTCGAATAATTTTTTCGACCGTTCCAAATTGGATTTCGCGAGCGCTTCTTTGGCGATATCGACTTTCAATTGGGCTTCGGCCGCATTAAGCGTCGCGACATAATCGTCCGATTCGATCTGGAAGAGCGGTTGGCCTTCCTGAACGAAATCGCCCGGTTCAAAATTGATTTCCCGGAGGAAGCCGGTCACGCGGGCGGGGATCGAAACCTGTTGAGACGCCTTGGTATAGCCTTGGGTGTGGACGTAAAGCTGCACGTCCCGGGTATACGACTGGTCGACGATGACCTCGGGCGGAGGCGGGGCGGCTCGTTCGGCCTGTTTTTTCGCACAGCCTGAAAAGGAAAAAAGGAGGACGGAGACCAACAGGAATCCGCAAACCTTCATTGAAAAAGGAGTATTTGAAACAAGAGATCGATGTCGAGAGGCGAGATAACGCATAATCCGTCAAACCAGGAAGGGAAGGAGAAAGCACGATTTCCTGCTTCGTAAGCAAGAAGAGCTTTCGAGGTGTAAACAAACCGACAGCCCCTGAAATATAAGAGGCGCAGAAACCGACGATTATACACGCGTTCGGGATTGGCAACAATGCCGGTTCAACAAAAAAACCTCCTGCCGCCCACTGTTTTAAGCGGTTTGCGAGAATTGTGGAGCCGAACAGGAGAATTGCATAGGTCGAGAATTTTTCGGATTTTCGCACAAAATATCGAATCGGACAGCAGCCGGAAGCGTGAGCGCCCGGTTCTCCCTTCCGGAAATGCGGGACCAAACCGGCGCTCACGCTTCGGGCTGCTGTTTGTCGCGAATCCTCGTGGGACACCGGCATCTTCGCCGTTCGGCTCAACGGATAATTCCAAAATCGGCCTTGACGGTTGGTCATTGCTTTGCGTAAGATTCGCCCGAAAACCAATGCTTGAATCATCAGCGACTGGCTGGCGAATCAATTTTTCACTATTACGAACAATGACGATCCATTCCAAACGTCTTTCTCTGTTTGTCGCGATGCTATTGTTTAGCGGCGTGGTGATTATTTGTGGATGTACACGGCTGCATCCGTTTGGAAAACTGCCGCTCGATAAGGAGAAAAACGAAGACAAACAGAGCCCTTTCGGCCGGGCAACGCTTGTTCGGGATTACGCTTCTCCCGCGAATATGACGTTAGCGGAAATCGTGGGGTTCAGTCTGGTTTGGAACCTTCGCGGAACCGGCTCCGAAGAACCTCCGGGGACGGATCGTGAGCTGGTCTTGCGGGAACTGCAAAAGCAAAACTTCGATAGTCCGAACGCTTTGATCGATTCGAAAAACACGGCAATCGTCCGCGTTCAAGGGATTCTGCCGCCGGGTATTCAGGCGGGGGACCGGTTCGACGTCAAAATCGGCGTTCGCCCGGGGAGCGAAGTGCAAAGCTTGCAGGGCGGTCTTCTGATTCGAACCGCGCTTCGCGAAACGGGGCAAGTCGGCAACACAGTTAAAACCGATTTTGCGGTCGCGGAAGCCGAAGGGGCGATATTGTTAAGCCCGACAGCTGACGGCAAAGACAATCCGATGGCGCTGCTCAGCGGAAAAATTCTCGGCGGCGGCATCGCGAAAAAGAGCCGCCCGCTCTATTTGATGATGAAGGAGCAGCATGTTTCGGAAATCATCACCGATCGAATCGCCAACCGGATCAACGAACGGTTCTATATCAAAGACGGGGCGAAAACCAAAGGGGTCGCGACGGCCAAAACCGATACGCGTATCGATTTGGTCGTACACCCGATTTACAAAGACAACGTCGATCGGTACATGCAGGTCCTTCTTTCGGTCAGTTGTTACGAAACGCAGATGCAGCGGACCAAACGAATCGCGGAGCTGAAGGAAAATTTGCTTATTCCCGAAAAATCGCAGGATGCCGCCCTGCAGTTGGAAGCGATCGGCAAAGCGGGCATCGAACCGCTCAAAGGCGGACTGCAAAGCGAGAGCACGGAAGTCCGGTTTTACGCCGCCGAAGCGTTGGCTTACATGGGAGTGTACCAGGCCGCGCGGCCGCTCGCCGAGATCGCCCGGACTGAACAGGCGTTTCGCGTTCGGGCCTTGAGCGCTTTGAGCGTGATGCAAAGCGACCTCGAAGCGGAAACCTGCCTGCGGGAACTGTTGAACGAAAGCAGTGCCGAAACCCGGTACGGAGCGTTCCGGGCGCTTTGGTACCGCAATCCGAACGACCTGGCGATTCGCGGAGAGACGCTCGGCAAGGACGAATCGTATCGTTTCGCCTACCACGTTTTGGAAACCAGCGGCCCGCCGATGATTCATGTCACTTACGCCAAGCGTCCGGAAATCGTCCTTTTCAATTCGGATATCCGGATGTCCCCGAACTTCATTATCGATGCCGGAATCTCGATCCTGGTTCGCAGTACGGGTCCGGATGAGGTCGTCGTTTCCCGCTTGAACCCGAGCGGAATGGACGAACGCCGAACGGTGACGATGCAACTGGACGAGGTGATCCGGGCGATCAGCGAATTGTACGGAACATACCCGGATGTCGTCCAGTTCCTGCAGGAAGCGGCGAACCAGAGAGCGCTCCCCTGCCGGCTGGAAGTCGACCGTTTGCCGCAAGGGGGTCGGATTTACACACGGCCCAGCGAATCGTACGCCGAAGAAGAACGGAAAAAGACATTTTGGGAACGGCTTCGCCCCGGCTCCAAAAAGACGGAAAACACCGCCGAGGAGGATTCGGCCGAGGAGCTGTGATTCGGTTTCGAATCCCTTGAGGGCACCGGCGTCTGCGTCGCTCGGCTAAACAGGTCGATTCGCGAACTTGTCAGCAAAAAAGAGCCGCATGTGTAGCGCAGCGTAACTTGCGGACCGTGTACCAGGTCCGCAAGTTACGTCGGAGTACCGACTACACATGCGGCTCTTTTTTTTGTTTGCCCCCTGTGTCCTTGTCCGTGATCTGGTTCAGTTTCTCGCGGAACCGTTGAAAGCTGGGGGATTGGTTGCGTGCGGCATCGACATGGGGTGAGATGCGTTCGGCCCATTCGAATTTGACCCGGCCGATTTCGGGGTAGCCGATCGCACTCAGGCGGTCCGACCCGCCGCGGTAGACGGCATCGGCTAAAAACTCCCAGGTCCCGCAAATGCTGTCTTGGACATATTGCTCCAACACCGCGTCCTTCGCGAAAGGATAAGCGATCTTGACGGCGGTCCGGTCTCCCAGCAACCAGGCCTCCCCTTCTTCGACGGCGAGCGCGAAAACGGTCGGCGGCTTCGGTTCGCAGTCGTCCAAAAGACGTTCCAGTTGCAAAAGAAACGTCTCGTAATCGTGGTAGTCGATGTCGACGACGACGACAATGACTTTCGGTTTCGAGCGGGAAAAGGCGTTGGCGTAATTCCGCAACTGGACTCGCAACGTCTCGAACAGCAGTTCGTCCCAAGGGATCGTGCGGGCCCGGTCTCGCGGCATTTTCGCCATCATCCGGTGTTTCAATTCCTGGATGTTGATGATCCGATATCGCCGCGGTTCTTCGCGGTTTTCCAAAATTCGCGGCACCAAATGTTCGAGCATCCGTTTTCCGGAAGCGTCTTCGACAAGGATTTCCAGTTGCATTGCGTTCAAGGACGGAGAGTCGCGACCTCCGGTCGCGAAGGGAATACCGTAGCCGGTAGGGGCGGTAGGCTTCGCCTTCTGCCAAACCGCGGCCTCGTTGGGCCGCTACCGCATTGAAGACGGAAATTTTAAACCGGCTTGAGTGTATCCAACATTCTTAATTCATAATTTTTAATTCTTAATTTGTCTTCGTCCTCGCAGCGGCGAATTGAATACGCGAGAGTCCGACAGTCCGGCAAAGGTCATACGTATCGATCACCTGGGGCACGGGGACTTGGCCTTCCGGATCGATGATGACCGGCAAATCGTTTTTAATGGACGCCAACCGGCGAAGAACCTTTTCGACGTCCTTCAGCGAACGGCAGGTGTTACCTTCGAGTTGCCAGTATCCTCCTTCGGCCGCGAAGATACGGATTTTCGCGACGTTGAAATCCGTCTCTTCCGGTTTTTGGGCGAGGACATCGGCCAACGTCCCCGGCCGGGAAAGATTGAGCGGCAGATGCTCTTCCGGCAGTTGAAAGCTCGCCGTACAGACGAAAAAAATCAGCAGCAGGAAAATGACGTCGATCATCGAGGTCATGGTCAATTCCGGCTTCTTGGGACGGTGCGGGGGGCGGGCGTACATAGGCGAGGTTGTTGAAATGATCGAGAGCGGTTCAAAATTGGTGTACGGCGTTCGTTTTTGAACGGCACACGAGCTTTTTCTTTGATCTAAAACTCATCCGGAACGATGCCTTTGTACCAGTTTTTCCAGTACTCGATCTGTTCCTTTCGGACGGTTTCGTAGCTCGGATCCGTCGGTGCCGGGAGCCGTTTGCCTTTCGGGTTGCGGCTGATCGTCAGCAACGCCTGCTGCGCGGCGTCGGCGACGATCGGGTCGGGGTCGTCCAAAGCGTCGATCAACAAGGGCGCGTTCCTGATGTCGCCGCTTTTTTCCAAAATCCCGACCGCGGCGAGCCGCGCTTCCGGGGAAGCCGCCTCCGTCATATTTCGCAACCGGTCCTTCTTTTGAGAAAAAAGTTTCTCTCGTTCCCGTCCGGGAATTTTCGAAAGCTGTGCGACGGTTTGTTCATCCAATTCGTTCATCTGCTCCAGTCGATCCAGGAGTTCTTCGACGTTGGCGACTTCGGAAAGGGAAATCACTTGCCCGTCGCGAACGATCGTTTGTTCCGTCGAACTCGGCAACCCCCGACCGCCCCGCAAAGCGCCGCTGTCTAACCCTTTGCCCAGCGTCCGCTGGGTCGAACGCAGCAAGACGAGGATTCCGTAGGCGGTGTCGACTTCAGTCTCGAGTCCGCCGAGCGGCCAGCTCCCATCGGATTTTTGTGTCTGGAACAGAATGTTGGCCAGTTTGTTATACCATTCCGGCGACTCGTACCGTTTGCGTTCCACGATTTCACGAAAGGCAAAATAACGTTCCAAGGCGTAAAAATAATAGTTGAGATAACGCACCTTTTTAGGATCCAACTGCAAACATTGTTGAAGATACTTGCTACCCCGTTCCTGAACCTGGACGAAATCTTTCGCGGTCAAGCTGGACTGCTCGGCATTCGTTGTCTCGACAAAGATTTTTTGACGCTTCCGAAAAGCGGACGGCAATTCGGATTCGCCAAAATCCATGAGAGGCTTGCTCGTATCGGCGAGTCCGAAAAATTCACATACGACATAGACACTGGCCATTCCCGCGGCCGTCGTCGAAGGTCGGACCTCAACATGGGACCAACCCGTTGTCGTGTTACGCGTCGTGTAAGCATAGGCGCCTTCTTCGGTCTGGACGGCAAGAAGCCATTTCCCGACGGCAAGCATCATCGGCGTCGAAGCAGTTCCACCATTTTTGTGAATCATCCAGCTCCCCATGACCGCGTACTGCGTCATCGACATGTCTCCCCCGTTAATGGAAGACGGTTTCTCTCCGGCGAGATACCCCCAACCTCCTTCTCTCTGTTGCGTGATTCGCAGGTATTCCCCAATGGTGGTTAGTTCCTCATGATAAAGCTCCGGGTCCAACTCGCTCAAAAACATCGCCGAAATTCCGAGTGCGTAAATCGGATAAGAAAATCTTATAATGCCCGGCACACACCTTTGAACATCCCGGACAGCATCGACGATCAGAGGGTGATTCGGATCGGCCCCCGCTTTGAGCAAGGCGAGACCGATCAACGCTTTGCCGCCCGTCCGTTTTTCTTTGTCGCCGTTTTTTTCCAAATACTCAACCGCCTTGGCAACCGAAGCCTTGACTTCAGGGCTTGTCGGCGTAAGCCGGGTTGCCCCCCGGGAAACTCCCGAGGTCGTCGGCAACAAGCCGAATAAAATAAAAAACAAGAATAAGGAATTGATTCGTTGCATCGCAAAAAGAGGCTAAAGCCGCATCCGACAAAGAATATCGAAGACAAGCGGCGGAACGACAAAACCGCGGACTTGCCTCGAGAGCCGTATCCCATGATAGGTGATGGGCCGCGAAGAATCAAGAGTTTGGTTTTCCGTTTTCCGTGCTCCGGGTTCGGTTTGTTGACCCACGGAAGCGAAGCGAGATGCTAATTTTTGGGAATTATATATTTAACTCCACATCCTTACCTAGATTCCCTGTTTTTTCTCACAAAGGCACGAAGGACACTAAGGACAACTCGAATTTCTCAATATCCTTTGTGATCTTTGTGCCTTTGTGAGAGAAAAAAGGAGCTGTGGAGTCAAGTATATAGTTCCCTAATTTTTGATTCTATCTTGAATTTGCGGCAAGACTTCAGACCTCAGATTTGATCGGAATGACCAATTCCTGAAGCCTGGAGTCTGAAACCTTGCAGAAAAATTTCGTTTCGCAAGCGAGACAGCCTCAACTAAAACATCAGAATCAAATCAATTGCCGCCGTGCACTGATTCTTGCTCGTAAAATCGTCGTACACCCCCGAAATCGAAGAGACGTCGGCGAGAGAACTCTTGATGTCGACATCGGACCAGTCCCAACGAACTTCCGGCCGGATGGTCAGGTATTCGAGCGGCTTCCATTTCATTCCGAGCGTGATGTTGTAGTAATTCATCCCTTCAATGTTAACATCTCCGCCGGCAAAGCTCATGCTCGTCGGCGATTGAAGAATCCGGGAATGCCCATTGTCCTGGAACCATTCGAAGCGTAAACCGAACGCACAGCTTGGCGTCCATTGACATTCGAGGTATTGGACAAGCGACGCCCAGGTCGCACGAGAGCGAGTTTCGACGTAATTGCTGATCGAGTAGGCTCCGTTATCCTCCGTTCCAAGATCATGTTGAATCACATATTTCCAAGATGGGTTCAATTGTTGGCAATAAACGAGCGAGTAATTCGTCCGGTTGTCCCCCTCGCGAACCGAGGTGTTGCCTGTATGCAGTGTAAAAGCGAACGAAGAGCCGAGACAGGTATCCCATTGAACGCCGACCAGACCGGAAAGTTTGTCGTTACCCTCGATCGATTCCCAAGTGTCCCAACCGCGGGTGATCCCGCCGTGTACCGCCAATCCCGAGGTGATTTCCTGGCTGAATAACATGCCGGTATGCGTCGTCGGCTCCCCGTACATCGTCGTGTAGGATCGGGAATAGAAAAAGTTTTGCGGCGACATCACCGATTCGTAGCCCATGATCGAATAAAAATGCCCCGCTTTGAACGTAAAGCCGCGATGTATCGGCAAAAAAAATTCGGCGTAAAGTTGCGGCATCGCGAGACCGTAAACTGACGCTGTTCCGTCCCGGCGGTCGCCGTCGTTCGAGTTCCAGCGGAGTTGGGCGTTTTGGGGATCGGCGACCGGATACTGTACCCCGCCGGGCCCTTCCCGGTAGGTGAACGTCTCCAGTCCCAAGGCACTCGTGTAAAAATAGTCGCTTCCGTACAACAAATCGACCCGGGCGCCCATATCAAACCGGTTGCGGTTTTTGTTGACCGCTCGCCCGAAACTCAGGTAAAGCTGGTTCATTAAAAACTCGTTCCCTTGATCGTTGTAACGGATCGGGAAATTGTTGTCGCTCGGGGAAAACGTCGCTCCGGCTTCGACCCAGCCGATCAGGAACCCTTGGCCGCAATCGAAAAGGTTCCCGGGTGAGCACATTCCGCCGTTCCCACAAGGATCATAGCCGCAATTCCCGATCACGCCGTATCTCGGATTGTAACCGCCGCAACCGAACGCCCCGAGCAGCGAGCCACCGGAGCAATAACGATCGGTATTATGGGCCGTATTGATATGATTGGCCCCCGGAAACGGCTCCGGCGAAGGATATTGGTCGATCGGAGCATTGCCGACACAGCCCGAGCCGCCCCCGCATTGGGCGAACGAGGTGCCGCTTGCACCACTTTCCCACGTGATTTCTCCGCCTCCCTGAGCCGGGTCATAGCCGCCCGAAGAAACGCTAAGTCCGTACGAGAAGCCGCCGTGCAGGCCGCTGCCACAAAAATTGTCCGTGTTGTGAGCCGTGTTGATTCGATTGGCCCCGAGAAACGGCTCCGGCGAAGGGTACTGGTCGATCGGCGAGTTGCCGACGGCCGAGCCCGAGCAACCGCATTGGGAAAACGACGATCCGTTCCCTGCCCAAACGGTCGTTTTGGTCCCGCGAGCCGGATAATAACCGCCCGAAGAAACGTTGCCGTGCATGCTGCCGCCGTGTAGACCGCTGCCGCAATAGTAATCGGTGTTGGGAGAGGTGTCGATCTGATTGGCTCCCGGAAACGGCTCCGGCGAAGGGTATTGATCGATCGGTCGACTGCCAATCCGCGAAGACCGATAGGACGTTGCATTCCCGGTCAGCTCCCAAGCGGTTTCATCCCCGATATCCCCTCCGACCAAATTCAAAGCCGCGTCGCTGGTTGCGTCTTCGCCAACAAAAACGTCTTGCGGAACGGAATACCGAACCTGGGCGACGGGATTTTTCGAAGTCGCTCGGGCTTTGGAGGGCCCCGATTTCGACAGCAATAAGGATTGTTGCAGCGACGGCTGTTGCGACGTGTTGCTGCGGCCCGGCGATTGGGTCGCGGAATAGGTCTGTGCTTGCGAAACGAGGCAAAACAGAAAGAGCAGCGATTGGCCGACGGCAAGGGACCGCAAAAGGGTTTTCACGACAAAACTCCTGAGGGTATTTTAAGGCGAACAACGGTTTTCAATAGCATGAAAGATTTTGAAAAACGCTGAAATCATCTCTTTTCAAGTAAACAATAGCAGAGAAAGATTCTTCTACTACTCTTTATCGACTCTATGTAATCGGAAAATTACAGATAATCAGAAAAATCAATTTAATTACTATAATCTATAAAATAGTAAAATTTCACCCAAACATTCTATTAATCTTGTTTTCTCTGATTTTACATAAGAATCAATTTGTACGAACAAAATTTCTGGCCCAAAAAAATTGACATGTAAAATAACAACCGGAAAGGAGCGTAGCGCATTGATGGCTCTCCGTCGTGCTGACGGAACTGTGGCCGAGCACGACCCTCGCCGCCTCAATGTCCGTCGCCGCGCGAATCTTCGTCGCGGCATTGTGACGGAGTTGGTTCGGGCTCCATTCCGGGATCGGAGCGGTTCCCTCGTCCGCCCGCTTGTCGTTTTCGCGGCGGATAACGCCGAGGATCGCCTTGCCATAGGAGCTGTTCGTATACCGGAGCCCTGGCGGTCGCTTCGGACGCCGCTTGGAACGGTCGGTCTGCGACGGCGGCACTTTGCTTTGCCGCGCGGTTCGCTGGGCCACACGGAACTGTTCGATTCGTTCACGCGGAGAAAAACAGTACGCCTCGCTGTCACGGTCGAGGTACGGTAAAAGCAGAGTCTGTGCGAGAGGACCGACCGGAACAATCCGCTTTTTACCATGCCACTTCGTCTTATGGTCATGCGGCGCGTAAAGCCAAACGCCGTCGGAACGATCCAGATCAATCGGCCGGAGGCTGCAAACTTCGCCGGGTCGCATGCCCGTCAGCCGCTGGACCTCGACCATTGTCGCGAGGATCGGCGACAGGTACTTCAGCGTTTCGTCGACCACGGCATCGTCAACTGCTTCGACCGGCTCCGACTCTTTCGCCTCGTTACGTCCGGCCCGAATGTTCGGAATGAGAGTCAGGTTTCGATAAACCGGCTCGGGCACCAAACCTTCGGCGGCCCCCCATTTGAAAATCCGCCGGGCCTGGGCGAGAAGATGGTTCGTCGAAGTGCGGCAGCGACCGAGATCGATCAGCTGTTTTTTGAACGCCTTGAACCGTGCGGTAGAAAACTCCTCAACGATAGTGTCGGCGTAGTGATGGTTGAGGAGCTTGGCGGTTTCAACGCAACGGTCGTAGCTTCGCGTGACCTTGCCTTCGGCGTCGGTGTAATAGCGGATCGCGAAGTCGAGGTAATCGGCGAGGAGCTCCATGACGGTCAAGCCGGGCCGCGAGGTCGCGGGCGGGCTGCCGGAGAGCCATTCGGCGACGATCCGGTTGTATTCCTTCTGGCACTGGGGGGTGCCGTACTCGCCGCAATAGTAGTCT
>JAVBQI010000022.1:0-43036 GCA_031549145.1 Thermoguttaceae bacterium | reverse complement strand
GCTTGAGGTCGGTTTTCGGCGATTTCGGGGACGAAAGAGGAACTTGCATACTTTGGACTCCTTGCTTGAGAAGTGGGGAAAACGTTGAAAAAATCCCAAAAAATTATACTCGATTTCCGAAAAGACGGAATCCGGGGGAGGAGGGGCCGCACAAGGATTGTAAAGTCGAGCGCGGCAAACAGCAGCCGGAAGCGTCAGCGCCGGGTTGGTCCCGCATTTACGCATTGGAAAACCGGGCGCTGACGCTTCCGGCTGCTGCCCGGTTCGATATTTCTTTCCAAAATTTCGACTTTGCAATCGTCCTGAGGAGGGGCGTTTTGTTGGGCGTGCTCGCATCGTCAATAAACGTCCAACCATTATATTGGTATACCGTAGCCGGTATGGGCGGTAGGCTTCGCCCTCGGTCAAGCCGCAACCTCGTTGGGCCGCTACCGTACTGAAGACGGGCATATTAAACCGGCTTGAGTATATGCAGCAAAGCAATTTGAAACGACCGGTTTGTTTTTCCTATTTTACCCAGACGGCAATCTTGCTTTTCCGTGTTGGCTATATCTCCTTATTTTGACAACATTTTCTTGACGTTGGCATTTTTTCGTGTATTTTTCTGTATTCCCCTGAAGATACGGTGTTCGGCTTGCCGATACCCCCCCCTCCCGTTCAAAAGGAGATTTGACATGCCTCGGTACTCCGGCGTCTTTTTGTCGCTTGCGCTTTTGTCGATTTGCCTCGGAATCAACACTGCCCGTTACCCCGCCGTTTGGAATATGATTGCGAACTCCGATTTTCCGGCCTTCCTTTCCCAACAAAAGGAATCGAACCCGCCGGAGCAGGTCGTTCTCAGCGAGCCCTCGACAGTGCCTGCGACGTTCCCCAATGCATCCGTTCCCCCATCCCCGGTTGCGGCCTCTTCATCCGCGGCTTCGCGCAACCCTTCGGACGATTACGGCCCGATCCCCGTCCAATCCCCTTCCCCTCGGAACAAATCAAACCCGGCGGTCCAAGAATCCTACGCTCAACATCAGTCGAACAAGCAGGGAGCGAGCGACTATTCCCCCCAGGAATCGACTGACAGAAGCGCTTGGACACGACCGGGATCAACTACGGCCGATGGCGACCCCCGGGACAACCGGTCGGTTCCCGACGGTTTGCGGAAGAGTCAGCCCGGCGCCGCTTACGCCCGGCAATACCAGGAACCGCAATCGCCCAGCCCGACGGCACCGGCCGCCCGGGACGGCGAACTGAAACCGCTGCCGCCGGTTGAAGACGATGAGGCGGACGACGACGAGTACGGCGCAGACACCGGGCTGTCGTCCTATGAGATGGTTGAAGCGTTCCGGCAAACCCCGCTGGGCTACGATATTTCGTACGACGACGAAATCCGCGACCCTTGGAATTGAGAACCCGAGGTCGCCTCGCTCATCTTCGCCTTGCTTCGTGTCGCCGGTTATTTCCTCCACATAATTGGGCAAGACAAAAAAGAGCCGTAAGTGTAGCGCAGCGCAACTTGCGGACCTTGTACAGAGTTGTTTGAAGTTGCCGACGACCATGCCGCGTACAAGGTCCGTAAGTTACGTCGGAGTACCGACTACACTTACGGCTCTTGTTCTGGCGAATTCTATCAAAAGACCTCGTTCCCGCTTCTTTCGCGGGTTGGATTTTTATGGGCAAGGCCATATAATTGTTGTCTGCTCTTGATTGCTCGCCAACAAACTCAACACCGATATCAACAATGCGGTACATATTCCTATTTCTCTTTGGGGCGATTTTTTCTTTGACCCTTTTCGTTTCGCCGACCTTTTCGCAATTCCAATTCGGCAAGCCGAAAGCGGAATCGGAAAAATCCGACGAACGACCGGCCTCCGACTCCCCCGCAACCCCCGCGAAAAAGCCGAAGGTCAAACTCGCGACCCGGGAGGATCCCGGCAAAAACGGCCCGCGAATGGGCCGTTCGCAAACCAAACGTTGGCAAACCGGCGTCCGTCTCAAGGCGGTCGCGGAATGCAACGACATGCTTTTTTTGATTCCCATTCCCATGGACTGGCCGGAACAAACGGTTGTGATCAAGGAAGAAAAGGCGTCCAACAACTACGCTGAAATCTCTCGCAAGGACCATTCCAGCGGCGGGCTGCGCCAAATGGTCGTCAAAGTCCCCAAATTGTACCCGGGCGCATCGACCGAAGCTTCTCTCGACGTCGAGGCTACGCGATTCGAGTTGCTTCCGCCCGAACCGGAAAGCATCGCGAAACTCTCGCTCCCGCAAAAGCCGTCGTCGGATTTGAAGCCGTATTTGAATCCGAGCCCTCAAATCGAGAGTAATGACAAGGTTTTCAAGGACCTCTACAAAAAAATCACCGAAGGGATCGAATCAGACTGGGGCAAGGTCGAAGCGGTCTACAAATATGTTCAAAATACGATTCGGTACGACGAAGCCAATAAGGCGAAAATCGGCAACAGCGCTTCCGAGACGCTCAAATTGAAGCGGGGAGACTGCAAGGAAATGACGGCCGTTTTTATCGCGATCTGCCGCGCCGGAAAGGTGCCGGCGCGAACGGTTTGGATTCCGGGACACTGTTACGTCGAGTTTTATATGGAAGACGACGAAGCCAAAGGCTACTGGTTTCCGTGCCAGGTTGCCGGTTCCTATTCGTTCGGCGGCATCCCGGAAACCGCGCCGGTGTTGCAAAAGGGGGACAATTTTACATTCAAGGAATTCCCGAAAGAGAAATACCGTTTCGTCGAACGGCTTGTAACCGGTACCGACCAAGGAGGAAAAGATGGGGCGGGCGCACCGAAGTGCGAATTTTTCGGCGACGCCCAGTAGCCGGATTACACCACGAAAGCCAATTTCTTGTTAAGCCGTTTAGCCGAGCGGCGAAGACGCTGGCGTCCTAACGGGGACGCCCCTCGGCGAATTGGCATGATCCTCCCATTTGTCTTTTGGATTATACGTCTTACAAGCGAAACATCCCAACATTTTCCGGTTTGCTTCGACTCAATCGGCGGCGAATTCCGATGAGTGAGATAATTCGTTTCCGTTTTTTAAAAACGCAAAAGGCCCGCACGGCTTGATCGTCCGGGCCGTCCCTCACTCTCGCGAACCCGCGTCCTTGTTTTCGCGACAATTGACACAGGAGAAAAAAATGGCAATTGGCAATGTCTCCGGATCTTCGTCCTTTTACAACACCAGTTCCGCGAACAGGTCTTGCCCGACCTGCGGCAACTCCTCGCAGCGGTCCTCAAGCTCCTCGTCCTCGTCTTCGAGATATTCCTCGTCCAATTGCCCAACATGCGGCAAATCGGCGAGTAACGCCTCGGCCTATTATTCGAGCAGTTCCTCTTCGCGGTCGAGCAGCAGTTCGAGCAGCGGGACGTGCATAAGCTGCCGGAGTTCCGCCGCGTCCAGTTATTATAACTTGAGTAGTCTCTCGCAGAGTTCTTCCAGCAGCACGGCGAAAACCTCGACCAACACCTCGGCCTCCAAGAGTAATTCCAACAATTCCTCTTCTTCCCGGGCGACTTGGATGTGGTAAGCCCTCGGGATTAATGATCCTTGGTTTGTTTTTGACGAAAAGATAAAGGGGAAAGGGTTGCAAAACGACTCTTTCCCCTTTTCTCTTTTTTTCGTATAATACACATTCGTTGCGATATTCAAACCATGTCATTTTGAGAGGGAACCATGATTGCGTTTTTGCTTTTCTGTCTCGCTTCGGTCGGAACGACGGCGATTCTCGTCGACGGAAAGATTTTTGCCGGTTTTCGCCAACGGCTCGCCGAGCGCATCGAACTTTCCCGAAGGAGAAGCGAAAAGTCCGGCCGCGAAGCCGGCTGGTCGTTTTCCGAATGTCTGCACGGCATCCTCGGCTGTTACCAATGCTGCGGCTTTTGGTCCGGACTCTTTTGCGGGCTGTTCTTGATTCCGGACGAATCGCTGGTTTACGTCTTGCTGTTTTGGTTCTGCTGCGGCGCGGCCGGAAGCATTCTCGCCCATGTGTATTTGATGTTCGTCGAACTGATCTTCGCGTTGACGATGCTGGTTCGGAGCAAGACGCCGGACCTCCGACCGCACGAACATGAGCACCGCGACGAGGAATACGACAACGCTTAGCCGGGGCCGCTCAATCGAATGCGCGAGTACCGGCTAAATTGTGTGCGTCGCTTGATTATTTGGCGAACGGTTGAGAGGAAACCGGAAAATCGGGGGCATTTCCCAGTTGCGCCAAGACTTGCAGCAGCCCGTTCAGATGGGCGAAGCGGGGACCGAAACGGTCGACGAATTCCCCGAGCATGTAATCGCTGTCCAAAAACGATTCGTAACACTCTTCGACTTCGCTCGTGATCGAAGAGAGAAAGTCGGTTTGCACTTTGCCGAGCTTGTCGGCGGCTTTGCGGCAATAGTCCGCCAGTTCCGGATGGGCCTGCTTCCAAGCGGCGAGTTCGAACATTCTTTGACGGTGCACCATTGTGATCTGACCGACCAATTCCTCCAAAAGTTCGTTCTGTCGATCTTGGGCGGAAAGCATCGCCCTCATGATCGAACACATTTCCCCAAGGGCTCCTTCCTGAAGCGGAGCGGAATCCTCCGCCAATTCGGGTGAGACATCGATTTGTGAATAAAAATGAGGATGAGAAGGAAATTCAACTGTCATAATTACGGAATCGGGAGAATATAAATGAATAATAACGAATTTTTCCGACGCCTGACGGCAATCGGTTTTTGATTGCGAAGTTTGCCTCGCATTAACCTCTCAGTATAAAGCATTTTCGACAAAGAAGTCGAGTGGGCGAAAAATAAAGTCTTAGAGTTCTTTAATAATTTTTCTAAAAAAGTTGAAAATTTCTTGCAACAATGCAAATATGGACAGAATAGGCAAAATAATTGAATTGCATAGAGAAATTTTTGGCCCAAGAACAAAAAACGCAAATGCTTATCTTGGTGTTTTCGGATTCGCGAACTTTAACAAACTTTCCCGAACTAAAGTGCGAACCGATAAAACCCGATTTCTTTTTGAAGAGGGACCGGTCGGTGTCGAGGCCGAAAGTGTTGACGTATGCAATGCGTTCGTTGGTCTTCCTCATATTACGTAATCGGAGTACTTGATGTCGTTGGCGGGTTCCGAAAAAACAACGCTTTTGGGGTTTATTACGGTTGTCGATCATCCGAAGTTCGGACTCGTCGGGGGATTTCTTGTCCTCAATCTTCTCGGCCGACCGATCGAATTTCATTGCACGGCCCCGGTCAAGGCGAATCGCGCCCAAGAAATTTTGTACGGTAATACGTTAAAGCCGTATCTTTTCGGCGAACAGATCGGCCAAGTGCTGATCCGCCGCTGCAAGTCGGAGACGGCCGCGATTTTAACCGACACGACCGAGATTCTCGCCGTTCAGGATTTTGTCGACCTCCCGGTTGTTTTCGTCCCTTCGGTTGCGGAAGAGGCGGAATGGGAAACCGGGCATCGGCAAGACCAGCCGGAAAATATTCTCCCACTTTTCCAAAATCGCGCCGCGAAACATAAGTTTGCACTCTTGAAAAGTGTGCCCGGCCTTTCCGTCGCCCGTTGGAAGGAGGCGGATGTCGGCGGTTCGCCGATTTGGATTCCGGAAGGGCTCGCGAAAAATTTTGATGAAATGACCGAAAGATTGGCAGTTTGGGCAAAAACAATCGATTATGCCGAGCCGTTTTCGCGAATCCGATTAGCCCTCGAAGAGGCGCAGAAAGCCGCATAATATCCGCGATGTCGTCAACGCTAACGAACTGGACCGCTCCGGAAGTGAGATCGGACTACGATCTTACGTTTTCCGTCGATCCGTTTATCACCGGCTGGAACCGGACGCTGCAACGCAACGTCGACATCGAGGTCCGTTCGCTCAACCCGTCCGGCTCGTGCGGCGTCCGGGTCTTTTCCCTGCCGGTCGGCTCGCAAGCGTTTCGTGCGACCAAAAGCTATTTTTTCGTCCCGCCGCCCGGAGAAATCGAACGGCAGGCGGCCGTTTTCCCGGACCGACCGTTCAACGCGCATGCGGCGGATTCTCCGGCGAGGGCGGAAACCGAACCTTCGACCGAAGAGGGTGAACCGGAAACCGTCGCGATTCCCAAAACGCTCACGCGATTTCGGATTCCTCCGGATGCGATCAAAATCGAGGACCGGCTTCAATATATTTTGCAGCCGCCGCTTGAGATGATTCTCGCCCAGCCGACGCTCGAAATGCCGTTCGAGCCGTTTCCGTATCAGCGCGAAGGGGTCGCGTTTTTGTACGGGGCGCATTTCGCGATTCTCGCCGACGAAATGGGGCTCGGCAAAACGATGCAGGCGATCACGACCGTTCGCCTGTTGCTTCGGAGCGGCGAGATACGGAGCGTTTTGTTCGTTTGTCCGAAGCCGCTCGTTACCAACTGGAAGCGGGAATTCGACCTCTGGGCTCCCGAAATCAACGTTCAGGTGATCGAAGGAGGTCCGCAACGACGAAAATGGATTTGGCAGTTGGACGACGTCCCGGTCCGAATCGCGAATTACGAGCTTCTCAACCGCGACCGCGAGTATTACGACTGTCCCCGAAGCCGTGGCGGGCCGATGTTCGATCTGGTGGTGCTCGACGAATCCCAACGGATCAAAAACCAATCGAGTGCGACCTCCGAGGCGGCAAGGGCGATCCCACGAAAACGGAATTGGGCCTTGACCGGTACGCCCGTCGAAAATTCCCAGGAAGATCTGGTCGGCATTTTCGAATTCCTGTCTCCCGGCTTTTTGGAGTCGGGGCTAAAACCTTCGGAAATCGGTTCTATGGTCGGGAACCACATTTTGCGGCGGACGAAGGACAAGGTCTTGGGCGATCTGCCGCCAAAAATGATTCGCGATGCGGCCCTTGAGTTGACGCCGGAACAATACGCTTCCTATAAGCTCGCTGAAGATTCGGGGAAGAAACGGCTCAAGGAAATGGACGAAAGCGAAACCGGCGTCTCGATTCGCAACGTCTTCGAACTGATTATCCGGTTGAAGCAAATCTGCAATTTCGATCCGCTCACGGGCGAAAGCTCGAAGCTGGAACGTCTGACCGCTGACCTCGAAGAGGTGGTCGAGAGCGGCCGGAAAGCGATCATCTTCAGTCAATGGGTCGAGACCCTGTTGCACTTGAAGCAGGAACTGGCTCCCTTCGGCCCGATCGAATATCACGGCCGGATCCCCTCGAAACAGCGGGACGAAGTGATCCGGAAATTCCGCGAGGAAAAGGAACACCACATCATTTTAATGTCTTACGGAGCCGGCAGCGTCGGGCTCAACCTGCAATTCGCGGGCTACGTTTTTCTTTTCGACCGTTGGTGGAACCCGGCGGTCGAGGATCAGGCGATCAACCGGGCGCACCGGATCGGCGCTTCCGGGCCGGTGACGGTAACGCGATTTATTTCGGCCGGGACGATCGAGGAGAAAATCGACCGGCTGCTGCGGCACAAGCGGGAACTTTCCGAAGAGATTCTTTCGGGGGCGCGAGGGCTGAACCACTCCAGCGGCATGAGCCAGGAGGAAATTTTCGGCCTCTTCAATCTGAAGCCCAGACACGCCAAAAAAGCGGCTTGAGTGCGGCCGCCGACCTGCTAAAATAGCATGTAGCGAACGGCATTGCCCAAAACGAGCCGGGACCTGCGGTCCCGACTGTACTGAACTCGGGACGGCGCCGCCCCCTCTTCTTTCCCTGAACGAAAGGAAGGACAATCGTGGACGAATCACCGAAAAACGACTGGCAACCTCCTCTTATTATGCTTGGTGCGGCACTGCTCTGTGCCGTCTTCGTCGTCATGTATTTTCACGCCAACGACGGGAATGGCCCGGCGTTGATGAATGGCGCTATGACTTTCACCGGACTGTCGCTGATCGCCGCCGTGTGGTGCGGATATGTCGGCGTCAAAAACTCCTCGGCCAGATACCAAAAAACAAGCTGGTTCGGGAAACTGGTTTTTGTTCACACGATTTTAGGAACGATTTCCGGGCTGAGCTGGTTTATGATATCAGGTGCGAACTCGGACATAGGTTTTTTGCTTGTCATACTCGGCTTCCTGATCACGTTAGGAATCCTTTGGGGCGCCTTGGTCCTACCGATCGGCCTGATCGGTTGTTTTTTATTCCGAGGCTATTATTTCCTTTACTTTCTCACCCAGCTTGTCTTGATCGGCATTGGGTTTTATATTCTCAGACTCATTATTGCCGTAGCCGAGGCGTGTTAAAGCATGTAATGGTCATTCCCGGACTTTTGAATAAAGATCGATAGCACGAGCCGAGACCTGCGGTCTCGACCGTACCGAAAAAGGAAAAGAAAATGCAATTCATAAAGAAACGAAAACTTCCGACCGCTCTTTTTATCTGCTTATGTTCGATTGGCATTCTTGTAAGTATTACATGCATGTGTTTGCCTCCTGGTGAAATATCTTTGCCGGGGAGATGCGGAGCGTTGGGGGTTGCGATCTTCTTTACTGTTCTGTTCATCTGGGGAATATTGGAATGGAGATACTCTCAGGCTGGAATATCGATTTCGGAAGAAGGTTTTACAGACCGAACCACTCTCCTTTCCTGTGGTTTTATTCCTTGGAGTCATGTCAAAAAAATTACCATTGCATCTTCGAGAAGAACATGTCACGCAATCTTTATATTCAACGACAACAAGACGATTCTCGATCAATCGCCGGGAGGATTTACTCGTTTTATCAATGTGTTGTTTTTTTATTTCATCGGCAGCCCCGTCAGAATCAATATGCAAGGGTACAAATTAAAAGCCCAGGAAATTGCCGATCTCCTGGAATCCACCTACGGTCGAATTGGTTTTATTGAATATGTGTCTTGACTCGATCACACTCCGGCGTTTGCGCCGCTCAGCTAAACGGGAGGAGTGGCTCAAAACGACTTTGGCGATCAATTGGACAAGATTGAAGTGCATACAATGATAATTCGAGAACAAACGCTCTTGGGCCAAACAATCCTCTGGACCGCGAGAATACTTACATTTATTCCCGTGGCGGATGTCCTTCTGGAAACTCCCTTCCTCTTCTGGGTCGGGATGGGCGACCCGCAAATCATTTCTCTCATGCAAACTTGGTTTTATTTTTTCGTGTCACTTCCGGTAACGATCGGTTTTGGAATTTTTCGACAAAAAGCAGCCCTTGTTCTCGGCATGGTTTTGAATACCGTTTTTCTCACAAAAACGCTGGGATTCTCATTCGGATTGAATTCGATCCCAATGCAATCCATTCACCCTCTCTATTGTTTTTCCTCGGATACCGTTCGTTTGACGTTTTTGGTCATTTACATATCTTCCATCATTTTTTATTCTCACTCCCGGTTCATTCTTTCGAACACGGACTCTCCGGCGTCTGCGCCGCTCGGCTAAACGGGGGCGGAAAATCATCTCGCAAAGCGTTGCGAAATCGGGGCGTTGACGGTATATTACCCGGTTTGAAGATCGACAAGTGCAAATTGTCGAGCGCAAGCTCTAAGCTCTCACATTCCCCTAACCCTTTTCTTCGAACATGTATCTAGGAATCGATGTCGGAACCTCGGGCACGAAAGTCCTCGCGATCGACCCGAAGGGAAAAATTCTCGCTTCGGCCGTTGAAGAATACCCCTGTTATGCCCCGAAGCCGCTTTGGAGCGAGCAGGACCCCGACGATTGGTGGGGGGCGACCGTCAAGGCGGTCAAAAAGGTGATGCGAACCGCCAAGCTCAAGCCGGCCGATGTCAAGGGAATCGGGCTCTCCGGGCAGATGCACGGCTCGGTCTTTCTCGACAAGAACGACAAGGTCGTCCGCCGGGCGATTCTCTGGAACGACCAGCGGACGGCCGCCGAATGCGCCGAGATTGAAAAGGCCGTCGGCGGGCGAGGCAAGCTGATTCAAATGGTCGCCAACCCGGCGATGACCGGCTTTACGGCCCCGAAGATTCTTTGGCTCCGCAACCACGAACCGAAACATTTCGAGAAAACGAAAAAAATCCTGCTCCCGAAAGACGAAATCCGGCGGCGACTGACCGGGGAATACGCGACCGAAGTGAGTGACGCCTCCGGCATGCTGTTGCTCGATGTCGCGAAACGGAACTGGTCCAAAGAGCTGCTCTCGGCGTTGAAACTGGACGTCGATCTTTTCGGCAAGGTTTACGAATCTGAGGACGTGACCGGGACACTGACGGCCGAAGCGGCGAAAACGCTCGGGCTGACGACCGATTGCCGCGTCGTCGGCGGGGCCGGAGATTGTGCGGCCGGAGCGGTCGGCAACGGGATCGTCGCTTCCGGGGTTCTCTCGACCTCGATCGGGACCTCCGGAGTGATGTTCGTGCATTCGGATGAGGTCAAGATCGACCCGCTCGGCCGGGTGCATACGTTTTGCACGGCCGTTCGCAACCGTTGGCACCTGATGGGGGTCAATCTTTCGGCCGGCGGCTCGCTGCAATGGTTTCGCAACGCCCTGTGCCAACGATTGTACGAAGAAGCGAAAAAGAAAAAAGTCGACGTGTACGATTGGCTCGGCAAAGAAGCGGAAAAAGTGCCGCCCGGGAGCGAAGGGCTCTTCTTTTTGCCGTATTTGAGCGGCGAGCGGACCCCGCACGCCGATCCGGACGCCCGCGGCTGCTTTATCGGCCTGACGCTGACGCACGGCCGGGGACACCTCGTTCGTTCGATCATGGAAGGGGTCGCCTATTCGATGCGGGATTCGCTCGAAATCATTCAAGGGCTCGGCATTCCTGTCAAGCAGATTCGGGCGTCCGGCGGCGGGTCGCGCAGCCCGCTTTGGCGCCAGATCCAAGCGGATATGTTCGGCCAAAAGGTCGTAACGATCAACTCGCACGAAGGGCCGGCGTTCGGGGTCGCCCTGCTTGCCGCCGTCGGTTGCGGGGAGTACAAAGGAATCGAGGAAGCGTGCAAAGCGACGATCAAGGTCGTCTCGCAAACCGGCCCGAACGCGAAGGCGAAAAAGGTTTTCGACCTCGGCATGCCGATTTACCAAGGGCTGTACTGCTCGCTGCAAGACGATTTTAAACAGATCGCAAAAATGTAGGAATAGGCTGTAGGCTATAGACGATAGGCTGTAGGACCCAAAAGGTAAGCGACCGATCCTCCTGTATATTTTTCATGCAATAACCTTCGTCACCCCCGCGCAGGCGGGGGTCCAGAGGGAAACCGTACCCTCTGGATCCCCGCCTGCGCGGGGATGACGGATATTATTATTTTTTTTCGAAGGCCGTTACTTAAAATTAACATTAGCGTCCGAGACGACATCAATCCAACAAACGAGGAATATATGATGATGAAAAAACTGCTCACGACGACTTTAATCTCCGTTTTTCTGGTGTCTTGTGCCCAGGCTCAAATGCGGCAACAACAATCGCGGGGGCTGACTCTCGCGAAGGATGGGCAGACGACGTACAGCATCGTCCTGCCCGAGGAGGCGACCGTTGTCGAGCAGACGGCGGCCAAGGAATTGAAAGAACACCTCGACCAGGTGACCGGGGCGAGCTTTGCCGTCGTCAAGGAATCGGAAGCGACGGCGAACCAGCCGCAAATTTTGATCGGCAGGACGGCGAAGCTGAAAACGCTGCTCCCGCGTCTCGACCTCGCAAAAGTGCCTTACGATGGGATCGTGATCAAAACGGTCGGCCGCGACCTCGTGCTGACCGGGCATGAGAAACGCGGAGCCTTGTACGCCGTGTTCACGTTCCTGGAAAATCCGGTCGGCATCCGTTGGTGGACCTCGAGCGAATCGTTCATTCCGAAAAAACCGACGCTGGTGATTCCGGGACAAAACACCGAGTACGCTCCGAAGCTCATTTACCGCGAAGCCCATTATCAGGACACGTACAATCCGGTGTACCCGGCGCGGATGCGTTGCAACGGGGCGATCACCCCGGTCGCCGAAGAGTACGGCTCGCATCACATGTTCGCCGGTTCGTTCGTGCATTCGTTTTTTCCGCTCATCCCGCCGGAAAAATACTTCGCCGAACATCCCGAATGGTTCAGCGAAATCGACGGTGTCCGCAAGCATGAGCGTGCCCAGCTTTGCCTCACCAACGATGCGATGCGCGAGGAGCTGACGAAAAACGCGCTCGAGGTTCTCCGCAATAATCCGAAGGGAACCTTTCTCTCGATCAGCCAAAACGACTGGTACGGCTATTGCGAATGCGAAAAATGCAAGGCCGTCGTCGCCGAGGAAGGCGGAGCGCAGTCCGGGCTGATGCTTCGGTTCGTCAACCGCGTCGCCGAGGACGTTGAAAAGGAATTCACCAACGTCCTGGTCGAAACCCTCGCCTATCAATACACGCGCAAACCGCCGAAAATCACGAAGCCGCGCGAGAATGTCGTGATCCGGCTTTGCAGCATCGAATGTTCGTTCGTCCAGCCGCTCGCCCGTGGGGCGCAGAACAAGGATTTCCGCGACGACATCGAAGGCTGGAGCAAGATCGCGAAACGGCTGTTCGTTTGGGATTACGTGACCAACTTCAACGGCTACATGCTGCCGCACCCGAACATCCGGGTTCTCGCGCCCAACATCCGATTTTTCGTCGACAACCACACGATCGGCCTGTTCGAACAGGGGGATCACCATTGCTCGGCGGGTGATTTCGTGCAGATGCGGCAATGGGTGATCGCCCATTTGCTTTGGGATCAAAGACTGAACGAGCGACAGTTGATGAACGAGTTTCTGGTCGGGTACTACGGCCCGGAGATCGCGAAAATTTATACGGAGTACTGGGATTTGCTCTGCAACCAGGCGGAAAAATCGGGGATTTTCCTCCGCTGTTTTATGAAAAACACCACGGCCTGGCTCGACCTGGACACGCTCGAAAAGGCGACCGCTTTGATGAACCGCGCCCTTGAGATCGCGGAAAAATCGAACGATCCCGTCCTTCTCAAGCGGGTTCAAAAGGCGAAAATCCCGATCGACCTCGTTTGGATCATGAGTTACGAAACGTTGCGACAGATCGCGAAGCTGGAAGGGAAGCCGTTTACCGGCCCGCCCGATCCGAAAGAAGCGTGCGATCAGTTTTTCGCGATGTGCGACAGCTTCGGCGTCAACAATTATCAGGAACCGCAGTCGCCGAACGAGTACCAGGCGTTCAAGGAAGGTTTTATTTCCCGATACGCCAATGTCGCGATCGGCCCGCCCGCGTTTTGCGAGTCGTTGCCTGAGGGGACCTGGTTGAGCGCCGAGGAATTTCAAATGAACATGCGGCGACCCGGAGAGCACAGCATGCTCGTCGACGATCCCGCCGCCGGAAACAAACGAGCGATGCGGATGCCGAGCAACCACAACAACAAGGCGACGGCATACTATTTCGACAAGACGATCGAACTGCTCAAGCCGGTCAAGCCCGGCTCGAAAACGCCGAAGTTTCATTTGTACGCGGCGGTCCGGGCCGACGCGAAGGCGACCGAAGGGGGCGGCCTCAATGTCGGGCTGTTCGACGAGTTCCTGGGCAAACCGATCATGTCCGCGGAAATTCCCGTCTCGGAAATCGCCGGAAGCGAATACAAATGGATCGATTTGGGCATTCTCGACTTGAATACCAACCGGAATTTCTGGTTCGCCCCGCCGAACCGTCCGGCCGATGAGGTCGAAGCCGTCTACATCGACCGCGTCGTCGTCGTCCGCGAAGAGTAAAACCGTCGAGAAAATCGCTAAAATGAGCCGCATGTGTAGTCGGTACTCCGACGTAACTTGCGGACCTTGTACACGGACGACCCTTGCGGCTTCCGACCCTGTACAAGGTCCGCAAGTTGCGCTGCGCTACACATGCGGCTCATTTTCTCCGTTCCAACTTTGTACTTCAATCCCTTTTTCTCCAACACCCTACACCGATGCTTTGGTCCAAAACGCTGATCCCGACCATGAAAGAAACGCCCGAAGGGGCGGAGATTCCCAGCCATATTCTCATGCTGCGTGCCGGCCTGATTTCCCAGGTGATGGCCGGGGCCTACACTTATCTGCCGCTCGGCCTCAAGTCGCTGCAAAAGGCGACGGCGATCGTCCGCGAGGAAATGAACCGGGCCGGTGCCGTCGAACTGCTCATGTCGGCGATGTGCCCTATTTCGCTCTACGAACAGACCAACCGGGTCGAAGCGTTCGGCGACGTGCTGATCAAGGCGACCCTGCCGCGCGGCGGCCGGAAAGTGCCGATTGTCTTTTGCCCGACGCATGAGGAGACGATCACCGATCTCGTCTCGCGGTATGTTTCGAGTTACCGGCAAATGCCGATCACGCTTTACCAGATTCAAACCAAATTCCGCAACGAGGAACGGCCGCGGTTCGGCGTGCTGCGGACGAGCGAATTCTTGATGAAGGACGCCTACAGTTTCGACACTTCGCTCGAATCGCTCAACGCGACCTACTCGAAAATGTACGCGGCCTATACGAAAATCTTTTCCCGTTGCGGACTGCCGTTTCTGCCGGTCGAAGCGGAGTCGGGCCCGATCGGCGGCGATGCTTCGCACGAATTCATGATCCTTTCTCCCAACGGGGAGGATAAGGTCGTGCATTGCGATTGCGGGTACGCGGCCAACACCGAAAAGGCGGAGATCGGGCCGCTCGGGTCGAAAAAAGACGATCCGGTCGAGCTCAAGCCGCTGACGGAAAAAGAGACGCCCGGAGCCCATACGGTCGAACAGGTTTGCAAATTCCTGAAGGCGAAGCCGACGAAACTGATCAAGACGCTGATTTATTCGGCCGACGGTCGGGCCGTCGCGGTCCTCGTGCGCGGCGATCACGAAGCGAACGAGAACAAAATCCGGCGTATGCTTAAGGTCGCGAAGTTGGAGCTGGCCGATCCGGCGACGATCGAACGGGTAACCGGCGCCCCGGTCGGCTTTGCCGGTCCGGTCGGACTCAAGGAGAAAATCGACATTTGGGCCGATCATTCCGTCCGGTGCCTCGCTAATGCGATTGCCGGGGCCAATGCCGAGGAAAAGCATTTGCTCAACGTCAACCTCGGCCGCGATTTCACGATCCCGGAAGACCGCTTCGCCGATCTCCGGAACGCCGAGGCGGGGGACCCTTGCCCCCGATGCAGCAAAACGCTGAAGGTAACCAACGCGATCGAAGTCGGGCATGTTTTCAAGCTCGGCACGAAATACTCCGAAGCGCTCTCCGCGAAGTTTCTCGATGCCGACGAAACGCAAAAGACGATCATCATGGGCTGTTACGGAATCGGCGTCAACCGGATCGTCGCCGGGATTTGCGAAACGTCCTATGACGATTCGGGGATCGTTTGGCCGGTCAATCTCGCCCCCTACGAGGTCGTGATCTGTCCGATGAAGGTGTTCGACGAAGGGATGATGCAACTCGCGAACACATTGCACGATGAGCTGACGGCCGCCGGGGTCGATTGCATTTTGGACGATCGCGATCAGCGACCGGGGGTCAAGTTCAAGGACGCCGATTTGATCGGTTTCCCGCTCCGGATCGTGCTCGGGGAAAAAGGGCTCGCCGAGGGAAAACTCGAAATCAAATGGCGTTGGGACAAACAATCCGAGATGATCGACCTCGCCGGGGCCGCCGCGGCGCTCGCGAAGCTCATCACCGAAGAACGCCAAACCCAGGCCCGCTTCAAGGCCAGACCCAAGACCGCCGGCTAGAGCTTGCTTTTTCGCAAGGCCCTAAAAAAGAGCCGCATGTGTAGTCGGTACTCCGACGCAACTTGCGGCTCTTTTTGGGTTTCGTCTATTTGGCGATGCCAATTGTATAACGGCCTCCGCTCTTTCAACACTCAACGGATGAGCGGATTCCGGTTCTTGCCAATTCCGGGAAAATCTGTTAGAATCTCCTTAGGTGTCGCAATCGGTCTTCGTGGTCGGAAAAAACGTTTCGTTTTCTGTTCGGGAATGAAAAAACGAGAAGCGTTGCTTTTCCGTTGGGAATCGTATTTTCGTTCGCTGAAAGGGGAAAACGTCTGACGTGGATCCGGCTCAAAAAATTCTTCTGATCTCTCCCTCGCTCGAAGAAGCGGAACGGGATCTCGGGCGGTCCTTTCTTCCCGAGGAAATCCGGTTGGTTACGGATCCGGTCGGAGCCCTGGTTCAGGCGGCAACCGTCGATCTTCGCGGAGTCTTCGTCTCCGGCTCCCAAGTGAAGGTCGCGCTCGATGTGCAGCGACTCGCCCGGGAACATTCGGTGCTCGATATCCTGCCGATCGGCGTTTTGTTGGTCGACCGCGAATACAAAATCGTTTGGACCAACAGACAATTTCGCAACTGGTGCGGCAACGACTCCCGGATGGGTGAGGACGACGATCCGGTGATCGGTACTTCGTTTTACCGGACCTTCGGCATGCCGCAGATCACGGGGCCCGTCTATTGTCCGTTTCATACGGTTTTCGAGACGGGCAAACCGATCCAAACCGGCCTGCGAAGTTTGAAAAACGAATATTATCAAATGGACGTGACGCCGATCCCCAACCCCCGGGGCCCGATCCAGCATTTGATCGTGATTCTGCGTGACGTTTCGGAACTGACGATCGCCGAACAGCGATTCGAAACCCTCTTGAAGGTCGGGGCCGAGCTTCCCGATCTAACCCCCGACCAGCTCCAGGAAATCACGATCGACGAACGGGTCGACATTCTGACGGCGAACATCATCCGCAATACGATGGAAGTGCTCAACTTCAACGTCGCGGAAATCCGGCTCCTTTCCCTGGAAAGCGGCGCCCTGGAACCGCTCATCGCGATCGGTATGGACGATGAGGCGACCAGCCGTCGGCTTTACGCCCGGAGCGAAGGGAACGGAATCACCGGCTACGTCGGTGCGTGCGGGAAAAGTTATTTGTGCGAGGATACCCTGGACGATCCGCTTTACCTGGAAGGGCTCGCCGGGGCGCGGAGTTCCCTGACCGTCCCGCTCCTGTACCATGAGGAAGTGATCGGAACTTTCAACGTCGAGAGTCGCGAACCGAGGGCCTTTACGGAAAAGGATCTCCGGTTTCTCGAAATTTTCGCGAGGGATGTCGCCGCCGCGATCCATACGCTCGATCTCCTGACGGCCGAAAAGGCGGGCTCGACCGCGGCCAGCGTCGAGGCGATACACAGTGCCGTCGCGTTGCCGATCGACCAGATTCTCAACGACGCCGTTTACGTCCTCGCCCGCCAGCCCGATTTGGACAAGGATTTGCTCGAACGCCTGCACAACATCCAAACGAAGGCGCGGGGGATCAAATCGGTGATTCAAAAGGTCGGTGAAAAAATGACCCCCGCCCAGGCGCATCCGTTTCCCCCGACCGAAAAGCATCCGCTGCTTCGGGGGAGCACCGTTCTGGTGGTCGATGCCGATGAGTCGGTCCGGATCGCGGCCAACGAAATGCTTTCCCGTTACGGTTGCAGCGTCGAATCCGCCCCGCATGGGGAACAGGCGATTTTGATGATCCAAAACACGCATTACGATGCGATCATTTCAGATATCCGGCTTTCCGATTATAATGGATTTCAGTTCCTGTTGAAATTGCGCGATGTGATGGACGTTTCGCCGGTCCCGCTCATTCTGATGACCGGCTTTGGCTACGATCCCGGGCATGTCGTCGTCAACGCTCGCAAAGAAGGGGTCGATACGTTTCTTTACAAGCCGTTCCGACTCGATCAACTGATTCTCAACACCGAAAAGGTGATCGAACGCAACCGTCGCAAAGATCGTTAGGACGAGCTTATACGATCCAACGCGAGACAAAACGAGCCGCGACCTGTGGTCGCGGTTGCGTTCCCCATGAAAAATGCCTCTATTGAGAATGGTTGTAAACCGCACTCGCAGAGTGCGGCTTGTCGAAGAGAGGATAACCCGCTTTCTTACAGGCTCAAGGCGGTTTTAACCTTGGTAATCAAATCGTCTTTCAAGATCGGTTTCGAGGCGAAATCGTCGCAACCGACCGAGAGGCATTGCGTTTTCTCTTCCTGCAAGGCGTGGGCCGTCAAAGCGATAATCGGCAGGGAAAATCCCCGTTCCCGGAGGTATTTCGTCGCCGTGTAGCCGTCCATGATCGGCATTTGCACGTCCATCAACACGAGATCGAACGGGTTGCCGGCCATTTCGTCCTCGACGACGAATTTGCAGGCCAGCATGCCGTTTTCCGCGATCGTGACATCGGCCCCGGCCTTCGAGAGCAGGAGCGAAAGGATTCGCTGATTGTCGACGCCGTCTTCGACCAGCAGCAATCTCACCCCGACAAGCGGCTTTTCCTTCCCCTTGTCCGGAGAGGCGATATGTCTCGCGACCGCCGATGAGGAGGATTGCAGAAACGCTTCGGAGCCGGGGACCACCGATTTGGCGATCAGCCTCAGCCTCGATTTCGGGGGACCGGGAGGCGGGGGAGTCGGAGCCGACCGATTTTCCGCATGAACGATGAGCCCTTTGTTTTCGCGAATCGCGGGCCTGTCGATGTCCTCGGGCAGGCGGACCGGAATCATGACCGAAAACGTCGAACCTTTGCCGACCACGCTTCGGAGATAAAAGACACCCCCCAGGAGTTGGACGATTTGCTTCGAAAGGGACAAGCCGATCCCGGTTCCGCCGAATTCGCGCGTGATCGATTCGTCGACCTGGAAAAACGGCTCGAAAAGCTTCATGAAATATTCTTCGCGGATGCCGATTCCCGTATCGACCATATCGAAACGGAGGCAACCGGCCGGTTCGGTTCCGCGGTCGGCGAAGTCCTTGACGGCGATGTATTCCGGAGGAGGCATCCCGGCTCCCGACGGAAGATTCGCGGGTATCGCCAGTTCCTCGGACCAGGAAGCCCGAAGCGTGATTTGCCCTTCGGTCGTAAACTTGATTGCGTTTTTCCCGAGATTGACGAGAATTTGCTTGAGCCGCGTCCCATCCGAAAAAACGACCGGGGGAATGTTCTCTTCGATTTCGGCGAGGAAACCGATTCGCTTTTCTTCGGCCTGTTGGCGGAGCGAGGCGCAGACGCTTTGGAGCATCTCCCGGACATCGACCGTTTCCTCCTGAATGTCGACCCGCTTGGATTCGATCATGGTGATGTCGATGATGTCTCCGAGCAGGGCGAGCAAATCATGGGCGCTCGTCCGAAGGGAGAGGGTCGTCGATTCCAAAAATTGCATGAACGAAGCATTGATCGCATTCGCGGGCGAAGAGGCCTCGGGAGCGGAACGTCTGACGGCGTCGCTCCAATGTTCGCGAACCGATTCGACGATCATTTCCGAATAGCCGAGAATCGCGGTCATGGGCGTGCGTATCTCGTGCGAAATGTTGGCCAAAAACACGGTTTTCGCCTTTGTCGCGGCCTCCGCCTTTTTGGTTTCCAGCGACAAGACTTCCTGCTGCCGGTTGAAATGCCGCTTTTTCAGGATGATGCGTTCCAATTCGAGAATGGAATCCTCGATCACGAAGACATCGCTCGCGTCGATGTAGCGTTCCATGGAGTAGAGGACGAACCCGCCGTCGGTCTGTCCGTCCAAAACGAAAGGAATCGCGAGGATCGAACGAAACCCGCTTTGCCGCAAAAACGAATGCCAGGGATAAACGGCGTGATGGTCGACCGCGCTGTTGACCAGGACCGTGCGGCTTTCCAGGATCGCCTTATGCAGCGGAAAAAGGGAATCACGTTGCCGCGCGGGAGAATCGTTATGAAACTCGGGAGGGAGGAACCCTCCGTCGCACAAGGCTTGAAAATTTTCGCCGCTGACCCGAAGCAGGTCCATATCGAACAGATTTCGTAGCGGCCCGGCGTGTAAGACCGGTTCGATGACGGTACCGTTGAGAATGCCGAACCAGGCCTTGGCGAAGCCGAATTGATGACTCAGGCATTCCAGGAAATGACCGAGAATCTCCCGTTCGTCCTCAAGGGCGAACGATTTGCGCATCTCTTTGAGGACGTTCAGATAACGCCGATGCCGCAGGACGGTTTTGAGGGCGTTGTCGATTTCCGTCGTATCCTGGTCGAAGCCGACGATCGAAAGCGGTCGGCCGTTCTCGTCCCGGGCGGCGACGATCGCGAGGGTTCGAACGAAGATCCACTCTTTTTGCGGGTGACGGCGGCGCGAGGAAAAGTCCAAAATTTCCCGCCGCCCTTCCAAGTGTTCCGTGTATTGTCCGATAAACGAGGCTTTATCTTCCGGATGAATGAGCATATTCAGGAAAACCGTGATGTCCGGGTTTTCCGTCGCGCTCAAACCGTGCATTTCGAACCAGTCATTCGAGATATCACAACGTCCTTCGGTGAGATCGATTCTCCAAACGGCGAGTTTCAAGTATTGAATCATTCGTCCCAAAGGACCTTGCGGATCCTTCAGTGAACTCATGACCTGATCGAACGACCAAAGAAAGGGGTTGGTTATCGTTTTGTTTTCCATAGAATTCAAACCTTCCTGCGAATGAAATCCGGTACAATGTGACCTCAAGGGCTACCCCTAACCCTTGTCTGATTTTGATTCAAGCGCTGTTTTTCAACGCCCCGCCTGCTGTTTTCAAAAAAAGATTAGCCCCTAATATATCGATATAATAATCGTTCGAAAAATAAAATCCAACAAAATTATAAAAATTCAGCAAGATTGCGTATTTTGTAGCGATTGTGATGATTGAAGAAAACAATAGCAATTCCCGGCAATTGTGCCGAGCGGTTGGGGATGCCGTCGTCAGACCACGACCGTTGTTGGGGTGTTACCGTTATTCTTATGAGAAAAAACCGGCTTCGAGTATGACGCTCCCGTCCGCCGCCCGGTTACGAAATTGGGTCAGCGTTCACAAATTTTTGGGATCGCGGGCGTTTGCAAGAATAAAAGCCGAAAAGAAGCGCGGCGTGTTGACGGACCATTCCAGAATATGGAACGCCAACACACCGTCAATGCGCCGAGTACGGCTCCTTTCCGGCTTTTATCGCCGGCACAATATACGCGTCGGCGGCTCAAGAAAAACCGTGAACGTTTACGAATTTTGCTTTAATCGGAATCGGCGACCCAGTTGACCAGATTGCGGAAAAATCGGGCGTAGGCGTCGCCGACCTCGATCGCTCCTTCGCCGATGTCCTGGGTGATGCGTTTGTCCCCCCAATCGACGAACCCGCCGACCCAGTGCGGGGCGACGTCGCTCGCGAAGGCCGCCGTTCGGCCTTGCCCGAACGATCCGAGAACCAAAAGCGGGACCGATTCGACTTCGGAAATAATCATCGTCTCACCCGATTTCAAATCGAGCGTCGTCCGGTTGAGGAGCGGATGCCCGTCCAGTTCGCACGCCCCGTCGATGCTGCAATCGGTAATCGCGTTTTCCTCCTCGTCGATCATTCGAACGTCGAAACGAATCGCATCGAGAATCATTTTGCTTTCCGGCTTCGGCGTGATCGCGTTGAACCCTCCGAGAAACGGCGGCGTTTGCCAAGGCAAACCTGCCAAAATCTCGTGATCACGCAGCTTGCGAACGCAAAGCGGTTGGGCATAATTCCTTCGATCGTCCTGATCGAGCATCCGGACCGGCAAAACATCGACGAGCGGCGAGTGGTGGTATTCGCCGTTTTTTCCGTAATAGCTTTCCCAGCCGCCGATCATCAAAAGCCCCGCTCCCGCGGCGACGTTTTTGGCGATTTGCTCCAACTGGTTCTCACGGAACCGCTCCCTCGGATAATCGCTGAGAATATAAAGCGAATGTTTTTTTGAAAACAAATCGTTCTCGGGCGACTGATCGCTGTTGATCCGTTCGAAAGGAATTTTGTAATAGGCGAGCACGCCGGACAGGTAGGCCGCAGCCCGGCTCACATCACCATCGCCAAAATAGAGTATCGGTTGCATTGGAGAAATTGAGATGTCGGTAATATAATATAGTCAAAGAAAAGAGCCGCATGTGCAGTCGGTACCCCGACGTAACTTGCGGACCTTGCACACGTACACTGTTCATTTTTGGTGAGTACCAATTGTAAATCGTGTTCTGAATTTGCGAAAGCATGAAATGCTCGAAACACATATATAATTTTAGCGAAAGACGAGGCTTTTTTACACCCTGTCAAGTTAAAAAAGATGGGATATAAGGGCTCTCTCTTGATCTCGCCGCAAAAATCCGACGGACAATCATTCCTTATATAATGTGAGTTCAATGCAATTATGTTTTTGAAACAAAAATACAATTCGTGAATTTACGTAATTTGTGAGTTTTTTTCTAATCGTATCGATTATTCCAGGTCGATGATGCAGAGAATAGAAGCTTTAATTCGAAAACAGAAACATTATAAATACAGTAATGGTTGATTATCTGTTTCGACGCCCGTTGTCGACGCCGGAGCCGCAACGGGACAGTCCCATTTCATTTCGAAAACCATAATGTCCGAAGGGGTTGACAGAACCATTCGACTTTTGTCGAGATCGAACAATCGGGCCGCCCGAGTCCTCTTGGAGCGTGCGCTCAATTCGTCGCACGAAGGGATTCGCAAGGCGGCTTGTACCGAGATGATCACGAACAGCGGTCCCCGGGCGATCCTGGACTTTATCCGCAATATCGATACGCTTGATGAGAACGTGATTGCGGCCTTGAGCGAAAACGCGGGAAAATTGGCGCCCGCGATCCGAACGGCACTCTTGGGGACCGAATTCGTTCTCCGAAAGAACGCCGTCCGGGCCGCGATCCAATTCAAGGTTTACGACATGATCCCGGTGCTGTTTCACCTGCTTTTCGATCGCGGGGAAACGCCGATCCGAACGGACGCGCCGCTCGGGGAATTGTTGCTGCGCCTGATCCGATCCTTTTCCGAGGAACTGGATGAGCTGAAAACCCCCGGAGCCTTTCATGATTACATTCTCAAAGAGCTCAAGGTTCCTCTTCGCCGGAGCATTCAAGGCTTTCGCCGCAACGACGACCCGCTCCCCTTAAAGATTTACCTTTATCTGTACCGTTACATTAACGACGAGGAACTGGGGAGCAGCAAAATACTCCGCAACCCGTTGCATCCCGTTTATGCCGCGTTTACATCGCTGTTGCAGTCGGAAGGGGAGTCGTATGCTTTTCGTTTCATTCTCGAAAGCCTCGAGCAACCGAATGTCCCCGGCTTGGTCCTTTCGACGCTTTCCAATCGAATGGACGTCCCTTTTCTTCAATTCCTGTTGGAAGCCCTGCCGCATCCCCCTTCGGAGACGTTGCGAGCCAACCTCGCCCGCGTTCACCGTTTCGAATGGGCGAAATCGGTAAGGCCCATTCTTCCGCTCTTGAGCGATCGTTCTCAAAAAAGCCTCATCAATTTGGTCAAATGTTCCGGCATTCCGGAAGAAGAGACGTTCGCGATTTTTCGGCAAGTGGTCCAATTCGGCAAATCGACCGCTCGCAGCGCCGCCCTTGCGGAATTGGCTGCCTTTTCCAACGAGGAGGCCGATGAGCTTGTTTGGAAGGCAACCGAAGACTCCGATCCCGAGGTGCAGGCGGCCGCTTTGCGCCAAATGCGGGCGGGGCGGTTCGCGAAAGGAACCGGCCGACTGCTCCAATTCCTCGACTCGCCGCACCAGGCGGTCCGGGAAACGGTCCGGGGCATGTTGCCCGAGTTTCGGATTGGACGTTTCCTCGAAACTTTCGACCAGTTGACCGAGGACCAAAGGGCGTTTACGTTCAAAATCGTCCGGAAAATCGACACGACGGTCGTCGAGGCTTTGACGCGGGAATTACAGGTCGGTTCTTCCGCAATGAAAGCTCGTGCATTAAAATGTACCGAGTTGGGCCGGCTCGTTCCGCAACTGGAAGAGCCGCTTTGTGCGGTCTTGCTGCGGGAAGAACTCGTTCCCTTGCGGATTAAGGCGGCGGAACTTCTCGGCGAAGGGAAGCGGGACATCGGCCGACATTCCCTGACGCAGGCTCTGCACAGGGACCCGGCTCTCGAAGTTCGAATGACCGCGAAAGCGAGTCTGGAAAAGCGGGAAAAAGAAAAGCGAAACCTTTCCTCGGCGAGCGGTGATCCGGGGGCGGCGGCGCAGGCCGGCGATTAGATTTGCGCAGCACCATCAAAAATTTTTCAGTCGGGTCCGAGAATATGTTTCGTTTCTTTCAAAAAACCAAAGCGATTTTAACGGCCGCGATCATTTTGCTGATCGTCGGGTCGGCGTTGCTTTGTTTTGACGAGGCGAGAATTTTCGCTCAAAGCACGGCTCCGTCCCCCGACAACGTTTTCCAGTCGTTTAGCAATCAATTCGGGAAAAGGCCGGGCCGGGCGAACAATTCGACGATCATCGTCGCCGTCGTCGTCGTCGTCGCATCCGTGATCCTGTCGCTTTGGTTGTACGACCGTTATTCCCGGTCGCGCAGCACCAAAGGGGGCTATACCAGTACCAGGGCGTTGTTTCGGGACTTGTGCAAGGCTCACGAATTGACGAGGCCGCAACAGGTTTTGTTGCGCAAGATCGCGAAAGAACTGAACCTGGACGATCCGCTCCCGCTTTTTATCGAACCGCGATACCTGCTCCGAGCCTTGTCCGACCACTTGGTTCCCCATTCTTCCGATGCGATCCGGACCATCATTGAAACGATCTTCAGCGAAGAAGTCGCTCCGGGCACGGCCATCGGAACGGGACAACACGACCCGGGCTGGTTTACTTGGACCTCGGTTACCGATAACCCGGATTTCGGCACCGAAAATCTCGCGACGAAGAAGACTTCGATCATCCCGGTTTCCGCTCCTGAAAGTACGGGGACGGGGACTTTCCCGTCCAAGGATTTCGACCCGGCATTTTGGGAAGACATTGATCGGGCCGGGAAAGGACTCGCCCGGGACTCATCCCGGGATTCGGGCGGAGGGGACACAACCGCGATTCATGTTCCTGTTTTTCTCGCCCCACCGCTCCGGAACGACGTCCTCGAAGCCGATGAGGCTTCCTATCATCTTCCGCAAAACGAACCGCCGCCGCAAAGCGACTCGCCCTCGCGAACGGCTTACAAACCGCGATATCCGGAAACCAACGATTCGCGTTCTGGGGGCCTTGGCGAGGTCGCACCGGAATTTCGGGAAAAAGGACCGGCCGAAAAGCCGTTTTCGAGCCCCGATTCCTATTCGAGCGAAACTTCGGCTCCCTTGGAAAGCGACCCCCGACCGCTTTCGCACGACGATTTTTCAGTCGGAGGAAACGGCGTTTCAACGGTTGGCGGCGTTTCGACGGTTGGGGCACAAGTCCTTTCTTCGCTCATCAGTTCGGTTTCCGATGTGCGTCAAGAGCTGGCGGCCGGCTCGGTTCACAATCTTTTAAATCGCTCCGTCTCGCTCTCGCCGCGATCGTTTCGAGAATTGAAGCAAACGGAATCCCAAGGCCTTGCATCTTCGTTTCGTCCTGCGACCTCGGGCAAAACGGAAAGCGTCTCCCGGGAAAAGCCGACGGCGGTCGGCCTCGAAGAGTCGCCGACCCCGAAGTTGCATGTCCGCACGATCGAAGCGACGCCGCTCGATTTGGTCCCGCGACAAACGACCCCTGCGTCCCCCACGGATCGGAAAATTTCAGAGGCTCAAGAAAGTCAACCGATTCCGGAAGTGCGAAAACAACAGGCGGCTTCTCGCGAAAAATCCGTTTCGGAACCGGCCGCGTCGTCCGATATCTCGTTTCTCGAACGAATCGTCCGCAATCCCCGGATTGAGAAACCTGCCGGAAAAAAAGACGCAAAGCAAGAGTCCGATCCCGCGAGCGAAATCGACCTCTCGAATATCGACCGTCGCCCGCCGATGATTTGAGATGTGCTCGAAAAGGACAACAGCCGGAAAGGAGCCGTACTCGGCGCATTGACGGTGTGTTGGCGTTCAGTCCCAGCACACCGTCAATGCGCTGCGCTCCTTTCCGGCTGCTGTTTTTCGGGTCGAATTTTACTTTCGGATCAGTAAAAGAGAAAATGCTTCGCGAGTGTCGAGATTGAACACCCCTTTCTAAAAAAGCCGAAATTCCTGCCCTCGCGCGAGGGTGGGATTTCTCCTTACGCTGCGTTTCCGTCGGAATGACGCCCTTGTTTTTTGTGCGGCCGTCGGATATCAACGGCAATGCAATCCTCATTCGCAGTCTCAAGAGTGATGCGAAGTCGAACGCGGCAAACAGTAGCCCGAAGCGTCAGCGCCGGGTTGGTCCCGCATTTCCGCATTGGATAACCGGGCGCTGACGCTTCCGGCTGCTGCCCGATCCGAAATTTTTTCTGAATTTTCGACTTTGTAATTCTCGTTCGAAGTCCTCGTTTCCTTTTTTTCCCGATTTTTTTTGGTATACTGGACGTTTTCAGTCGGTCGTCTTCCCCTCCAATTTTTTGTAACAACACAAAATCAATGCCTCGATTTCTTGCGGTCGATTGGGATGCTCACGAAGTTCGTTTTGTTTTCGGCGATCAGGCCAAAGAAAAACTGACCGTTCTCAATTCGGCGTCCGCTCCGCTTGAAAAAACGGTCGCCGAGGACGGCACCGTTAAGATCGACGTCGGCTCGGTATTGCTCCGCCTCTTAAAAGAGCGGCGTGTTGGCTCGGCGAAAACGCTGTTCGCCGTCAACAGCGCTTCGGCGGAAATTATGTACTTTACTCTTCCGCCGTCGAAAAACGAAGAGATTCCCGAACTGCTCAAAAATCAGGCGATTCGCGAGCTGCCGAACTTTTTCGAATCGCATCCGCTCGACTTTCTCCCTTTCGGGGAGATTCCGACGGAACCGCGAAAGCTGTTGGCCGTTTCGATCAATAAGTCGCAGCAAAAATCGCTTCAATCGATCGGGAAGGCGGCCCATTGCAAACCGGCGAAACTCGAACTTCGGGGAGCGGGCGTCGCCGCGTTGTATCGATATTCCGGACTCCCCGGGGATGATGCTCCCCCGGTCTTGCTGGTCAATATTCTGGTCGACGAACTCGATTTGGTGGTTCTCGCCCAAAACCGAATCGTCTATCTCCGAAGCGTCAAACTGCCGGACGATCCCGACCCGAAGCAGAAGACACGGCGGATCGTTGGGGAAATCAACCGGACACTCACCATTGGGCTGCAGGATACCCCGGAAGAGGACTTTGGAAACGTCGTTCTTTTCGGCGGGGAAAACGAGCATGCGGACCTGCTCGAATCCCTTCGCTCCGAATCCCTGAACGTCGAAATTCTCGACCCGTTTTCGCTCCCCCATATCAAGGCGAAAGAAACGCCGACGCGCTCCGGCCGGTATGCGGCGTTGCTCGGCATGATCCTTTGCGAAGCGCCCGGACGAAAGCCCGAGATCGACCTTCTGCACCCGAAATCGAAGCCGATGCCGCCGAATTATGCCGGGATCGCCGCCCTCGCGATCCTGCTGCTCGGATTGTTGCTCGGGGTGCTCTGGTTTTGGAACAGTTCCGTTCTCAAAGGTTTGGAACAACATCGGACCGCCGCCGAAAAAGCGTACCAGGAACAATACCTCGCCTACCAGCAGTTGTCCCAACCGTACACGGTTTTGTCCAACGCCAAGACGTTGGATACCCAGGACGCCAATTGGCTCGACGTGATGCGGGACATCACCGATCTGTTTCCGGAACAACAAGATATGATCGTAACGCAAATTCGGCTGGTTTCCGGCCCGATCAACCCGGCCCGGTTCGGTTACGCCTATTCCGGACAGATCAATGTAACCGCAATGGTGCGCGACGCGTCCGTGATCCAACAATTGAAAGAGAAATTGGAAGCAAAACGGCTTTATCAAATGTCGTTTCCGAATCCGGTCTTCAATCCCTCCGGCGGCGGTTACCCTTGGACGTACAATTTCTCGATCGCCTGCATTCGCGTTCCCGACCCCGCCACCTATTTGTACTTTCTCCCGGAAGAGTTGAAAGCTCAATCGCTCCAGCCGCCGGAGTTTTATCCGCAGCCGCAGCAGCAAGTTCAACCTCCGCCGCAGCCCGTTCAAACGCAAACGGAACCGCAACCGGTCGAGCCGCAACCTGTCCAACAACCTCAGCAGTGATGTCGAAAACCGCGTTGATTACCGGAATTACGGGGCAGGACGGAGCGTATCTCGCCCAATTGCTGCTCGGCAAAGGATATGCCGTGCATGGGCTGATTCGCCGGAGCTCGCTCCCCAACACCGAACGGATCGCTTCGCTCGGCGATTTGACGCTGCACGACGGCGATATGACCGACGCCGCGAGTTTGCTGCAAGTCGTTCAAGCGGTTCGGCCGGACGAGGTTTACAATCTCGCCGCCCAATCGCACGTCCAGGTTTCCTTTGAAACTCCCGAATACACTTCGAATGTCAACGGCCTCGGAACCTTGCGGCTTTTGGAAGCGATCCGGGTTTGTGGGCAAGAGAAAACGACGCGGTTTTACCAGGCTTCGACTTCCGAATTGTTCGGGGCGGTCCGGGAAACGCCGCAATCGGAGACGACGCCGTTTTATCCCCGGAGTCCTTACGGCATTTCCAAATTGTTCGCCTATTGGAGCGTCGTCAATTATCGCGAAGCCTACGGCTTGTTCGGCTGCAACGGGATTCTCTTCAATCACGAAAGCCCGCTGCGGGGCGAGACGTTCATTACCCGGAAAGTAACCCGGGCCGCCGCTCGCATTGTTCGGGGGGAGCAGGAAAAACTATTCGTCGGCAACCTTGAGGCGAAACGGGATTGGGGACATGCCGCCGATTTCGTCGAAGGGATGTGGTTGATGCTCCAACAGCCGGAGCCGGACGATTACGTTCTCGCGACCGGCGAAACCCATACGGTTCAGGAACTGATCGAACTTGCTTTCGAAGAGCTCGGCATCGCGATCGTTTGGAGCGGCGAAGGGGCCGCGACCCAGGGGCGGGACCAAAAATCCGGCCGCGTCCTGGTCGAAATCGACCCGCGATTCTATCGGCCGGCCGAGGTCGATCTGTTGCTCGGAAATCCGGCCAAAGCGGAGAAAAAACTCGGCTGGAAAGCAAAAACCACTTTTCGCAATTTGATTCGGGAAATGGTTCAAGCGGATCGGAAATCTTTCGAAATAAAAGCCGGAAAGGAGCCGTACTCGGCGCATTGACGGTGTGTTAGGGTTCAAAGCCAACCGACGTTCAATCTCAACACACCGTCAATGCGCTGCGCTCCTTTCCGGCTTTTATTCTTGACAGAAATTTCAAAATAGGCTGATTAGCCCGTTTTTTCCAAAAATTCCGATTTTAGCAATTTTCTTGTTTGTATCGAATGATCCGATCGTAGCGACGGCTGTTTCGCTTTTTGCTCCGAAAAGGTCGGATTACACGCTTTGAAGCGATTGTTCTGACGATACTGATTTTGTGCAATGAGTCTCTTTTTGTGCCTCGTTGTGTTTCAATTGTCGTCAGATTCGTCAATCGTTTCAGGGAATCCGAAAATGGTCCGCAAATATTCCTTATTTGTTTTGTTGACAATAATGGGAATCGCTTCATTTTGCCCTTTTGCAAAGGCAAGTGATTCGGAGATGATCTCAGGTAAAAATGTCAATGTTTACCTTGAAGATGCCGCTTTCGGGTACCAAACTTCCGCTTTTACTTATGATCCGAACGCGCAGCGACTGTTTCTCGCGGAATCGTTCTCGCTGTCGCCGCCCGGGTTGACAAGCCTTTCGCGAAAAGCGGTCGCGAAAACGCTCCCGCCGCAAGAGCAGCCGATTCTCTTGGTTGCCGGTACAAGCCCGAATACGACCCAACCGCGCCCTTCGATCGAAACCGAAGTCCTGCTCCCTTCCGATGTGCCGGAATACCCGAATTTCCCGAACGAGCCCGCCGGACCACCGGCTTTGCCGACAGCGAACAAGACGCTCCCGCCGCCGCCGCCGATTCCGGCGGGGCCCAGAATTGCATTGAATTACCAGCCGAGGCCGACCGCAGCGGTTTACCCGCCGAAAACCGAACTGCCGTCCGGTTTGAATTCGATTGCAACCAATCCCAACCCGGTCAATTCGGCCGGTCCGGTCGATTCGGTGAGCCCGGTCGAATTTTCGTCGCCGAGGGAGGTCGTTCAAACCGAACCGCTCGTGCCGAGTGTCGCTCAACTCCTCCCGAACCCGGCACCGGAAAGCTTTCCTTCGTTGGATTCGTCCTTTTCGGAGGGGATTACCAAAAAAGAAGTCGAATCCCTCGTCGAGAAAAAAGGCTCGAAATTTTCCTGGGCGAAAGGAAATTTTACGATCACGCCTTACGGCTATATCAACGTCTCGACGGTTTGGGAGTCGCAACGGACGGTCAACGGAGATTATTGCGTTTACGCCTTGTCGCCGGAATTGGTGCCGCAATCGGACCGGTCGGCGTTTTATATCGACCCGCGATCGACCCGGTTGGGAATAAAAATCGACGGTCCCGGGCTGCAATGTTGGAACGGCTCCAAGAGCCGGGGGGTCGTCGAAATCGACTTCCAAGGTTCTTACCTGGTCCGCAACCGTTCGGGGTTCCTGTTCCGCAAAGCGTTCGTCGAGATCGGCGATAAGAACACGAAATTCCTGTTCGGCCAGGATTGGGAAATCTTTTCGCCGCTGTACCCGAATATTTTCAATTACCCGGCCGGTTCCGGGTGCGGCAACCTCGGTTACCGTCGGGCGATGATTAAAATGGACCACACCCGGGCGTGCACCTCCGATTCGTCCTTCCTGTTTCAAGTCGGAATTTGCGACAACACGATCCGGGATTACACGAGCGGGGCGGCGACCGACCCGAAAATCACGGCCGCCGGTTGGCCGGTCGTCCAAGGGCGGATCGCCTATTCGTTCGGCGAAAAAACCTTTGGGCGCGGCGCACCGATCACGGTCGGTTTTTCCGCGCAGATCGGAGAGCAGCGAGGGGATTTCCTCACTCCCCCGGTCGAAATCGGAGATTCGTTCCGGACCTGGGCGATATGCCTCGATCTCGATATGCCGATCACCAAAAAGATGCGATTTCAGGCGGAATTGTACAACGGCGAAAACCTCAGCAATCTCGAAGGGGGGATTTTGCAGGGGATCGACATGGTGCGTCGGGACACGATCCGCTGCCGGGGCGGTTGGGGAGCCCTGCAATATCAATGGACGAAAAAGCTCAAGACAAACGTCGGCTATGCGATCGAAGACCCCTACAACGAAGACCTTTTGGGGACCGCTTCTTTGGGCGGCGGCCTGTACTCCTCGCGGACGTACAACCATAGTATTTTCGGCAACGTGATGTATAATTGGACCGAAGCGTTTATGACCGGGTTGGAAGTCAGTAAATGGCGGACGAATTGGCGGTTGTACGATTCCAACACCCAGACGATCTCCGGGCTGGAGCCGGGCGAACCGCTTCGATTCGAGTTTGTCGCCCGCTATACGTTTTAGGCTATCGCAATCCCCCCCCAAACAGCAGCCCCAAGCGTCAGCGCGGGGTTTGTCCTATTTTCCGACGTTCAAAACCGGGCGCTGACGCTTCCGGCTGCTGTCTTTCGTTGAAATTTTCTGAAGATCAATCCTCCTAATTATCCCGAGGATCGGATATGAATATTTGCTTCTATTGCGCTTCGAGCGCGCGGGTCGGTCCGGTTTATTTCGAGGCGACCGAACGGTTGGCCCGGATATTGGTTCGCGAAGGTGTCAACTTCGTGTACGGCGGCGGAGCGATCGGGTTGATGGGCAAGCTCGCGGACACCGTACTGGCCGAGGGGGGGGCGATCAAAGGGATCATCCCGAAGTTTATGGACGATGTCGAATGGACCCATCCCGGAGTTTCCGAGATCGTCTTTACGGAAACGATGCACGAACGGAAGGCGAAATTCCTTGAAGACGTTGATGCATTGATCGCCCTGCCCGGCGGGACCGGGACGTTGGAAGAACTGTTCGAGGCGATCACTCTGAAGCGGCTGGGGCTTTTTACGAAACCGATCGTGATTCTCAACACGAAAAATTTTTACGCGCCCTTGAAAGAGATGCTCGAACGCTGCGTTCGCGAGCGGTTTATGAAAGCGAAGCATCTCGAAATGTGGACGTTCGTCGACGAGCCGGAAGAGGTGCTCCCGGCGATCCGCAACGCGGCTCCCTGGAGCGAAGATGCGATCCGTTTCGCCGTCGTCGATTCGGACGAGTCTTTCGGTTAAACGTAGCGGAGGTTGACGAGTTTGCCTTCCCGCTGCAATTTGTCGGCGAGCAGCGGGATGAGCACCTTGCGGGAGAGAACGCCGCGTTGGACGAACGAAATGTCGTCGTTCGCCTTGTTTTCGGCGATCCCGACGATGAAGTTGATCCGGTCGGCGACGTTGAGCAGGAGCCGCAATTCCGTAACGCCGCTGTCGTCGTTCAGTTTCGAAACGTCCTCGTCGAGAATGTTGTAAACCTGGTTGAGCGTAACCGCCCCTTCGGTCACGAGATTGATCCCGCGGATGCCGTATCGGGGCGGAGCGATTTCGCTCATCGGTTCCTGCTCCATTTCGAGGGCCGCCCCGAGGTATTTCGCGACGATCTTCGCCGTCGTCCCGCCGCAAACGATCTTCAAACCGGGCGATTCGACGAATTGCTTGGCGACTTTTTCGTCCAACGCTTTGTCCGCCGGCGGGCCGGTCAGAATGTTGACCGTCTGTCCCGTTCGGCACATCGCGAAGACCGCGGTACAATCGTCCCCGACGACCTTGGGCCGAAACGGAGCCGACGGGTTGTGAGCGGCATCCGGCGAGTAAGGGGAAAAGCGGTTTGCCGTCGAACTTCCCGAAGTCAGCCCCCCGCCCTCCCGTTCGAAAATGCCGCTCCAACGTTGGATCGCTTCCTGGTGTATCCGGTGCGGAATCTGCGAAAATTTCATTCGCCGGGTCAACAGCTCGTTGATGCGGCGAACGACCCCTTCCGGCGTCCATTCCGATTGCGGCCCATGCCCTATCCCCGCTTGGGTGATGCCGTCGGACATCAGCAAAATCCCTTCACCGATTTGCATCTGGTAGTTGCTTTCGATCGCGAGGCCGCCCGGCAGCGGGAAAAGCCGATTCGCGAGGATCGAGGCTCCGTTCGCATCGACCAAAATCGGCGGCGGGGCATCATACGTGAGGATCGTCGCGTTGCCGTCCGGTCGTATCCGCAAGACGCTGAAGGCCGCGAACGGTTTCTTCGGGTCGCGCGATTTTTCCATTTGCCCGGCGACGGAGGAAAATGTCTTCCGCAGCGAAATGCCCTGCTCGATCGCGGCGAAAATCCGGGCGACGCACATTTCGGCGGAAATGTGGGCCCGCATCCCGGAGCCGAGGCCGTCGGCGCAGACGATGTTGACCCCGAAATTCGAGCGGCGGGAACGGACGACATCCCCGCACGGCATGCCGGTTTTCTTGGAGCTCTGAACGGTCTCGATATCGACGTGTATGTAATCGGACAAGGGAATTGAAAATTAAGAATTGAGAATTAAAAATTAAGAATGATGAATTATCGGTTGGGGATCGGATTTTAGCAAGGCAAGCATTAATATTCTTTTTTCAGCATGCTCGCGTTCGCGTTGTATTACTGAGTTCCAGATAAAAAATGAATCAGAGCCGCGCCCGTAAGGAAGCGGTGTCCCGCCAAAAGCCGCTTCCTTACGGGCGCGGCTCTGAACGAAAGCGTCAAATTAAATCTGGAACTCAGTAACCGCTCACGCTTTTTCTTGCGACGGTTGAGAATCGAGCCCTACAGTCTACAGTCTCGACGGATTTCTTGACTTCGTATCAACGCCTTGTTAGACTTATTGATAGGGGAAGGCACACGACCGATCGCCGGGTGGCCGCGTCGGAGCGAGTCGACCCGTTCCTAGGTTTTGAGAATCGGCCCGATTCGAATATTTTTTTGAAGATCCGTCAACACGAAGAGACATGTCCGAGAATCAGAAGTATCGAAGGACGAGGTCCGGCTTTCTTTTCAGTTTTTGCGTTCATGCGGCGGTTTTGATCGGCTTGTCGATGATTTATCTTCCCAATCCCCTCGAATTGGTGAAAGAAATCATCGCCCAGCCGGGAATCCTCGGTCCTTCGGACGAGATTGATATTTTCGACGATCCCGAATTGGGCGACGTACCGCTGAAACTCGAAGAGCCGGCCGGTGTTGCGGCCTTGAAAAGCTCGTCCGAAACATTCGAGATTTCTTCGCTTTCCGAGACTCTTTCGAACGAAATCGTCGAGCCGGATTTCAGCAAAAACGCTTTTGCCTCTTCGAATGTCGAAACGGCCTTTTCCAAATCGAACGCTCTTTCCGCTCACGCGTTCGATGGTCGCGGGAAATTGAAAGGACAGCTTCTTGCCGAAGGAGGGGGCAGCGAAGGGAGCGAAAAAGCGGTCGCCCTCGGCTTGCGTTGGCTCGCCGAACACCAGAGTCCGAACGGTTCCTGGTCCTATGATTTCGCGAAATGCCCGAATTGCCAGGGACAGTGCGGCAACCCGGCCCAAAACCCGTCGCGCAATTCCGCGACCGCGTTCGCGCTGCTGCCGTTTCTCGGGAGCGGCATCACCCACCAGCAAGGGCAAAAGGAGTACCGGGCCGTTGTCGATAAGGGCCTGAAATTTCTTTTGAAAAACGCGACGTCTCGCCCGGAAGGGCTCAGTTTCATCGATGTGGAAGACGAAGGGAAATACGGCGGTATGTATCACCAGGGGATCACCGCGATCCTGATTTGCGAGGCCGCGGCAATGTCGCACGATTCCAAATTGAAAGCCGCCGCCCAAAAGGCGATCGATTTTATCTGTTTCGCCCAAACGAAAGACGGCGGCTGGCGGTACCGGCCCCGGGATGCTTCCGGCGGGGACACCTCCGTGCTCGGTTGGCAGGTCCTCGCCCTGCAAAGCGCCCGGATGGGCGATGCGGCCGTCCCGGCAGAAACGCTGTACGGAACCAAACGCTTTTTGGACACCGTCGTTGCCCTCGACGACGGTTCGCTGTACGGATACCGAAAAAACCGTCCGTCGGATGGGAGTCGGGCAACGACCGCGATCGGGCTTTTGAGCCAAATGTTTTTAGGTTGGAGGTCGGAAAACCCGGCCCTGGCTCGCGGGGTCCGTTATCTTTCCGAATGGGGCCCCGATCCCGGCAACCTTTATTACAACTACTACGCGACGCAGGTCCTGCATCATTACGGCGGCGAGCCGTGGGAAACCTGGAACCGGCAGCAACGGGATTCCCTCGTCGAGCGGCAGGTGCTTCGCGGGCACGAACGCGGCAGCTGGTTTTTCGACGGGGCTTGGAACGATTCCGGCGGCCGGCTCTACACGACGGCGATGGCCCTGCTGATCCTCGAAGTGTACTACCGACATTTGCCGCTGTACAAAAACCAGCCGACGGACCAGCCGTTTCCGTTGGATTGAGGGACGCCGTTGCGCCGCGTACGGGCTAAATAATTTTTTCAATTACTTGCAATCGGCGAGCACCATCAGGACGTAACCGGTTACGAGATTCGGATCCCCTTCGAGCCAACGGGTGTCGTCGTTGGTCCAGGAACCGTTCGGTTGCTGCGTTTCGGCGAACAGCCCGACCAACTCCGCCCGCCAATCGTGCTTCGCCCCGGCGTCGGTTTCCAGGGTTTTGACCTGCAACACATCGAGCGCTTTCGACATCAATTGGTAGTAATAATACAGCCCCGCCTTGCCCAAGCCGGGATTGGAATGGACGTCGTAATGCTTTTTCGTCCAATCGTAAGCGGCCTTGACGCGGGGATCGTCCGGGGTCAACCCGGCATAAATCATGCTCTTGAGACCGGCGTAGGTCATTGAACCGTAGGATCGCAGCCCGCCGTCCGGAGTTTGTCCGGCCGGGCTCGAGCCTTCGCCAACGGGGCTATAAATGAAGCCGCCGTCCGGATTCTTGGCCGCGAACGGCAGGGTGTTGTCCGCCGATTCCAAATTTTGACAGCGGGAGACGAACACGAGCGCCTTTTGCAACGCCGGATCGTCGTCCTTCGCCCCGGCCGCCTTGATCGCCTCGACGAAGAAATGCGTGTTGGAAAGGTCCGGGCGGGAGTTCTTGCCGTAACCCGCCCCGCCGTACATCACGTCTTCCGGCTTGCTGTCGCGCGCTTCCGTGTATTGACAATCCCGCAGGGACCGGTCGCTTTTTGCGAGCAGCTCGTCGTACGGGCCGGTCTCGGTCTTCTTTTCGGCTTTGATTTTATTGTTGGCCGCCGCGAAACACATCACGGCGACGCAGGTTTCGTAATTGGCGAAGCGGCCGCCCGCCGTGTAAATGCCGCCGTCTTCCTGCATCGCTTTTTGGAGAAAGCTCAGCCCTTTGGCGACGACCGGATCGTCCGGAGAGATGCCGACTTCGAGCAGCCCGCCGACGACGATTCCGGTCGGCCCGACTCCGGCCTGGGCGCTGAACGAGCCGTCCTCGGCCTGGGTCGTCCGAAGGAAGGCGACCCCTTTTTGGATCAATTCCTCTCGCTTGGCCTCCTGATCGGCGGCAAAAGCCGTGTTGAAAAGCAAGAGCGAGAGCGACAGGGTCAACAAGAAACGTAACATGAGTTTTCCTTTCCGTGAGAGGGGGTGGTTTAATGATTTGTTTGTTATTTCGAGTTCAATATTTGGGCGTTGGTCGTTTAGCCGAGCGGCGCAGACGCCGGTGTTCCCGCCCTATTTCTCCCGCAACAGGGCGGCGGGCTCTTCCCGACCGGTCGCGACCGCCGGGTACAAGGCCGCGATCAGGCAAAGGCCGAGGGCGGTTCCGAAACCCAAGGCCAACCAACGGATCGGCAGGACGAGCGGGGGCACGATCCCGCCGAACACCGACACGTAACGCGCCGTTCCGATCGAACACCAGGCGCCGAGCAGCCCGAATCCCAAGCTCAGCAGGATCGCAGCAAAGGCGATGAGAATCGCTTCGGCCAAAATCAGGCGAACCAGCCCGGAACGGCTCAGGCCGACGCTTCGGAGCACGCCCAGTTCGAATCGCCGAGTCCGGACCGAGGCGGCGATCGTTCCCATCATACCGAGCGAGGCGATCGCGAGAATGATCATCGGCATCTTCGACATCGCTTGAATCACGCTGTCGGCGTGCGAGCTGATAAACTCGGTCATACTTTCGGTCGTACTGACCTTGACCATCGGTTTGGTAACCGTCAGTTCCCCGAGGCCGCGTTTTCTTAGCGTCGGATTGGCGGAGCGTTCGGCGATTTGCTGCATGTCCCGCTCGATCGTCTCGAACGAAGCGCCCGGTTGTCGGTCGAACCAAAAATAGGCGCTATCCTTCAACCCAAAATCCTTCTTAACCGAATCATAGGCCGCGAGCACCATTGCCGCAGTCCGGCCGCTGCGGAGTCGGACGCCGCTCGTCTTGGTGATCCAATGCCAACCGTCGATTTCGGCGATGCCGCAAATTTCGTATTCGATCACCCGATCGGGAGCGTTGGGGGGGACCAATTCGAGTTTGTCGCCGACCTTCAAGCCGGTTTGAACGGCGAACGTGTCGGGAATCACGCAATACCGGCTGTTCGGCTCTTTGAGTTTTTCGAGCGTCGTTTTCGCGCTGCCCGCCTCGAACGGAACCCGGATCATTGGGCGGCCGCCGTTCGCTGTTCCCGAAAACGCGAGGTCCGGGTCCAAGCCGAAAAGAACGGCGTTGGCCCAGGAGCCGGGCAAACGGGAAAAATTCTCTCCGGAAAGTTGGTTTTCCGAAAAAACCGGCTGCTCGATCGCGAGGGGCATAAAGCGATCGGGATCGACGCCGGGCACGCGGCGAACGGTTTCGATTTCGCTCTCAGGAATTCCCGTCGGCATAAACGCGGCAAGCGTGTTCGGCAGATTCGGGGACGGCACGAACGGAACCAGCATCGAATACCCCCAGATTTCGAACATCGAATAAAGCCCGAGCCCGACACTGAGCGAAACCGTCGTCCCGAGCGTCCGCCAAAGATTGCTCGAAAGTTGGTTGGCGAGCAGCTGCGGCTTAATTCGCAAGAGCGCGGCGATTCCCGAGCTGAGAAACTTTTCGGTCAGTAAAATGGCCGTTGGCGTCAAAAGCACGAACCCGAGGGTCATACTTCCAAGTCCGACGGAACCGTAAAGCGACATTCGGACGAAGGGCGAAAAATCGCCGGTGTAAACGATCATCGGATTGATCGCGAGCAGCCCCAAACCGATCAGCCCGGCGAGATAAAGCGGTTTGTGAGAAATCCGTCGCCCGAAATCGCGGCTCATCGCTTCGAGCGGGCGAATGCGCATCGCCCGCCAAGCCGGAATCAACGCGGCCAAAAGCGAGCCGATGAGCGCACAAACCCCGGCGACGACGACGCTGAGCCAACCGAGCGAGACCGTTTTGTGCGCGAGATTCCCGTCCGCGAGGGCACTCAGTTGCAAAATCGCCCAACCGGCGAACAGACCGCCGAACCAGCCGATCAGTCCGAGCAAGAGGCTTTCGCCGAGAATCAACGCCGCGATTTGTCGTTTGTCGAAAGCGACCATTCGCAAGATCGCCAGTGCCCGGACCCGTTCGCTGACCCCCATGCTCAAGGTTGTAAAGATGATAAAAACCGAGGCGACCACCGAAAGGACGATCGCGGAATACGACTGGGCGAAAATCTCGTCCGGCGAACGCCCCCGGTTGAGCGTTGCACGGACATCGTCGATGTCGACCCATTTCAGTTTGGGGATTTGTCCCTCGCCGCCGCCCCGAGATGCTTCGGCTGCGACTGGTTCCCCGTCGGGAGGTCCGGATGCTCCGCGATTCAAGGAAAACTTTTCGAGACGGCTTGCCTCGAACTCTTTGAGATTCTCCCCCTTTTTCAATTGAATGAAAAACAGATCGGGGCGAACGGACGATTGGGCGATCTTGGCCGCATCGGCGAGAGAAATATATAATGTCGAGACGACGGGCGAAACCGAACTCATGCCTCCTCTGCCCCCACCTCCGGCTCCCGGCTTCAATTCCTGCTCGATGAGCCCGACGATCTTGATTCGAAACTCCGCGCCGTTAAGCATCACGAGCAGTTCGTCGCCAAGCAGGACCGGCCCTTTGTCCTTACCTCCTCGAATACCACCGATATCATTGGCGGCCCCCGTTCCCAAGACCCCTTCGATCACTGGATCGTCCCCCTCGATCGCGGCCGTTTCGGAAAACCAGCGGCCGTCCTCCATTTCAAAAGGGGAAAGGGTCGTGTCGATTCCGAGAATCATCGGGTTGCGTTGCGGAATCCCGAGATTGCTCCGGATTTTGTCAAGTGCCGAACGATCGTTCGACCGTCGGGCAACGGTCGCCCCTCGAACAATCTGGGCGGCGGCAAAGCGATCAATCGCGGGATCATCGCGAAGACGCTCGACAATGTCCGACGGGAACGGCGAACGCGGCCCGCCGCGTCCAGGACCGCCGGACCGGCTGTCCGACGTTCGTTCGGACGGACTGTTGCGGTTCTCTCCGACCGTTGAGCGCGGGTTGCGAGGAGCGACGGAAAAACTCGGCGTCCCGGAAGACCTGCGTCCGCCCGGACCACTCGACCCGCCGCCGTCGGGAACCAACGCGAGGTCGTAATGTCCGAGATAATGACCGGCATCCTGATCGAATTGGCGAATCAACAGGTTGAAATGTCCGATCAACCAGACGATCAAACAGGACGTTGCAACAATCGCGAGAAGGGCAAGCCCCATTCGAGCCCGGTGATACCACGCTTCGCGAAAAATCAATTTCAGTAAAAGTCGCATATGTTTTTTGGAATATTGTTTTTTTGACCCCCATTTAGCCGGTACTCCGCGCTATTCAAACTCGCTCCAATGTTAAACAAACTGTCCATCTTTAAGCGTCAAAATACGGTCTGCATGATCGGCGACCGTTTTTTCGTGGGTTACGACGATGAGCGAACGGCCCTGCTCATCGCACAGGTTTCGCAAAATCCGGCAGATGTTTTCGCCATTTTCCGAATCGAGATTGCCGGTCGGCTCGTCCGCCAAAATGATCGCCGGTTGCATCAAAAGCGCCCGGGCGATCGCGACCCGTTGCTGTTCCCCGCCGCTCAACGCGTCAGGGAAATGCCGTCGTCGTTCCTTTAGATCAAGCTGCTCCAAAAGCGATTCGAGCCCCGCCTGATCGACGGCTTTGTTCCGATCGGTCAAAACGGGAAGCACGATATTTTCTTCCGCCGTCAGCGTCGAAACGAGGTTGAACGATTGAAAGACCAGGCCGATCCGCTCTCGCCGGAATTTCGTCAGTTCCGCATCGGACAAGCCGGCGAGCGACCGGCCTTCGACAACCACCTCACCATGATCGGGGGCGGTCAACCCGGCGAGCAGATACAAGAGCGTGCTCTTACCGGAGCCGCTCGCTCCCATGATCGCGAGAAATTCTCCCGGCTTGACGGACATCGAAACCTCGCGCAAGGCTTCGACGACGTTGGGGCCGCTACGAAAAGTTTTCGAAAGCTCCCGCGTTTCGACGGGAAGAATTGTTGTTGTCGTATCGTTCATATCTGTTAAAGATGCTCGTTTATGGTGTTGTTGGTTTTAGCATAAAGGCTTCAGACTTAGCGCTTTTTTCATTATCATCAATACTAGCCCCAAGCGTCAGCGCGGGGTGATACAACCGTGCAACATAGCGACTTAGCAGCTTAGCGGCTTCGAAAACAGTCTTCTAAGTTGCTAAGCCGCTAACCGCTGAACCGCCAATAGATCACCCCGCGCTGACGCTTGGGGCTAGTATCATTTCGGCAGCCGACCCCTAAGGCAACCCGCCGCGGTCGCCCGAATCGGCGGTGCTCGCCGCCCGCCAAATCGCGAGGTCGATGTTGTTGTCGACAAAACGAACGCTGCCGTCTCCCATGCCGACGTTGACCCCGTACAAATGCAGGCTCCGGGCCGTATTGTAAGCCGAGATCCCGCTGCGAATCCAACAGTCGGGCGCCCTTCCGTTCGGGCGGGTGTACGAGGAATAACCGGTCGCGTAAGTCCGGCCGGCCAACCACGGAAAACCGCGATGTGCCAACGTCAACGCTTCCGGATGAGCCTTGGCGTATTCTTGCAAGTCGATGTTCTCGTTCAACGTCGGAGGATCCGGGGCCGTCCCGAACGGTTCGAGAACCGCCAATCGCTGCCAATCTTTTTTGGTGGGGTTCGCGGGAATGATTTCGTATCCCAGCAAGGTTTCGGAAACGACCATCGTTTGGCTCGTCCCGTCGGCCAGCGTCGATAACGAGGTCGGCGTTGTCCGGAAGGGGCCGTCGCCGCCCGAGGTCAGGTTCCAGTGTTTGCCCGTCGCCGTCCCGACGCAAAAAACGTAGTTCGTTCCATAAGCGGTATAGACCGCTGGATAAGTGTTGTTTTTGACGCGGGATTCCGATTCGCTCGGACAAATCAGCAGCGGGCTCGGAAAACGCATCGCTTCATCATGGGCGGTGTTCGGGGCGCTTTTGTTCCCCCAGACATTGAGGGTCAAGTCGATCGTTTCCGCGAACGCCCCTTCTTCAACGAAAGGAAGAATATGGGCGTGTATCGAAAACCCCTTCTCGTCCGCGAAAAGCGGCAACCGTTTTTGCGAGTCGTGATAATTGTGTAGCGCGAGCCCCCACTGCTTGATATTGTTGGCGCATTGCATCCTCCGGGCCGCTTCCCGGACCGATTGAATGGCCGGAAGCAATAGAGAAATCAAAATCCCGAGGATCGCGATCACGACCAAAAGCTCGACAAGCGTAAAAGCTTTCGAGGGGGGAAATATTTTATGCTTGATGTTCAAGATATTCCTTTCAAACAAATCCTTTTGGAAATCGGGCAAACGGCATCTCGCTAAGAACGCGACATGCTCCGACTGTGAACGTCCGCCGTTTTCGAACCGAGAAACCGTCGGAATCTCAAGCCGAAACTTCGGCAGGCCGCCGTGCTTGAAAGAAAAACGATCAAATCAAAAGACGCGTCGTTCGTAATCCCGAAAGAAAATTTGAAGAAAGGAGATGATTCGAAAGCGAAGGGATGCCGCGAAAGTTCGACGCGAAACATTCCGTGATCGTGGGAGCGGTCGCCGGGATTGTCAATTCATCCTTATCGTTTTTCCTTCCACCCGAGAACAAAACGGGCTCGGGCCGCAGTCCCCCTTGTTCCGATTTCCGGGGCTGAGGCGATTTCGAGTGCGCATCGTCCCGGCCCAGGCACTTCGCGATCAGCCGGCCGAACTCCGCCGGCTTCCAGTATTCCGCGAGCACCGGCCGCTCGTTTTGAACGGAAGGTTGCCCGATGTCCCGAATTCGGACGGCTTGCCCCAAGCCGGGCGAGACAACCCATTGATCAAGAGCGTTCGCAAGAGCGCAATCGGATTGGGCGGAAATGTTTTTCGGACAAGTCGGATGAGTTTTTGCCTTCGCCTTTTTCAAGCATCTTTGCGTCAACACAAAAGCCGCGTGATCTTTTTCGCGATCCAATTCTTTCCCCATCCGGGCGAGAAAAACCAATCCTTCTTGAACGATAGGTTCCTCGGGAGACACTCCGGCCTCGAGCAGTCCGGAAACGACGGTCGCAACCGGAACGAGGCGGGAATAGGCCGAAGCGGGTCGTTGATTTTTGGGAATCGATTTTTGCAGGTATCGGATCGAATCGGCAATCATCTCCTGTTGCCGCGGATCACCGGACCGGTTTTGCGGCAGGGGGGCGACCGCCGAGTGCGGTCGTTCCGCGGCGCAAGAGTTCTCCGGGGGGAGAAAAATTCCCAGCCCCCAGAGAATCGACAGGCCAAAAAATGTGCTGATTCGGAATTTCAGCATCGATTGAACTTGAGAAAGTTGACCGCCTGGCAAAGTGCTCGTCGGCTTCGGGTGTCTCGCCAAAGGCAATGTAATCCTTTGCCACAAATTATACTACTTCGAAAAACCGACGTCAACCGCGCAGCGAGCACGACCACGAGGATTGCGAAGTCATTTTTACTGATCTGATAATAAATTTTGAACGCTTAGCACAAAAGTTGCCTTTTATCCCTCACAGTTTTCGTCCCGAAGGGACGGCATGTCTCTAACCCCCGGCGTGAGCCGGGGGAATGGAGAACGCAAAAATGCTTTGAGCCCCAACGGGGCGTAACAAAACCGGCAAGTAACGCCCCGTTGGGGCTCAAAAAGGGAGGCGGCTTTTTGCCCCCGGTTAAAACCGGGGGTTATCGACATTGCGCCGCTCTGGGGCGAAGTGAGACCTCACTTTTGTTCGACAGTCTCGAATTTTTGTTTGTTTTTCGGTCAAATTTAATTTTCAGGTCAGTAATGCTAGTGCTTTAAGAAGCGATTGCGGGAATTGAATC
>JAVBQI010000196.1:0-12920 GCA_031549145.1 Thermoguttaceae bacterium | reverse complement strand
ACATCCTTACCTAGATTCCCTGTTTTTTCTCACAAAGGCACGAAGGACACTAAGGACAACTCGAATTTCTCAATAATCCTTTGTGATCTTTGTGCCTTTGTGAGAGAAAAAAGGAGCTGTGGAGTCAAGTATATAGTTCCCCAAATTTTCGCACGGATAATAGGCCCATAAAAACGACAATTTCGGAGCAATTCCGATATATTGACACGCTTTAGGGAAAATTTCTTTGAAATCCTACACTTTATTTTGTCGGGAACCTATAATATAGGGTATATGCAAAGAGTTGAAAGGTTGGCGAAATATTGCGGGAGATTTTTGAGCCGCATTTCGACTCATTTTTTTGCCGCGATTTGACATATACGACGACAGCTTGATTCGAGTTGTCGCTCTTCAATAAAATTGATCAACAACACCAGTCCTTTGGAGTGAATTATGAAAAAAGTCTCTATTTCGATGATCGTTGTCTTGGCCGCCGCGTTTGCTCTTTCTTCCGGGGCGGCGCAGGCCCAATACGTGCAGCAGAAAGGGCTGCTCGGCTGCCTGGGGATTGAAATCCCGGCAATGAAATCGGCCCGCTGCCAAATGTACCTCGCCCAAAAGGCGAAAAACGAGGCGAACGAAACGCTCGCGGAAGCGACCGTCGCTTTAGCGGAAGCCGCGTTGAACCAGGAAGCCGCGAACAAGACGTTGGAAGAATCGGAAAAAACGCTCGTCGTCGTTCGCGAAGAACGCGCCGCCGTTGAAAAGGAAATCGCCGAATTGACCCAAGCCAAAGCCCAGCTTGAGGAGTTGAAAGCCCAAGCGGAAAAGGCCAAAGCCGAGGCGACGGCGGCCCAAAGCGAGGCGGCGAAGCAAATCGAAGCGGCCAAGCAAATGAAGGAAGCGGCCGATGCTGCCAAAGCCGCGGCCGACAAGGCGAAGGAAGAAGCGGAAAAGCAGCGTCAGGAAACGCAAAAGATGATTGACGAGCTGCGGGCCTTGCAAGCGGTTCCGCCGACCTCGGAAACCAAGCCGGAAGCGGAAGCCCAGCCGCAACCGGAACCGCAACCCGCCGAATAAATTCGGGTTTCGATCAGAGCCGCGACCGTAAGGGAGTGGTTTTTGACACACCTCCGCTTCCTAACGGGCGCGGCTCTGATTCATTTCTTACTCCTTTTTCTCCGCTTCCTTGGGCTGGGAATTCCAAAAGCTGTTGATGTATTCTTCAACCGATTTGCGATAATTCTCGTAGGTTTTGCCGAAATCGGGGGCTTTTTCGGAAAGCTTCTTAACCTCTTCGCCCAGGTTGTCCATTTCTTTTTTCATTTTTTCCCGAAACGCTTCCCAACTTTCCCACGTGCTCTTTTCCGGTGTCGGTTTCGCGTCCGTTTTTGCCTCCGTTTTCGGGGCGGGGGGAGCCGCTTTTTCCTGCGAAGGGGCTATTCCGCGAATCCGGTCTTGCAGTTCTTTCGGCAGGTCTTCGATCTTATCGACATCCCAGACCTCGTTGTTGTGCCGGACATGTATCCGTTGGGTTCCCGGCTGCTCGCCCGGTTGAGCGGAATACTCGAATCGCTCGACGTCGGAGCCCTCGTCGTCCGCCCCGAAAGGAACGCCTTCAAAGGGGATCGCGTTACCGTCCAAGAGTTCGGCATCGCCGTCGAAGCCTTCCATTTGTTCGAGAAATTTTTGGATCATCTGTCGGGCTTCGCCGGGATCCTTGCCGTTGAAAATGATTCCCGGCTGAATGGTCCGGAACATTCCCCGCATGGGCCGCGAAGCCTGGGGCGGCGTCTCAGGGCGTTTTTCCGGGGTGATTTTCAATTCGGTTTTCTTGCCGCGATGCAAGACTTCGAGAGCCTGTTCCTTGTCTTTATCGCGATCGAGCGCCTCGAAAATATCGACGATCTTTTCGACCGGCTTTCCTCCGATGCTCAAGAGGATGTCGCCGCGTTTGACGCCTCCCTTTTCGGCGGGGCCTTCAGGAACGACCGAGGTTACCAAGAGCCCGGTGTTTTCGAGATTCAACTGCAAGGCGAGAATTTCGGGAACCGGCTCGCATTGAATGCCCAAATAATACTCCGGAATCTTGAACGTCGTTTCCTCCGCGGTGATTTCTTCCGTGATCTGCGGGGTTTCCGCCGTTTTCGGTTCCTCCGCGCTCAGCGTTCGGGCGAACATCAAACACGAAATAGCAAGGAATAATAAAAGGTAATTGATTTTTTTCATAAGTATCGATCTCCGTCAAACAAAAAGAAAAGGTTAAACAAATGTAAACCAACAGCCTATAGCCTATAGTCTATAGCCTAAAAACATCATTCGAACACATTGCTGCCCGAATATTTAATAAAGGTGTCATCGACCGGGACAAGGATATGCTCGCCGTTTTTGCCCGGTACGATAAAATGTCGTCGCCGCACATCGACTTCGTGTCCGGCGTTGCGAAGCTGCTGCGTCAGATTCCGCGAAGCGGCGTCATTCAATTCCGGAAGCGACTTCGGGTCGAGAGTTTTGTTGTCATAACATGGGACCGAAACATGATCTGAAAGACGCCCTTCGCTTTGCAGTCGGATCGGGCGATACTGCGGAGCCGTTTGTCCCAGACGGGTCTCAAGGGACGGCATTTCCCAATTTTGGACGAACGCCGGTTCTTCCGGGGAATTCCGAAGGCCTTCTCGATTCAGCGGACTTTTGACGAAAAGACTTTGTTCCGGGAAAGAATTGGGAAAGTGTCGGATCACGAAACCGACCGCGACGCCGATAAGAAGGCAACCGGCGAGAGCTCCCCAGAAAAAGCCTCGTTTTCGGGGCGAGAACCGCATTTCGTTGACCGATGGTTTCCGAGAGCCGACGAAGCGGGTGGGGACGACATTCGGTAAAGCCCCGGATTTTTCGGGCGATTCGACCTCGTCCCAAGGGGCGGAAAACGCGTTTTTCAATTCTTGATTTTCCAGAAAACCGAGAGCACACTGCTTCCAACCGCCGGGAGAAACGTCGAGCATTTCGATCAGTTGAATCCGGCGGATGTCGTCCAACTCGCCGTCGACCAAAAGGTCGATCAGTTCCGAATAATTTTCTCGGGAAAGTGACATATTCGTAATGTGTCAAGGATCAATCGATTTGTGATAGGCCAATTCGTTTCTAAGGCGTTGTCGGGCCCGATGCAACTTGGCCTGGATTGCGGCAACGCTCAAGCCCAATTTGTCGGCCATTTCCTTGTAACTCCAATCGTGCACGTATTTGAGCAACAGGGTTTCCCGATCCCGCGAAGGCAACCGGGAAAGAGCGTCCCGGACCATTTGCCGACGTTCCTGACTCAAGAGCCAATCCAAGGGATTGGATTCCCGGTTATCCGATTCGGACGGTTCGAAGCGTTCGGCATATCGATCGATCAGTTTTCGTTTTCGGCCCATTTTTCGGCGGTACATCAGCGATTGGGTGACGGCGATTCGGTACAACCAGGGAGCGACTTTGCTCGCGTCCTTGAGCGGCGATTTTTGAAGGAAGGCGGCCAAAGAAACCTCTTGCCAAACCTCGTCGATCGCCGCCGGCTCGCCGACGCGCGCAGCGATCACCGTACGAAGCCAATGTTGGTTCGCTTGCAAGGTTGCATCCCAATCGATTTCCGAGACCTCGCTCGGAACAACAGTCGGGACAGGCGGTTTTTTGGAAAAAAGTGACATTCCTTCAAGTAATACGACTGAAAAACCGATGTTTGTTTTTCCCTAAAACATACTCGTTTTGGGTTAATGTTGCCAATTCAAGGGCGAGTGTTGTAAGAAATTTTGAAAAATTTTTGGCCCGTTCCGTGCGAAAGCTGGCAAAAAAACGATATCTTTGTTCGAAAGCGTTGCCCCATTTTCAAATTTCTGCGCACAAGGCTTTCCTGTATTTCAAGAGGATTGCAAAGTCGAACGCGGCAAACAGCAGCCCGAAGCGTGAGCGCCGGGTTGGTCCCGGTTTTCCGCATTGGATAACCGGGCGCTGACGCTTCCGGCTGCTGCCCGATTCGAAATTTTTTTCTGAAATTATCGACTTCGCAATTCTCCTGTCCTCTATTCTTAGACCTTTGAATGATATTGGCAAGATGATAAAATAAGATTCGTTGGTTTTTCCGCAATTCGGCGTAAAAAACGGCGACCGCGAGCGAGGATGTGCCGTTGCCGAACTCGGAAAGACGGCTTCTTCCCAGCGATCACGCTTGAGGCTGCCGTTTTTCGCTTGACAAAAAAAGGTTTCTTGACCCAACCGCCCATGTCAAATCATAAGGAAACGGACCCATTGAAAAACCGGGCCATTTCTTTGTCCCTGTTGCGTCTCGGGTTTCCTTATCTTATCCTTCTTTTCCTGATGGGAGGGATAGGACTGGGCGGTTGGGCGTTTTTGAAAAAAGAATTTGCCCATTCCGAAGACTACCGGCTCGATCCGGACCGGATTTCGGTCCCGGAGCGACCTCCCTGGGTTCCGGAATCGTTTGTCAAAGACGTCTTGCAAGCGGCGAGCCTCGACCGGAGGGAGACGGTTCTCGATTCGAAATTGCCGGAAAAACTCGCGGCCGCTTTTGCCGCCAGCCCTTGGGTTGTCGAGGTCGGCAAAATTCAAATTCGGTATCCGGGACAAATTCAGGTCGAATTGCAATACCGCTCCCCGGTCTGCATGATCGAAACCCCCGAGGGCAAAAGCTGTTTCCCGGTCGATGCGCTCGGGATTTTGCTGCCGACCGTTTATTTTATCGAACATCCGGAAAAGACGTTCGATTACATTCTTGTCCGCGGCGTTGCGACACACCCGATTGGCAGCATCGGCGATCGCTGGGGGGACCCGGCCGTCGAAGGGGCCGCCCGAATCGCGAGCCTTTTGGAAAAAGATGCGAAGCGATGGGAAATCTCGGAGATTTTCGCGATCGTCAAATTGCCGGACGAATCGAAGCCGGTTTACCCGAGAGAGCCGATGCCCCAGCCCCGATTTCGCCTGATTTTCAAAGGAGGTCGGCAAATTTCCTGGGGCACTGTTGATATCGACCCGCGAATGCCCGAGGTTCCGTCTTCGCAAGACTTGGCGAAAAAAGAAAAGCTCCGCGAACTTTTGGAGCAATACGGTTCCCCGGACCGTATCCCCGAGTCCGCTTCGTTGGAATGAAGTTGGCGGGTTACGTTGATCTCCAAAACAGCAGCCGGAAGCGTCAGCGCCCGGTTATCCAATACGGAAACGCAATGCCAACCCGGCGCTGACGCTTCGGGCTGCTGTTTTTCGGCGAAAAAAAGGTCGGGAGCCTTTTCTCCGCTACGGCTTAGTAATAAAAAGCAACAATATCTTTTTTCGCTTTAAGGGCCTTTTTGTAAAGGGCGAGCAAGTCGGTGCGGATTTCTTCGAGCCATTCGATCAACTCTTCGTCCGGTTCTACCTCGGCTGCAACGATTTCCATAAGTTTCTTTTCTCGGTCCGCACGGATCAAGAGGTGTTGCCGCTCGCCTGCAAGGATCAAGTCGTCGTCTGTTGCGAGTATCTTCGGTTCCGTCTTTGCCGATGCGCAATAAGCTTGTGCTGAGACCTTGTGGTAATCCAGCAATTCGTTCAACGGCGTATCAAGGGGGAAATTCTGAAACGTAACGCCGTCAAAGCTTTCGAGAACGCTTATACCCAACATGTTTGCCGTCACAAGAAATGTTCCGTCAGAAAACTCGCTTGAAAACTCCACGCATCGGATATCGACGCTTCTTTGGTCGGCGTTTTGCGGTTTGACAATACGAATCTGACTGATTGATGCACCGACATTCCGATCCGCATTGATAAGCGTTCGACAAAAATATCTTGTGTCCGGCAGCACATGGGAAAGATGTAACAATTCTGCGTCACGGACTTTGCGAAATCCAAGTGTTTCCAATTTCTGTTGGATGGAATCGTAATAACCTTCGTCGAGCCACGGATAATCATCGGGTTGCACCAGAATCGTTTCATAGTCGGCGGAAAAAATTGCCCATTCCATTTGTAGTTGGGCTTTATTCTGGAACGTAGCCGCTAAATCCACTTTTTTCGAACCCAGACCGGCAAAATCCAATTCTTTCGTGCGTTGGATTTCCTCCGGCAGGTCGGCAAGGGGCAAATAACCGATAATAGGAAAGTCGTCGTTATAACCGCTGAAAGGAATGAGCGGTTTGGAAGCGGTTGATAGCCAAGGCCAATAACTGTCAAAGTCGCCGGAAAAATGGACGTCTTCCAATGCTTCCACGCATTGTCTCTTGCCCAAATGTCCGCAGAACGATTCCAAAGCGTAGCCGTATTGGCTACCCGTAATCCTTTCGTTGTCCAAGTCGCCGTTCACGAGGGCTTTGACGGCGGCCATCGTATTCCATGAATCCCAATCATCCTCGTCGCCTTCATCTTTATCTTTCGGGACAAGGCCGTCCGAGTCGCTTTCATCGAATGTTTCGTCCTTTTCTTTGGCTCTTCGTTTCAGGACGGCAATCGCGAAAACCCGGTCTTTGCTGCCAACGCTTTTTTTCAGGTCGTCGATATTGACGAGATAAGGACCGACGGTGTAACTCATGTCCGTGTTTCCAAAATTCGGAGAAGAAAAATATGTAACGCGCTCGGGGAGCGTTTGTCGATTTGTTCGAAAACAGGAAACGGATAATCGGGCGATCCCTCGCTGACGCTTCGGGCTGCTGTTCTTGTTCGAAACGTGTTAAATCAACAATCTGCCGGTCGGGATCAGGAAGACGTGGCTTTTTTCTTGACGGTTTTTTTAGCCGCTTTTTTTGTCGTTTTTTTCGCCGCCTTTTTAACCGCTTTCTTGACGGCTTTTTTTGCGGCTTTCTTGACCGCTTTTTTCGTCGCCTTCTTTCGAGCGGCCTTCTTTTTCGACGGGCCCTTCGCCGCCCGCTGGGCGAGGAGGTCGAGCGCCGTTTCGAACGTCAACTCTTCCGCCGTGATATCCCGGGGCAATGTCGCATTGGTTTCCCCGTCTGTTACATACGCTCCGTATCGGCCGCTGAGCAGGTTGACCGGCTTGCCGGTGATCGGCGAAACCTCGAACGATTTGAGCGGCTCCGTCTTCCGGGCCGCCGATCGGGCCGAGCCTTTGCCGTATTTCGGCTGGGCGAGGAGCTCCAACGCCTTTTCGAGCGTGATGTCCAACGGCGAGACGTCCGCCGGGAGCGAGCGGGTTTCCTTGCCGCATTTGATGTAAGGACCGAACCGCCCGTTTTGAGCGATCACCTCTTCCCCCGATTCCGCTTGAACGCCCAAAGTGCGCGGCAGGTTCAGCAATTTCAACGCGGTTTCGAAATCGAGCGTTTCAAGGCTCATCCCCTTCAAAAGCGAGGCGTATTGCGGCTTTTCTTCGTCTTCGGAAGTCCCTCGCTGCACATAGGGCCCGAAACGACCGACCTTGCCGTACACCGGCTTGTGCGTGTCCGGGCAAATTCCGAGCGGCTCTTCGGCCTGCGACGTTTGACTCAGAAGCGCGAGCGCTTTCTCAACCGTCAACTCATCGGGGGGCAAATCTTCCGGGACGCTCGCCCGCTTTTCCCCCTGTTGCAGGAAGGGGCCGAACTTGCCGACCCTAAGGTAAACCGGCTCCCCTTCGGTGCCGTCGGCTTGCGGTGGTTTGCCGATTTCAATTTGATTGATATCGCGGGCATCGATCGTATCGACCTTGTTTTCCAGTTGCTTTTTCAAACCGGGCTGGTCCTGTTTTTCGCCGAAATAAAATTCGCGAAGGTAATCGAGCGAGCCGAGTTCTCCGCGGCTGATCGCATCGAGCTGATCCTCCATTTGAGCGGTAAAATCATAATCGACCAGATCGGGGAGATGCTTTTCCAGCAATTGGCAAACGGCAAACGCGGTCCAAGTCGGGACGAGCGCTCCGTTTTTCTTGAAACAGTAACTCCGGTTCAGGATCGTTTCAATGATCGAAGCATAGGTGCTCGGTCGGCCGATCCCTTTTTCCTCAAGCGATTTGGTGAGCGCCGCCTCCGAAAAACGGGACGGCGGCTTCGTCGTGTGCGATTTCGGTTCCAATTCGTTGACGCGGAGCGATTCACCGACGGCCAGCTTCGGCAAAAGCACTTCCCGGTCGGCGAGCTCGGCCTCCGGATCGTCGTATCCCTCGACATAAGCCCGGAGGTAGCCAGCGAAGTCGATTGTTTTGCCGCTCACCTCGAAGATCGCATCGTCCAGTTCGACGTTGATCGTCTTGCGCCAACCGGTCGCGTCTTTCATTTGCGAGGCGACCGTTCGTTTCCAGATCAGGTCGAACAACCGGAATTCGTCGAACGAAAGCCTGTTGCGAAGATGATCCGGTAGCGCGAAGACGTTGCCGGCCGGTCGAATCGCTTCGTGCGCCTCTTGCGCGTTCTTGACCTTGGTGCTGTAATAACGCGGAGATTCGGGGAGAAATTCTTCGCCGTATTGCGAACGAACCAGATTGCGGGCCGCGCCGATCGCTTCCCGCGAAAGGTTCGTCGAATCGGTTCGCATGTAAGTGATGTGCCCGTTTTCGTAAAGGCTTTGTGCGAGGCTCATCGTCTGCCGGGCCGTAAAACCGAGCTTGCGGTTCGCTTCCTGTTGCAGCGTGCTGGTCGTAAACGGCGGGTACGGCCGGGTCGAATACGGCTTTTCCTCGACCTTGGCGACCTTCGCGGTCCCTTGTTTCAAACGCTCTTTGAGTGCGAGCACTTTTTCTTCGTCGAGAAGGAGGAACGCCGCGGGCTTGGAGAGCGAGCCGGTATTCGAATCGAAGTCTTTCCCCTCGGGAATCTTGAGCCCGCCGACCGAGAGCAGGGTCGTGTTGAGCGGCTTGCCCGATTCCGGGGAAAAAATGCCGAGCAAATCCCAATAGGTCGCGCTTTTGAAGGCGATCCGCTCCCGTTCCCGTTGCACGATCAAACGGACGGCGACGCTTTGAACCCGGCCGGCGGAAAGCTTCGGGCGAACTTTGTACCACAACAGAGGAGAAACCTCGTATCCGTACAGCCGGTCGACGATGCGGCGGGTTTCCTGCGCCCGGACGAGATCGTTGTTGATGCTCCGGGGATGGGCCAAGGCCTCATCAATCGCGGATTTCGTAATTTCGTGAAAGACCAACCGATGTACGGGCACCTTCGGCTGCAACACTTCGAGCAGGTGCCAACTGATCGCCTCCCCTTCGCGGTCTTCGTCCGTCGCGAGATAAACGGCATCGGCCGTTTTGAGCAGATCTTTCAATTTTTTGATCTGCTTTTTTTTGTCGTCCTGCACAAGATAAATCGGCTCGAATTCGGAATCGACGTTGACCCCCAACCTCGCCCATTTTTCTTTTTTGTATTCTTCCGGCAAATCTTTTGTTCCCTTAGGCAGATCGCGGACATGACCGATGCTTGCTTCGACGGAGTACGATTTTCCCAAGAAATTTCCGATCGTCCTCGCTTTCGCGGGAGATTCGACGATCACCAAAGCGTGTTCCTTCGCGGATTTGGATTTTTCAACCATATATGATTACCGTGATTTTTTTGCAAGGCCTGCGAGATCGCGAGTGTTCGAATTACGAATCGTGGGCGATTTTATCGCGCAGAGAATATCAAGAAAAATGATAAACAATCGTGCTGCACGACAATTATTACAGCTTAATACCGCCTTGCTGACGGTTTGTCAATGGAACAAGCCAAGAATTTTATCAATACAGATTAAATAATGTATTATTTTATTGCAACACCAAGACCCAGTCCGTATCGTCGGGGCGTTCGGGAAGGAGCAGCGGTTTTTCGTCGGCCGCAATCGTTTCCGCTTTGGTTCGTTCGCCGGTTCGCGGATCGAACCAAACGAAATACTTGGCGTCGATTTTTTCGACACGAACCGCTAAATTCCAACCGCTCTTTTGCGGAAAATAAACGACAGCCTTTACGTTTTCGCTGTCGTTTTCGGCGACTTGCAGCAGCGGCCGGGTCGTGTCGCCGTACTCCCCTTCAAGTCGCAGCAGGTCGGGGCGAGGGCGAAAACGCGTCCAATCGATTTGTTCGTAAAATGATTTCAAGATTTTCAATTGATTCGGTCCCGGGAATTGCATTGCTTCCCACCACGGATGGGCGAACCCCCAATCTTCCGTAAACATTTTGTCGTCCGCGTTCTGCGTCGGATACCACAGCCCATGCGCTCCGTAAGTGTAGCCGCAGCATCCCGATTGCATCGCATGCCAGGCGGAGAGCCGGACGTCGTCCGCCGTTACGGCCCGGCCCTCGAAACCGCCGTATATCCCTTCGTATTGCGTTTCTCCTTCGAGGTACGGCTTGCCCAGCTTCGCCGAATCCTGGTAAGAAGCGGTCGGCGGGACGTTGCCGTGTCCGGCATGAGCCCCTTGCCACATCACGAAGTCGTACCAATCGTGATGCCAAGCGTCGCGGGTTTCGCCCTTGAAGTACCAGGGATGCACGGTCATCGCCCTTTTGTAAGGGTCGTATTCCTTGATCGAGGCCCCGAGCTTGAGCACTTTTTCGATCCGGTTTTGCCGGTCGCCGCCGTTTTGGTTGTATTCCCCGCAGATCAGCCAACTCACCGAATGCGAGCCGTATCGGGCGACCACATACCGCCAAAGGTATTCGAGTTCTTCCAGCGACCAGGGATCGAGGCCGGCGGAAAAGCCAAAGCCGATCACCGGGATAATCCCGGCGGCGTTGGCCGTTTCGACGTACCGATCGTATTCTTTCCAATAATTCGGGTCGAACTCTCCGCCATCTTTCGTCCTCATAAACGCCTCGTGATTCGAGTGCTCGCCAAACCGCCCCAGGGAAGCCCAATGCACGACCGTAAAACCTTGCGAGTGCCGCTTTTCGATCAAAGTCTTGAACATCGACTCGTACGCCGGGTTGCTCGATCCGCGGATCGGAACGGGATCACCGGGGCAGAACCACCAGGTATCTCCCAGCCAGAAAAACGGCGTGCCGTCGGAGTACGTCAAGTGCCGTCCGTTAGCCGAAACCCGGAGTATCCCGCCGTGCCGGGGGAGCGGATCGCCGTTTGCGGGAACCACTTTGTCGGCCGCCGCGACGACGAACCGTCCCTCTTGCTCGCCGAGCGCGGCGTCCGGCCGGTCGCATTCGGTTTTCCAGCTCCAATCGCCGGGCCGGTCGGGGCAAAAGCGAATTTTCCAAACGCCCTCGCCGTCGTAAAACCCGGCAATTTGGTAGGAGCGGTCGTCCGGCCCGCGAAATTGGCAGCCGAGTGCGACCTCGGTGTAAGGCCGCTCATACGTGTTCGCCGCTTGAAACGACAGTTCGTAAACCTGCCATTGAACGGCCGTTTGCGGCATCTCCGCCCCTGTTACAGGCAAAATAAAGACGGCAACGGCAAAAATCGCGAGTGTAAAACGAGTCATTATTGAAAAGAAAAAAAGAACCTGAAGCCTGAAGTCTGACGCCTGAAGCCTTTTGAATTACGATCCCGCGATTTCTTTTTCGTAAATCCTATACGTTTTGGTCCGAACCGCCCCCCCCTTTTCGAGCGAGCCGCGCGAAAGATGGTTCGATTCCAGCACCCAGGAAAATTCCGCTTCCTCGATGCCCCATTCGAGCGCTTTCGGAACGAGGGCTTCGAGCAAAACAAGCCCCAAACCGTGCATTTGGTATTCCGGTAACACGTTGGTGCTGAGTATCCGGATCTTTTTGATCGCGTGTTTCCGCCAAATCAGTTTGAGGAATCCGAAGGGAAAAAGCCGACCGTTGATCGCCTTGATTCGCGGATTGTAATCGGGCAGCCCGAACGAGGCGCCAACCGTTTTTCCGTTGACTTCGACGGCGACTGCCAATTCCGGAACGATGAGAAACCGCAGCCCGAAGGCCATCGCCTTGATCTCGGCTTCGGACATCGGGACGAATCCCCAGGTGTTCGTCAACGATCGATTGTAAATGTCGAGAAACAGTTCAACGTCCCGGCGAAAATGTTTTCGGTCGAGTGTTCGAACCGTCGCATTGAGCCGCTCCTTAATCATTTCGCCGATCGGACCGAGTTTGCCCCGGATTTTCGGCAGCATTTCGATTTTCCCCCAATAGGAGTACAGGTCTTGAACCTTTCTCAGTCCGCGATCTTCGATCAATTTTTCGTAATACGGCGGATTGTACGTCATCATAAAGAAGGGGGACGAATCGAACCCGTCGATCAGCAACCCGAGGGTGTGGTTGAGCGACGGGTTGATCGGCCCGCGAATCGCCCGCAGCCCTCGCCCCCGGAGCCAGTTTTCGGCAGCCTGAAACAGCCCGGCGGCGACCTCGGAATCGTCGATGCATTCGAAAAAACCGAAAAAACCGACGCCGTCGCCGTACCGCTCCGTATGCCCGAGGTTGTCGATCGCGGCGATTCGCCCGACCGTTTTCCCGCCGCGAACGGCGATAAACGTTTGAATTGCATTGTGCTCATAAAACGGGCACCTGGCGTAGCCGACCAGTTCCCTTTGATCCATTCTCAAGGGCGGAACCCAATACGGATCGTCTTGATAGACCGTCCAGGGTAAATGCAAAAACTGTCGTCTTTCCTTTCCGCGCTCGACGGCGATAATCTTTGTTTCCGGCATGGTTCGTTGAATTCGTGTAGGAGTTGGTCGTTCGCCACGCTAACCGTAAACGAAAGAAAAACCACGGAAATTGTACTTTGTATTTCGGAGCCTTACAAGCATTTGGAAAGAAAACAGCCGACGGGGAACGCAAATTTGGCGGGCAAGGTTGGTTGCCTACCTAGAGGGGATTTGTTTTCTGTGGCGATATTACCGGACGCGTCGACCGTTTTCGCTAAGGCGACAAAATCTCTCACGGTTCAAAAAAATCATCGATCCGGGGGCCGGGGGGGTTGAATTTTGAAAAATCCCGGTCAAAATGGTTGGCTCGTTGTCCTTGCACATCATTTTGAATCCTAGTTTGGGGCGTAATTTCAATGGAAGTGGAAACATTAACGGTCGAGCTGCGCGAATCGCTCGG
>JAVBQI010000030.1:0-13574 GCA_031549145.1 Thermoguttaceae bacterium | reverse complement strand
CGCCTCGAACCGCTTGGATCATGCGACGGCGATCCTCGGGCGAAAGTCGGTTGTTTTGGGTTTTTATTCATATTCATCAAGGAAAAAGCTCGCTTACAAAACCGCTATTTTAACCCGCTGTCCTACCAGTCGCTGAGACTTGGCCATTGAGGCAATAAAAAAGAGCCGTAAGTGTCGTTGGTACTTACGGCTCTTTTTTTTCGGGCTGTTACCTGTAGCCGGTATGGGCGGTAGGCTTCGCCCTCAATCAAACCGCGCCCTCGCTAGTGCGTTGTCAAGTTTTATTTTTGGGATTAATGATTTTCCGTCATCCCCGCACAGGCGGGGATCCATAGGGAACGGTTTCACTATAGATTCCCGCCTCGCGAGAATGACGACCGGGGAATCCCAATATTTAATGTTGACAAGGCATTAGGCCGCTACCATACTGAAGACGGGATTTTATACCGGCTTGAGTGTACTGCCGTGTGTGTCATTTTGAGGACACTTTCTCAGTTCGACCACCACTGGTCCCCCTTCATTGAAATCAAGGTCGTTCTTTCCCGGCTCAGGTCGTTCTTCAGTTGCGTCGTTTCCAGTTTTTCCCAAGGGTTGATCTCAACCCCGCCGCACCCGACCGCGGCGCCGCGGGAACGTTTTTCGATAACCGCCGTACTCCTGACCTGTTTCGGGACCTCATATTTCGGCAAATCGACGGCATCCCGCTCCCAAAGCGTACTCGGATTGCATTCGCTTCGTTTCAGCAGGTTTTCGCGATAAATCAACGCGACGGCGACGGCCAGGTCCATACAATTTTTGACGTCCGAGAAAACCGAATCGGCCTTGCAAAGCTTCGAATAATCCTTGGTCATGTTCTCTGCCCAATGTTGGGCGGTCCGATCGACGTTGCCGCTCGGAGTTCGGTTTCCGAGAGAATCGATGTAATCCGTTTCGGTCATCACTTTGACCTTCGACTGTCCGAGATCCCAGGTCAACCGGTCGACATCGTGAGAAATCGAGCCGTAATCGGGAGCGAGCCAAAAACGGGGATTGCCGGGATTACGCATCGTTCGGGCGACCATCGTCAGGTAACTGGGAAAGCCCTTGGGAGCCCCTTCCAATCCCAATCCGAGCTGTTTCAGCTTGTAATCGGCCGCCGTCATGATCCGGGCGATGCGGCTTTCCGGAGAGATGCCGTTGATCTTAATCGTATTCAAACCGTTGGCGATTTCAAGCTCCCTCGCGAATTCCTGGGAGTCGGTTCGGGCGTTGACCTTTTGGTTCAAAGCGGCGACCCGAAGCAACGCCTCCTGGGTCGGATCGATCGAGCAGGTGATCGGTTCCGGCCGAGGGTTGTTCCAAACCCTCATCAACGTGATCAAATCCTCAAGAAGAAAAACCGGCCGCCCGGAATTTTTACCGACCAGAGTGCCGTTTTTATCGAACGTCCAACCTTCCCCGGTTCCGACCAGGAGGATGTCGTTTTCTTCGGGAACGGGCACGACATACCGGATCGAGGTTAAGCCGGCCAAATATCGAACCGATTCGGAAAGTTCGGTTCTTTGTTCGATGCAGCGACGTATCTCCAAATCGAGTTTTTTCAACGAAACCTTTCGAAGCGGCGTCGATTGGTTTAAATCGGCGGGAATTTCCTGGGCATTTTTCAACAACGCCTCCCGGCGGAGTGTCATCTCTTTTTCGGGTGTATTGGCAAGGACGCCGTCGGCATCAAGCGAAACCCCTCCGATCGCCTGTTGGTAAACGGGATAGGCCGGCACATCGGCGGCAAACATTTCCGTGAAGGAAACCAAACCAAGCCATGAACCGCAAAGCAGCAACAAGAACGAGGATTTGCCGGAAAAGCGAAAAAACGGAGAAATCTTCTGAATCATGATCGACCTACTGGCAACGGGCTTTAATGTTTACTGTTTTTGTTTTAATTCGTTTCGAAACGACACGAAGCAGCTATACTCAAGCCGGTTTAAAATTCCCGTCTTCAGTATGGTAGCGGCCCAACGAGGCCGCGGTTTGACAGAGGGCGAAGCCTACCGCCCATACCGGCTACGGTATATAGATTACACATATTCCCAAAAGGAAACAATATGAAGTTTCAAACTTGTCTCGATTTTTTAACTTTTTTCGAGTCTGTCGCGAAAAAATGAGGGGTGTTTCTCATTCAAACTGTCAACAGTTTGAGTATAATGAGGGGAGGTATTGTGCCGGGTTCGGAGATTGTTCGCGAATTTGGGAGATTCAAAATGCGCGCTCTCACATTTTTTATTGTTGGCGTTGCTGTTCTTTTTTCAGGTTTTGTCTTTTCCCAGGAAAACGCTCCTGCGTTTTCGCTGGTCTTCGATTTTGAATCCGGCAACCTCGAACAGGAAGGTTGGCGAATCGTCGAAGGGGCCAATTCCCGGCCGATCGGTTGCCGGGAGACGGAGTTTCATTCCGAGCAGGGGCCGTACGCGAAACACGGGAAGTATTACCTGACGACACTCGAACAGGCCGGGCATCCTGGGCCGACCGACGATACGAACTGCATCATCGAATCGCCAATTTTTACGATCCGGGGAAATGAAATTCGGTTTTTGGTCGGCGGAGGTCAGCGACCGAAAACCTATCTCGCTCTTTGCGTTCTCGACGGCGATGGGAGCGATCGGGAAGTGCTCAAGGCGGCCGGTCAAAACAGCCAAGGGCTTGAGGAAATCGTCTGGGACGTTTCGCCGTTCCTCGGAAAAGACGCTTTTTTCCGGCTTGTCGACCAGGAGACCGGCTCTTGGGCGCATCTCCGGGCCGATTTTTTCCGGGTCGACGGGACGATTGATCCGGCGAAAACGGAGCAGCATTTCGCGGACCAGGCTAAACGCCGGGCCGCGGCCGAGCGGTTGCGGTTTTTGGACGAGCTCCCGGCGATTCGCGCAGCGATCACGGATTCGGACCAAAAAGACGCTGCCGAATCGAAGCTGGCCGATTTCCTCAAACGGGCAAAAGCGGGCGAGCTCGGGAGTCGCGAATTCGTGAAACTCAAGCGGGAGATTCTCGGCTCCAACCCACTCGTTTCGCGAGCGCCGATCTTGTACGTCGTTCGCGCCCAGTACCTGCCGGACCATCACAACACGGCGACGATGTTTCAAACCGGCGAAATCAACATCGGCAGCTTTTGCGGTGGCGGGGCTCTCAAGGTTTGGGACCCGAAATCGGATACGACCCGGACGCTACTCGCCTTGCCCGAGGGAATCGTCCGCGACCCTTGCATCGGGTTCGATGCGAAAACGGTCCTTCTCTCGATCCGGAAAAGCGGTCGGGACGATTATCACATTTACGAACTGACGGTCGATCCCGGTCGCCCGACGATCACGGTCGACGGCGAAACCGAGGTCGGAAAAATCGCCGGCTTGCGACAGTTGACGTTCGGCTCAGGCACTTCCGACATCGACCCGCTGTATTTGCCGGACGGGGACATTTTGTTCTCTTCGACGCGGGAACCGAAGTATTGCATGTGCAACCGGCATATCATGTGCAACCTTTTCGTAATGAACGCCGACGGCTCCAACATCCGGCAGATCGGGCACAGCACGCTTTTCGAGGGACATGCGAGTTTGCTCCCCGACGGCCGTATTTTGTACGACCGCTGGGAATACGTCGACCGCAATTTCGGCGATGCCCAGGGCGCTTGGGTCGCGAACCCGGACGGCACCAATCACGCGATTTTTTGGGGGAACAACACCGCCTCGCCCGGCGGGGTGATTGATTGCCGCATCCTCCCGAACAGCGATTCGCTCTTTCTCACGACCTTGACTTCGTGTCATGATCGGCCTTGGGGAGCGATTGGCCTGATCGACCGGCGGCGGGGAATCGACGGCAAGGCCGCCGTGCTGCAAACCTGGCCGCGCGAAGCGGTCGATCTCGTCGACCGCGGCAATTACGACACGTTTATCGGCCTGCCACAAAAATTTGAAGACCCTTACCCGCTTTCCGAATCCTTCTTCCTCGCTTCGGGAACGATCGGTCGAGGAGAGGAGATGGGCATTTGGCTCTTGGACCGATTCGGCAATCAAACGCTCCTGCACGAAGACGCCCCCGGCTGCTTCGATCCGATGCCGCTCGCCCCGAGTGCTCCCCCGCCCGCGATCGCCTCGCGGATCGACCTCGCCGATCAAAACGGCTACTTTTACGTAACAAACGTGTACGAAGGCTTCGGCATGCACAAGGTCGTTCCCGGCTCGGCCAAAACCTTGAGGGTCGTCGAATCGCCGGAAAAACGGTGTTGGACTGGCCCTTGGTGGGACAACGGAACCGGGACGCAGGCCCCGGGAATGGCCTGGGACGATTTCAACAACAAGCGGATTCTCGGGACCGTCGATGTTGAAAATGACGGCAGCGCCTATTTTGCCGTCCCGGCCGACCGTTTCGTTTACTTCCAGCTGCTTGACGCCAACGGCATGATGATTCAATCGATGCGCAGCGGAACGATGGTCCGGCCGGGAGAAACCAACGGCTGTTTCGGCTGTCACGAAAATCGGCTCGAAACTCCGCCGAAACCGACAACGTTGCCCCTTGCAATGACCAAACCGCCGCAAGAACTTCGGCCCTGGTACGGCAAGGAGCGGCTGTTCAGTTACCTCGAAGAGGTGCAGCCGGTGTTCGACAAATATTGCGTCGAATGTCATGATTTCGGCCAACCGGCCGCCGATTTGCTGGTTCTCGCCGGCGACCGGAACCTGCTGTTTAACGCCTCGTACCAACAACTGCGCGGCAGAGGTTACGTCCAGGTTACGGGCGCGGGACCGCATTACAAATTGGAGCCGCTCAGTTGGGGATCGACTCAAAGCAAGCTCGCTTCGGTGTTGCTCAACGGGCATCCCGATCCGGCGACGGAAAAACGGTGCCGGGAATTAAAATTGGCGCTCAATCGTGAGACGGATCGCGAATCGTTCGAGAGGGTGATGACCTGGATCGATTTGAACGCTCCCTATTATCCGACCTACGGCAGCGCTTATCGCGAGAACCGCTTCGGTCGTTCGCCGCTGAACGAACAACAATTGACCCGGCTGCAACAGTTGACCGGGACCGATCCGCTTTGGTCGGTTTCGTTCGATCGGCCGGAAAAGAGCCCGGCACTCGCGAAGTTGGACAAAGGGTCGGCCGCCTATCGGGAAGCGCTCGGGCTCATCGAACAAGGGAAAGCCAACCTCGAAAAGCAACCGCGAGGGGAAAACGCCGATTTTAGCCCGGTCGATCCGATCGAGATCGAACAGCAACGCAAATACGACCGGCTCCGGCAACAGCAGCGCGAGGTCCAAAAGGCGATTCTCTCCGGCGAAAGGGGTTACGAGAAAGACCGCTGAGCTTATCGGCACCGATCTTCAAAAGAGATGGAACAAGAACAGCAGCCGGAAGCGTAAGCGCCCGGTTCTCGGGGCGAACCCGGCGCTTACGCTTCCGGCTGCTGTTTGCGGTTACCGATTTTTTACATAAAGACCAATAATTGACTCCCCTCGGCGGATGCTGTACAATTCCGGGATTGGTTTCTCGTTCTTTACCTATAACTTCCCAGGAGTACCGTATGTCTCAGAAGATATCCCGTCGCGGATTTTTTGCCGCTTCCGCCGCGATTTCCGCGGCCGCTTATGCCGTTCCGACGCTCATTCCCCGGACCGCTCTCGCCCAAGGAACCCGGCCCGGTGCCAACGATCGGATCACCGTCGGCTGCGTCAGCGCCGGAGGCCGCGCCCGCTTGCTGATGGAGCAGCTCCCCGAAGGGGCCCAGCTCGTCGCCTTGGCCGATGCCAACATGCCGCAAGCCCTCGATTTCAAAAAGCAGAAGGAAGCCAACTGGGACATCTACGGTTCGCATTTTCCGATTCTCGAACGCAAAGACATCGACGCCGTCATTATCGCCGGGCAGGAATTTCAACGGGTCTATCCCTGTATACACGCCTGCCAGGCCGGAAAAGACGTCTACGCCGAGAAGCCGCTCACCCTTTACATCGAAGAAGGGCGTCGGCTCGTTCAGTTCGCCCGCAAACACAAAACCGTCTTTCAGGTCGGAACGCAACAGCGGTCTATGGAAATGAACCGCGTCGCCTGCGATTACGTCCGGACCGGGAAGCTCGGAAAAATCAAATACGTCCAGGCCGTTTGTTATACCGGCGTCGGCCCGACGCAGCCGGTCGATGATTCCGAACACGGCATGCCGGGCGGTTTCAACTGGGACCTGCACTTGAACCAGGGCGCTTGGCATACCTGGCACCCGCATTGGATCAACGGCCGCAATTTCTACGGCGGGGAAATGACGAACTGGGGGGCTCACGGGATCGACCAGATTCAATGGGCTTTGGGCAAAGACGACACGCTCCCGGTCGAATTCGAGCCGATCGCCTCGGACAAACCGCAGCAGGACGGCAAGGTGTACGCCCGTTACGCCGATGGGACGGAAGTCCGGATCGAGCTGGACAACGGGCCGCACGGCGGCGGAATTTTCGTCGGCGAAAAAGGCAAATTGGAAATCAACCGGAACAAGTTCATGTCCAACCCGGCGGAAATCCGGGACGAGTTGCTCAAAAAGGTCGACGAAGCCCAGGAAGAGGTCAAATGGTCGGATCAGACCGCCCTTTGGCAGGCGAAATGGCACTTGCAGAACTGGCTCAACTGCATTAAAACGCGGGAAATGCCGGTTTCCGACGTCGAGACCGGACACCGTTCGATCGCGTTCTGTCATTTGGTCAACATTACCCGTTGGATGAACCGAAAGATGAAATTCGACCCGAAAACCGAACGGTTTATCGGCGACGACGAGGCGAACGCCTGGAACGATCGTCCCCGCCGCAAAGGTTACGAATTGCCGGCCGTCTAATGATTCGATCGAGCCCCCGGGATTTTCCCCGGGGGCCTTTTTCGTTTTGTTGACGCACGTTTTTGCACTACAGCCTATCTTCATTACGGAGTCTTTTTTCATGAAACAAATTTGTCCTTTCCTTTTGTTCTGCTTTCTTTTGGCGGGCACGCAAGTCTCGGCGCAGACCAACGCCAACGCCAACTCCCCCCAGGAAACTGTCGTTCTCCGAAAAAACCTGGACTTCACTCCTTACGATTTGCGGGTCGAATACCTCAAATCGCCTGTCGGAATCGACGAAATGAAGCCGCGATTTTCCTGGAAAATCAAATCGAACACCAACGGCGAAACGCAAACCGCCTACAAACTCGAAGTTCTCGAAAAAGGGACGAAAGAACCCGTCTGGGATTCGGGCAAGATCGAATCGGGCGAACTGGTCGGGATCGAATACGCCGGCTCCGAGTTGAAGCCGGGGCTCGTCTATCTTTGGAAAGTGACGACCTGGAACAAAGACGAACGGGAATCTTCGACCGTGCAAAGCCAGTTTTCGACCGGGATCAACGAATGGTCCGGAAAGTGGATCGGCTGGGACGAGGACCCCGCCGCGAAAAAGACCGTCGATTTGAGCGGAGCGTTTTGGATTTGGCCGGAAAACGCCAATCCCGCCCCGGTCGGCAAAGCGAGCTTCCGGAAAACCTTCGAACTTCCGGAAAAGCCGATTGCCGTAGCCGAACTCGCGTTTGCAGCGGACAACGAATACAAGCTGTTTCTCAACGGCGCGGAGGTCGTTTCGGGAACCAGTTTCAAATCGGCTCAACTGGCCGATATCAAGCGGCATGTTCAAAAAGGGAAGAACACCCTCGCTCTCGAAGTAACCAATCACGGCGATGCCCCGAACCCGGCCGGTTTGGTCGGAACGGTACACATCCGTTTTGAGGACGGCGAGAATTTCGTTCTCAAAACCGACGCCTCCTGGAAGAGCGTGTACGGCGTCCCACAAGGCTTCAGCGGCGCCGGTTTCGACGATGCCGGTTGGGACGCGGCGGCCCAGGTTGCCGAGTACGGACAAGGCCCTTGGGGTGACGTGTCGGTCAGTACCAGCCGGGAAAGCCTGCCGGCGAGGTATTTGCGGAAAGAATTCGAACTGGAGCAAAAAATGCCGGTTCGGGCGACCGCCTATATTTCCGGACTCGGTTATTACGAACTGTACCTGAACGGCAAAAAAGTCGGCGATCACGTTCTCGATTCGATTTTGACCGATTACGACAAGCGGGTCCCTTATGTAACCTACGAAATCAACCCGAGAGACTGCGCGGCGAGCAAAAACGTGATCGGCGTGATTCTTGGCAACGGTCGGTATTACGCCCCGCGAATCACCGACCCGACCGCGACCCGGACGTTCGGTTACCCGAAACTGCTCTTCGAATTGGTGCTCGAATACAAGGACGGCTCGCAGCAGAAAATCGTGAGCGACGAAAGTTGGAAAATTTCGACCGAAGGGCCGATCCTCGAAAACAACGATTACGACGGTGAGATTTACGATGCCCGGAAAGAGATTCCGAACTGGGCCGATGTCAAATTCAACGCGGAAAAATCCGGCTCTCTCTTTGCCGATGTTCAACTTGTCGAGGCCCCGAAGGGCAAATTGGTCGCCCCGATGATGCCGCCGATGCGCGTGATCGAGGAATTGAAGGCGAAGTCGCTGACCGAGGTTCGGCCCGGCGTCTGGGTCGTCGATTTCGGCCAAAACATCGTCGGTTGGTGCCGGCTCCGAGTCAAAGGCCCGGCCGGGACCGAAGTGTTGCTCCGGCATGCCGAAACGCTCCAAACCGAAGGCCCGGACAAGGGGATGCTGTACGTCGCCAACCTTCGCGGGGCGAAGTGTCGCGACATTTACACCCTCAAAGGAGGGACGGAAGAAGCCTACCAGCCGCGGTTTGTCTATCACGGTTTCCGGTATGCGGAGATCACCGGTTTCCCCGGCAAGCCGAACATCAACACGCTGACGGCCTGTTCGGTCAACACGCATCTCCCGATCGTCGGAAAATTCGAATGCTCGAATCCGCTGATCAACAAGATTTACAAAAATATCGAATGGGGCGTCCGGGACAATTACCTGAGCATCCCGACCGACTGCCCGCAGCGGGACGAGCGGCAAGGTTGGCAGGGAGACCGGGCCGGGGAAGCGCTCGGGGAAATGTTGATGTTCGACAATTACTCCCTTTACGCGAAATGGATGCAGGACGTCGAAGACTCGCAAAAGGGAGATTCGGAAAAAGACGCCGGCAACCTTTCCGATGTCTGTCCGAACTACTGGCCGCTTTACGGTTCCAACGTAACCTGGCCGAGCGCCTTTACGATCATTCCGGACAGCCTGTTCCGGATGTACGGCGACGATCGCCCGATCCGTCGGCATTACGAGGGGATGAAAAAATGGATGAAGCACCTCGAACAGTTCATTCGCGAAGACGGCACGATCGATAAGGACAACTACGGCGATTGGTGCGTCCCGCCGGAACGGCCGGAGTTGATTCATTCGCAGGACCCGGCCCGTAAAACGGCGCCCGGGATTCTCGCGACCACTTACTACATCAACAATCTCAAGCTCCTCTCGCGGTTCGCGACGATGCTTGGGAAAGAAGAGGAGTCGAAAGGTTTTCGCGATCGAGCCGAAAAAATGACCGCCGATTTCAATAAGCGGTTTTACAATGCCGAACAAGGGAAGTACGACAACGGAACGCAAAGCTCTTGCGTCCTCCCCTTGGCCTTCGACATCGTCCCGAAAGAAGACGAGAGCAAAGTATTCGCGACCCTGGTCAACAACATCGAGCATGTAACGAAAGACCATATCGGGACCGGCTTGATCGGCGGTCAGTGGTTGAACCTGATTCTCGACCAATTCGACCGGAACGACATCGCCTATACGTTCGTTTCGAACAAAGATTACCCGAGTTGGGGTTACATGGTCGAAAAGGGTGCGACGACCGTCTGGGAACTTTGGAACGGCGACACGGCGGATCCGGCGATGAACAGCGGCAATCACGTGATGCTCGTCGGCGATTTGGTGATCTGGTTGCACACGAAGGTCGCGGGCATTCCGATCCCGGAAAAATCGGCTCCCTTGATGATGACGCCGAACCCCGGCGGGGATTTGAAGTACGTCAACGCCGAGTACGATTCCGCCTACGGGATGATCAAGAGTTCCTGGCGAATCGCGGGCGGGAAGTTTCATTACACGGTTACGGTCCCGGTCGGCCGGACGGCGACGATTTTGTTGCCGAGCGACGACTTGGATTCGGTCCGGGAAAAGAGTCGGGCGAAATTCGAGAAATCGATTTCGGAAACGACCTCGCGCAGCGGCAAAACGCTTCGCCGCGTCTGCTGCATCGTCCCGTCCGGAACGTATTCGTTTGAATGTGAGTATAAGTAGCGGCTTAGCGGATAGCGGCTTAGCAGCTTAGCGGAAAGCGACAGTTGCCAAGCCGCTCATCTTCTAAGTTGCTAAGCCGCAAAGATGCTAAGCTGCCAATGCCTGCCTTTCTTCTGATTTCCTACGGGTCGCCGGAATTGCGGGCGGAGATTGCTCCGTTCCTCGAAATGTTGCTGCGCGGGAAAAAAGTGTCCGCGAAAGTTTTCGAGGAAACGATCCGGGAATATGAGGAACTCGCGAGACAAACCGGCCGATTTTCGCCGTTGGGAGAGGAATGTCGGCGGCTGTTGACCGGAATTCTTGCCGAACTGAACGAGGCGGGGCTGAGCCAATCCGTGCCGGTGTACTGGGGCAACCTGTTCTGGTACCCGCTGTTGGAGGAAACTGTCGCCGAAATGGTTGCCGACGGCGTTCAAGAGGCGATCGCCCTGATCGCCGTTCCGCTCGAGGCCGTACGCGGCAACCGGCATTACCTCGAAGCGATCGAACAGGCTGTCGGCTCGGCCGGTCCGATTCGGATCACGCCGCTGCCGTCGTTCGGAACCGATTCGCATTACATCCGGGCGGTAACCGATCGGCTGTTGGAAGCGGCCGCCTGGTTGTCGTTGGAAGCCGGGGCTTCGCTCGCGGCGGCGGGAGCCCGCGTCCTTTTTACCGCCCATTCCCTGCCCGGTTCCGAATCGGAGAACGCCTACTATTTGGAGCAGCTCCGGGAATCGTGTCAAAAGGTCGTCCAATCGATTGACGCGGAGCCTTTGCCGTGGGAATTGGTTTTCCAAAGTCGCGGGAAAGGGGCGAAGCGGCCTTGGTTGGGACCGGATTTGGACGAACGGATCCGGGAACTCGCCCGGGAGCATTCGGAGGCCAAAAAAGAGCTGTCGCTTATTTTCGTGCCGATCGGCTTTTTGCTGGAGAACAAGGAAACGGCCTACGATCTCGATGTGCGGGCGATGGGGCTGTGCGAGGAACTCGGCGTCCGGGCCGCCCGGGCGACGACGGCCGGGGCCTCGCCGCCAATTTTGCGGATGATTCGCGAACGGATTCTTGAGCAACTGGAACGAAAAGCGTAAAATCGACAAACATGCGGTTTCTCGCGGAGAAGTACCCCGTGTCCCTGCGTCTCCGCGCGAAATATCTCGAAAATTTTCAAGAATGAATAAAATCTGGAAGCTTCTTACCTCACCCGGCGGCCGGGCTTTATGTGCGTTGCTGCTGGTCCTGCTGCTCGGGATCGTCTTTTCCGGCAACGGCGCTTTTTATAAACTCGGCACACATCGGGATGCGCTGCGGCAATCGTCCGTTTACGGGATTTTGGCCGTCGGTATGACAATGGTGATCATCACCGGCGGGATCGACCTTTCCGTCGGAAGCGTTTTGGCCGTGTGTGCGGTCGCGTTCAGCCTGTTTTCGATACATTGGTCTTGGTCGGCTCCGCTCGCGATCGGAGCGACATTGGCGATCGGCCTGGTTTGCGGCACGGTTTCCGGCGGGCTGACGGCCCGATTGAAAATTCAACCGTTTATCGCGACGCTCGCGATGATGGTGTTCGCCCGAGGGCTGGCGAAATCCCTTTCCGGGGGAATGAAGGTTTCTTCCGCCGTCCAACAGCCGGACGGTTCCTACATGTTCGTCGAACTGCCGAAAATTTTCGGGGAAATCGACAAGAAAATTCTCTGGGGCAACATCAACGTCGTTACGGTCATTTTCCTGGTTTGTCTCCTCGTGTGTTGGATTATTCTCGCGAGGCATCGGTTCGGCCGCGCCCTGTACGCGATCGGCGGGAACGAAGAGGCGGCCCGGCTTTCGGGCGTGCCGGTCCGGCTTGACAAGACGCTCGCCTACACGATCAGCGGGCTGTGCGCGGCGATCGCCGGCATCGCCCAGGCGGCACAGGAAACCCAGGGGGATCCGGAAACCGGGACCGGCTACGAACTTTCGGCGATCGCAATGGTCGTGATCGGCGGGACAAGTTTGGCCGGAGGACGCGGGGGGATGGGGCTGACTTTGCTCGGAGTGTTGACGATCGGTTATTTGGAAAAGATCCTTTCGATCAACGCCGTTCCGGAATCGGGGCGGCTGATGCTGACCGGCCTGATCGTCGTCGTCGCCGTCCTCGCCCAACGCCAAAAACGCTGAGGGAGTTTTTTCGATGCCAAGAAAACAACGTCGCTCGCCGACAGACCGTACCGGCCCTGCGCGAATGGGGGACATTCTCCCGCAGGTTATGGCCCGGCATGGTTTTCAGCGGCAGTTGGACAACGACGCCTTACTCGCGGCCTGGGATGCGGCGGTTGAGGAAATCCTGCCCGCTTCGTTTCGCGGAACCATGCAACCGGGATCGCTCGGGCGCGGCACGCTCAAAGTCCGGGTCGAACACGCGACGCTGGTTCAAGAGCTGTCGTTTTTCGAATCCCAACTGGTCGGCAAGTTGCAACAGTTGTTGCCGGAAAAGAATATCCGGCACATCAAGTTCGTCCTTTGAATGGTCGAACCCGTTTAGCCGAGCGGCGTAGACGCCGGTTCAAAACGCATTGATAGTTTGCCAACGCTCCGATTTTGGAAGAGACCGTCAATGCGCTTCGCTCCTTTCCGGCTGCTGTTCGAACGCAGACGCCGGTATCGGAACCATTACTTCGCCCCCATGAGATTCCGTTCGATGAAGCCGGTGTCGATCCGGCCGGATTGAAAATCCTTGTGCCGCAAAATGCGAAGTTGCAACGGAATCGAGGTCTTGATCCCCTCGACCCGCATTTCCTGGAGGCAGCGGCACATGCACGCGATCGCCTCTTCCCGCGTCGGCTGGTGCACGAGCAACTTGCCGATCATCGAATCGTAATTCGGCGAGACCATGTAACCGGTGTGTGTGTGGGAATCAAACCGAACGCCGAACCCGCCCGGGACGATCATCTTTTCGATGGTTCCGGGCGAAGGGCGGAAGTTGTGGTCCGGGTCTTCCGCATTGATCCGGCATTCGATCGCACAGCCGCGATGCACGATTTCGTGCTGCATAAACGGCAGTTTCTCTCCGGCGGCGATCCGGATCTGCGTCTTGATCAGGTCGATTCCGGTCACCAATTCGGTAACGGGGTGCTCGACTTGAATTCGCGCGTTCATTTCAATGAAGTAGAAATTTTCGTCGCGATCGACCAGGAACTCGACGGTCCCGGCGTTGGTGTAATGCGAGGAACGGACCAGTTGTGTTGCGGCCTCGCAAATCGCCCTGCGCGTTTCCTGCTTCAGGTTCGGGGCCGGGGATTCCTCGATCAGTTTCTGGTGCCGGCGCTGCATCGAGCAGTCCCGTTCCCAGAGATGCACGACGTTGCCGTGCTG
>JAVBQI010000220.1:0-4739 GCA_031549145.1 Thermoguttaceae bacterium | reverse complement strand
CAGCACGGTGTTTCCACCGTGATTTTCCACGAGCATCCAGGAATTGTTTTTTTCGCAGAGTTCCAACTCCGGCTTGAGCGCCTCAAGGAAATTCTTCATTTGTTGAGTCAGGTTCTCTGAAGAACGTCCCGTGGTCCCGCGAATAACATTCCCGCCGCCGCACTCGCCGAGCAGCGAGGCATATTTGGCATAACTCGTGCCGTACACGCTTATGCCGCACAGTTCCAAGTTGTATTTTTCCAGCAACTTGGCGAGTCCGTCGGCATGATACTCGTTGGCAATGCTCTCCAGGTGCGGACAATTCGGCCAATCCCAAACGTCGACGGCCTCGAAACCGAGCGCGGAAATGCGCCGACACGCTTCTTCAAGCGGTAGGGATTGATAATTGACGGACGAACAGGTCAAACGCGGTTTTTTGGCGGTCTTCGGCTTTTCCGCTCCGATCACGGAATAGGGTGCGCCGAATCGACTCAAACCGGCCATTGTAAGCCCCATTGCCGTCGTTTTCAGAAAACATCTGCGGGATTCTTGTCGTGGATTCATAATCCGTCTCTCCTTCAAAATGATAAATGTTTGGGAAATTCGCGTAATGGTGTCAAAACGCAACCGTTTGGCCGGGAATTGCGTACGGATACGAGCCGTCTGCATTGGGTTTGACCGGCGGCTCGGAATCAAATGACAACGAGTCGACGTCCACGAGTTTGAGTTCCGAGTTGACGACTTCGTCCATCGTTACGAGTTTGCCGGACTGGATCGCCGCTCGCGCCAAAAGTGATGTAAAGTTTGCATCACAGGCCCGGTGTCCTTCGTTATAGGGCTTATCGTTGCGAATGGCGTCGAAAAACATATTGTGTTCGACGAGATAGGGATTCGGCTCCTGGCCGGGATACGCCCAAATCTGATTTTCAGGAACCATCGAATGCGTTTTGTAAAGTCGCGATTTCGCTTGCCCCAAATTATCCATCAGGACGGCGGAGCCTTTGGTTCCATACGCGAAATCGCTGTACATATTGATGCAGTTATTCCTCGGCACAAAATGCGAGTAAAGGTGCGTACCATCCGCGAATTCAAATTCGGCGTACCAGGAATCGAACAACTGTCCGCTGAGGTTCGGATCCGAACGTCCGCCGAGGCCGAGTGCCTTGACCGGCCAGGCATTCTTTGCCCAGCAGGCGACGTCGATATTATGGATAATCCAATCCACGACGGCGCTTGATCCAGCCCAATCGAAAATCGCGAAATTGCGAAGTTGGTACGCGATCTCCGATTCACCTTCCGGCTTGGGGGCTCCCCCGATCGCGCCGTGCATCCGGAATCCGCGAAGATGGGTAATGTCGCCGATTTCGCCGTCGTGGATTCGCTTGATGGCCTCTTGTCGCGCGGCACAGTGTCTCCACATCAACCCGCAGGCGATTTTCACGTTCTTTTTGTCCGCCGCTTTGGCCGCCGCTTGAAGTCTTCGCGTACTGGGCGAATCCGTTCCAAAGGCTTTCTCCATGAAAACATGAACGCCTTTACTCACGGCATATTCAACATGGAGCGGCCTAAAGACAGCCGGAGTGGCCAGCAAAACCACGTCGCCGGGTTCCAGGCAGTCGATCGCCTTTTTGTAGGCGTCAAAGCCGTCGAAAGTTCGTTCCGGCGGCACACCCGCGCGGTCGCCGAGGTTTTCGTTGAGCGACTTCGTCAAATTGACGCCCCTGTCCTTAAAAACATCCGCTGTTGCAACAAGTTTTGAGGGACCTGTCGCGGGATTCATGGCATCGAACACAGCACCGGCGCCACGGCCCCCGCAACCGACCAGTGCTATTTTGATCGTGTTATCTTCCCCCGCATGAACTCGGGGAGCGTGGGCCAGTGAACTTCCCAATGCGACACCGGCAGTAGCCAGCTTGACAAAGTCGCGACGTGTGGTTTGGCTGATGGAATGGGTCATAAATCATTCTCCAGTAAGGGTTTTTGTGGAATGAAAACCACGGTTGAGGAATAGGAACCGGTTGTGACATTCAGCGTCGATGTCATTCATCCGCGATCCTTGAACGAAGTGTACGAAAAATTCCGTGAAGCAGGATTTTCGGGGGACCTCAAAAACTCAAAAAAATCACCACCCCCCCTTGAACTGCACTGTAGCAAATCGGGAGAATATGTATATAGCTTTATTTCGCCAATCTCCTGCACTCATGCGACAGGGGAGGTGGCCAAACCAAAATTGTGCCCACCCTGAATAGGATGCAAAAAAGCAAAAAGAATACAAAACGTGTTTTACTATTTGTCGAAACCACCAACACGTTTGGGCGTTCCATCGTCGAGGGGGTGGCTCGCTACGCCCTGGAGCATAACTGGATACTCGATTTCGAGCAGCGAGGCCAATATGATCCTTTCCCCGAATGGGTCAAAGAGTGGAATGGGGATGGAATCATCACTCGATCGTTTAACAAACGTTCGGTGGATATTTTGCGTTCGATCAACCTTCCATATGTGGAACTGGTTGGCAGTCGTCGCTTCCCGGCAGACCTTGCCGTGGATGAAAGGATTCTCGGAAAGATGGTGGCCGATCACTTTCTCAATTCCGGTTTAAGGAATTTTGCCTTTTACGCGATAGAAAAAGCCCCTTGGGTCCTACGCCGTCACCGGGGATTTCAGCGATATTTGGCCGAAAATGGGTTGGATTGCGATTTTTTTGCATTGCCCAAAGCAACGACAAGGTCCTCCAATCCGCAGTGGAAAGAAAGTTATCGCCTTCTTTTAAAACAATGGTTGAAGCTCCTGAAAAAACCGACGGGGCTTTTTGCGGCCGTTGACCTTCATGCCAAAAAGGTCATTGAGTGCTGTAAAGAATTAGGGTTGAATGTTCCCAAAGACATTGCCGTTGTGGGAGTGGAAGACGATCCGTGGTTTTGTCGGCTTATGGATCCGCCTCTTTCCAGTGTCAATGCCAATGGTACGGAAGTGGGGTATTTGGCCGCGTCAAGACTTCATGAGAAGATTCATCATCCTTCAAAAACGTTCTCCCAATTGTTAATTCCCCCTTCGTTCCTCGCCGTTCGTCAATCCAGTGACACGATAGCCATCGAAGATGTTGATATTGCCGACGCCCTAAAATATATTCGCCAAAATGCTTGTTACGGGATCGGGGTGTCGGATGTTATCGATTCCGCCAATATTTCCTTGCGATCTCTCCAAAGGGGGTTTCGCAAATGGATCGACCGAACGCCGGAAGAGGAAATCATTCGCGTGAAGATTGAACTGGCGCAAAAACTCCTACTGGAAACCACGTTGCCGATTGCGCAGGTGGCGAAAAAAACCGGATTCGCCAGTCCGGAATATTTTGCACGGGCGTTTCGTCGGGAGTGTGGAATGACGCCGGTAATGTTTCGCAAAAAAAAACGCTGACTCTACTCCAAACGTCGGTCTGTTGACGTTTGGAGTATTTTAGGAGTCTATCAGTGTTCTCTTCTTTGCCGCACCTTGTGAAACGAAAATCGCGTTGTATCATGCAATAACACGGTTGTCTTTTTTCTCAAGAGGTACTCGCCTATGCAAGAGTCGTCGATCATTGCCGAATTGATGAGTAAGCTGCTCATTATTCTGACGGCAGGATTCCTCGCCGGAATCGTGTGCAAGCGGCTTCGACTCCCGATGGTCATCGGGTACCTCATTGCCGGAGCGATCGTCGGACAGAATGTCTTGGGATTGCTCACGAACTCCGAATCGGTCGACAAGGACCATGCGTCGCTGACCGAACTGATCGAAGAAACGCCGTTCGGCAACACCGACGCCGAAATCATTATCGGCAAAATCGAGGAGCCGAGCCGCGAATCTCTTGCGAACGATCCCCTGCCGACGGCGGAAAAACCGGAAACACACACGACCGAAACGAACCGGAAAGATACGAAAGAGAAAGAAACGATCATCCAGTATCGGATCATCGACCAACTGGCCCACTTGGGCGCGATCCTGCTTCTTTTTTCGATCGGGATCAATTTTTCCCCGTCGGAACTGCTGAAAATCTGGCGTTATTTTTTGATCGGCGGAACGATCCAGATGTTCAGTATCCCGCTGGTGATCACGGTTCTTTTTCTCCTCTGCGGCTACGATTGGAAAGTCGGCATCCTGATCGGATCCGCCGCGGCCTTGAGTTCGACGGTTCTCGTCTTCAAGTCGCTCGAAGAATGCGGTCAAGCAAGCGCTCCCCACGGTTTGAGAGCGGTCGCGATTCTCCTGTTTCAGGACGTCGCCGTCGTTCCGCTGCTTTTGCTCGTTCCGTTGCTCGGAGCGGTCGGCGCCGATTCGATGGAAACCGTCAAAACGATCGTCCTGCTGTTGTTCAAATCGGTCGTGTTCGTATCGTTCGTGCTATTAATCCGGTACGTTTTCAGCCGCTGGATTCTCGGGATCATGACCGAATTGAAAAGCGTCGAATTAATGGTACTTTTTACATTGACGCTCGTCTTGAGCGTCAGTTTGGTCGCGGTTTACCTGGAACTGTCCGCCGCGCTCGGGGCGCTTGCGGCTGGGGTGATTCTCAGCGAAAACCGCCTCACGCATCAAATCACGGCGATCACGGTTCCGTTTCGCGAAACGTTTTCGGCGATCTTTTTCGTGTCGCTCGGCGCGTTGTTCGATTATCATATTCTCTTCAGTACGCCGGTTCAAACCGTTTCCTCCCTTTTGGCCGTGCTCGCTTTGAAAACACTCGCCGCAGCGGTCGCTTTCCGGGCTTTGAAGCTGAACTGGAC
>JAVBQI010000023.1:0-30700 GCA_031549145.1 Thermoguttaceae bacterium | reverse complement strand
CCGAGGACGGATGCGGAGTTGGTCGAAGCCGCTTGCCAAGCCGCCCAACGCATCAACGAAGAGCGGCTATTGACCGCCCTTTTCAAATTCGCCGGAATTAAACCTTGACGTCAAAATTTTCCTTCAGATCAGTAATTGTACTCCGCGAGCCGCCGACGATGCGTTTGAGTCCGGCCAAATCTTTGACAATTCGGACATCGATCCAGGTTTCGCCGTCGAACAGTCCGGCGACGGCATCGGCGATCATCGGACTCACTTCGATCATGATTACCCCGCCGGGCCTGAGCCGTTCGGCCGCCTGGGGCAAAAGCCGCTCGATCGTTTCCGTCCCTTTTTCTCCGGCCAATAACGCGGCTCGGGGTTCGTAATCCCGGACCTCGGAAGAGAGCTGCTCGTATTCCGGGCGACTGATGTAAGGCGGATTGCTGAGAATCAGGTCGAACTCCTCGTCAATCTGGCCGAAAAGGTCCGATTCGAGAAATGTGATTCGCGATTCCAATTGGTGCTTTTTCGCGTTTTCGGCGGCAAGGGCAAGAGCGGTTCGGCATTGATCGACGGCGGTGATCCGACCGTTCGCGGCATGTTTCGCGACGGCGACCGCGATCGCCCCGCTCCCGGTTCCCATATCGCAAATCCGGAAGCCTCCGTTTTTCGATTCCGGGCGGCCGGCTTGCTTTTTGATCCAATCGAGGGCTTCGACAACGAGCAGTTCCGTTTCGGGCCGGGGAATAAGGACGGAGCGGTCGACCTTGAACGCGAGAGAGTAAAATTCCTTTTGCCCGACGAGATAGGCGACCGGCTCACCGGCGGCCCGACGTTTGACGTAGTCGCGAAACAGGGTTTTCTTTTCTTCCGGCGGCTCGGTTTCAAAATTCGTATAAAGCTCGATCCGTTGGCAGCCCAAGGCGGCAGCCAAAAGAATTTCAGCGTCCAACCGGGCCGATTCCCGTCCTTGTTTTTTCAGAAAATCGGTCGTCCATTCCAAAAGTCGCTTAACCGTCCATGTTTCCGACATTGATAGGCGTTTCCCGGTTGAAGGAGGAAAGAGAAGCGTTAATGATCACGGTATTTTAACATGTTTTGGGTTTCAGACAAGATTGTTTTCCGGCCCCCGGCTTTTACGCGAAAGGCTCCGGCATCTGTGCCGCTGGGCTAAACGGTTGTTTTCCTGCCAAATTGACAGTGATTTTGCACTGAAAAACTGTCTTCCTTCTGTTTTTTTCCACCGTTTTGTCCAAGAAAGCATGGGAAGCAGAAAGACGCCGCTCCTAAAGGAGTTTTGTTCGGCACGGTGTTTGCGGTTATAACTATAATTGAAAGTAGAACTCCTGCCGAAAACGGCAGAAAAACCATTTTAAACACAACTTTTTTAATTAGGTATCAGGACAATGGCACAGGGAGAAAAAATCATTGGTATCGACCTCGGAACCACCAATTCGGTCGTCGCGGTTATGGAGGGAAAAGACGTCAAGGTCATTCCCAACGCCGAAGGGAACCGGTTGACCCCGAGTGTCGTCGCGTTTACGGATAATAACGAAAATCTTGTCGGCGAACCGGCTCGACGACAGGCGGTCAACAACCCGACCCGAACCGTCGCCTCAATCAAACGGTTTATGGGCCGTCGGCACACCGAGGTTTCGAGCGAAGAAAGGATGGTTCCTTACAAGGTCGTCGGAGCGTCCGACGAATACGTCAAGGTCGAGATCGACGGCAAGAAATACACTCCGCCGGAAATCTCGGCGATGACCTTGCGCAAGCTCAAGGAAGCGGCCGAGGCCTATCTCGGGCACAAGGTCAACAAAGCGGTGATCACGGTTCCGGCCTACTTTAACGACGCCCAACGACAGGCGACCAAAGACGCCGGTCAAATTGCCGGGCTCGAGGTCGCGCGGATCATCAACGAGCCGACGGCGGCCTCGCTCGCCTACGGGCTCGACAAGAACGTCAACCAGAAGATCGTCGTGTTCGACCTCGGCGGCGGGACGTTCGACGTTTCCTGTTTGGAAGTCGCCGACGGCGTTTTCCGGGTGATCAGCACCAAAGGCGACACGCATCTCGGCGGAGACGATTTCGACGAAGTGTTGATCAACCACGTTGCCGACCAGTTCAAATCCGAACAGGGAATCGACCTTCGCGGCGATGCAATGGCCCTGCAGCGGTTGCAAGAAGCGTGCGAAAAGGCGAAGCGCGAGCTTTCCTCGGCCCAATCGACGGACATCAACCTGCCGTTTATCACGGCGGATCAAAACGGTCCGAAGCACTTGCAAATGAAGCTGACGCGGGCGAAGTTCGAGCAGTTGACCGACCATCTCGTCGAGCGCTGCCGCGGGCCGGTGATGCAGGCTCTTAAAGACGCGAACATGAATCCCTCGCAAATCGACGAGGTGGTATTGGTCGGCGGTTCGACCCGGGTTCCGAAAGTGCAGGATTTGGTCCGTTCGATTTTCAACAAGGAACCGCACAAGGGGGTCAACCCGGACGAGGTCGTCGCGGTCGGTGCCGCGATTCAAGGAGGTGTGCTCGCCGGCGAGGTGCGCGACGTGCTGCTCTTGGACGTAACGCCGCTCTCACTCGGAATCGAAACGCTGGGCGGGATTATGACCAAGCTCGTCGAAAAAAACACGACGATTCCGGTCGAAAAGAAACAGGTTTTCAGCACGGCGGACGACAATCAAAGCGCGGTCACGATCAAGGTTTTTCAAGGAGAACGGGAAATCGCGGCCCACAACCGTTTGCTCGGGCAGTTCAATTTGGAAGGGATTTTGCCGGCTCCGCGCGGTATGCCGCAAATTGAAGTCACCTTCGATTTGGATGCGAACGGCATTCTCAACGTCTCGGCGAAAGACCTCGGTACGCAGAAGGAGCAGAAGGTTCGGATCGAGCAGTCGTCCGGTTTGTCCGAAGCGGAAATCGATAAGATGCGTAAAGACGCCGAGCTGCATGCCGAAGAGGATCACCAGCGGCGTGAGCTGGTCGAAGCGAAGAACAAGGCCGAGTCGATGTGCTTTGAGCTGGAAAAACTGCTCAAGGAACATGCCGACAAACTGCGTGATACCGACAAGGACGCGATTACGGCGGCGATCGGTCGGACCCGCGAAGCGGCGGCGACCGAAGACCTCGGCCGGATCAAATCGGCTACGCAGGATTTGGAGCAGGCTTCGCACGCGATGAGCAAGGCGATGTACGAAGCGGCGGCTCAATCGGCGGCGGCCCACGGAGCCGAAACGGCGAGCGAGATGGGCGCCGACGGCGGAGCCTACAAACAGTCGAATGACGGAGATAACGGCGGCGACGACGCGATCGACGCCGAATTCGAGGTCAAGAAGTAACGCCGATTTTGCGAATGCGTCCGTTTCGTCTGTTTAGCCGAGCGGCGCAGACGCCGGTGTCCCCAACCTTTCAAGCGCGACCGTCTTTTGGACGGCCGCGTTTTTCTTTCGAAAGAGAATGAGGCGGTGTCTCACCCTTTTCCTTCCTTCCGCCAACGCAGGGCGATCAGGGTGATGTCGTCGGATCGCGGCGTCTCGCGGGCGAAGTCGGCGATTTTTCGGCGAACGGTCTCGACAACCGTTTCGCAAGAAGAACCGTCGATTTCCGAAAGAACCTCGCCGAGACGTTTCTCGCCGAAGAGTTCCGATTCGGCGTTGAACGCCTCGTTCGCCCCGTCCGTGTACAGAAACAACAGGTCGTTGTCCTCCAGTTGCAGCGTACGCACCTCGTAAACGTCCGTCGAATCGACGCCGAGCGGCAGGTTGCCCGCGTATTCGAACATTTCCGGCGATCCATTTCGCTTTCGCACCAGAAACGGCGGGTTGTGACCGGCGTTGACGTATTGACATTCCCCGCTCGGGAGGTGCAGGGTGAGGGCAAAAAGCGTAATAAACATGCCGCTCTCGCTGGTTCGGCAAAGGTCGTGATTGATTCGCTCCAGCGCGAATGCAAGCCGACGGCTGATCATCAGGGAACCGCGAAAGAGCGCGGAATTCCGGGACATCAAAAGGGCGGCCGGGACTCCTTTGCCGGAAACATCGGCGACGACCAGGCAAAGCGTCTCCTCATCGAGCATGAAATAATCGTAAAAATCACCGCCGACCTGTCGGGCTGGTTCCATGAGCGCGGCCAAATCGAACCGCTCCCGGTACGGTGTTTTGGGAATCCGCGAGGGAACCAGGCTCATTTGAATCTCATGCCCGATTCGTAGTTCGCTTTCCATTTGTTCTTTCGCTCGGGTTGCTTCGGCCAAGCTCGCGATGTGCGATTTCAAATCCTCCTGCATCCGGCTAAACGCATCGGCCAATTCGGCAAGCTCGTCCCGCCAATACATTCCGGGAATTTTCGCTTCGAGATTTCCGGCCGCGATCCCCAACGCCGATTCCTTGAGCTCGCGGATCGGTCGGGTGATGCTCCGGGAGACCGCCTGAAGCGCGAAGACGAGGAGGAGGATGCCGATCAGGCCGATCGCCACCTGAATCTCCCCGACCTGGATGGCATATCGATGCATCGTTTCCGTTGGAATGAATACTCCGAGCGACCAGTTCGGAGCGATTTCCCCACCGCCTTCGATCGGCATGAAGACGATTTTTCCACTGTTTTTTTGCTCGGGGCAGGGATAATCCTTTTCTCCCCGTTGACCTTGGGTCATTTCCCGGGCGATTTGGGCCAAGGCGACATCTCCCCGTTCCGCGGCGAGTTTGAAAATATTCTTGTGCAACATGTTCCAACGTTTGTCGGCGAGCACGGTTCCGTCGCGATCGAGGAGAAACAGCTGATCGATGTCGACTCCGGGCAGTTTGAGGGAACTCACGAACGCGTCGATCCAATCGAGCGAGATATCGCAGGCGACGACGCCGAGAAATCGCCCTTCGTCGTTAATGATCGGCATCGAAAACGTGACCATGTACACGTCACTGGTGCGACCGTAGTACGGTTTCGTCCAATGCGAATGCCGCGTCCGGTAGGGGGCGGAAAACCAATCCCGTTCGGTAAAATAGGGCGTTTTGTCTTGCGCGATCATGTCGACCCAGGCGGCCTGACCGTCGGAGGATTCCGGATCTTTATAGAAATACCACGCTTTGTGGGTTTCTCTCGACTCGTCCGGCGTCAGAGCAATGATAATGCCGAAAATCGAATCATTATCCTGGAAACGGTATGAAAAGTAACGGGCGAAATCTTCCGGGGTACGACCATGTTCGGCGAGGATTTCGTAAACGACCATTCGCGAGACCGTTTCGATCACGGCGTTTTGACGGACGATGTTTTCCTCGATGATTCGCGAAAAGAGCGGTCGGATGATCGCGATTTGTTTTCGCATCGCCCCGAACATCGCCTGGTAGGAGAAGTACGACATCGGCACCAGAACGACGATCGAGGCCAAGAGCACACCGAGCGAAAAACGACGCGAAATATTCATAGTTGGGATTTATCGGTCTGCGCGAAAAACTTGATCCGGTTTGCAACACGAACACCCGCGATCCCTTGATTTTTGAGACTACGCTCCGCTATGTCTTGAAAACCAAGGGCCAATTTTTTTTTTGCGCGGACCAGTAAACGGTTTTTGTACGAAAGACACCCTCAGTGTATCGGCTCGTTTTGGGGTTGTAAAGAACCGAACGGCGTACACCCGAAAAGCGAATCCCATTCGGGTTCCGCCTCGGCGTTTTCGCGGCAGAAAAATACCTTGAGCGGGAGCGCGTAAAATACTTCATTTCGTCGCCGGTTTCGACGACGCAAAGGAATCTCCGGTCGCTCTCCGTGCGGGCGAGCAAAAGTCCGTGAACGGTCATCAAATTTCTACAAGGAATTCTGTTCGCGGAATCTTTATTTATGAACGTTTTTGACGTATATTGAACCGTACTAAAAATTTCTCCCCTTGGAAAACAAGTTTTTCAAAAAGCACCCGCCCCGTCATTTCCGCCTTCGAACCGATCGTGGTCGCCGCACGCCGCCATCGCCTTGAGGTCGCCTCCCGATTCGTAGAACCGACCATGTCCGACGCCAACAATGAAACCCGGTTTGATCCCGAGACCGACGAGAGAAGGGAAGGAATCAAGCAGGCTCTGCGTTATGCGCGTCGTTTCAGGTCGATCTCCCACGGATTCGCCCTTCTCGCGACCGTGCTTGGCGGGCTCATCCTGATCGTCCGGCTGATTTTCCAGGAAATCTTCAATCGTGTGCTTCCGGCCTGGTCCGTTTCTTCCGTGCCTTCATCGATCGTTTTTTTTCTGACGGGACTCGGCTTTCTGCTCATTTTGAATCCTCGCGCCGTTCGGGAAACCGTCCGATTCCGGGCGGCACGGTTCGCCTTTCTCTTTTGCGCGGTCTTCGTACTGGCTCTGTACGCCGTCATCGAATTCGACCTCCACGGCGGGCCGATCGATTGGATCCTCTCGCATCTCTCGAAGGTGCGTTTTCTGCTCTACCTTGTCGGGAACACGTTGATTTTCTCGTTCGGCGGGCTGCTGCTCACTTCTTCGGTCCGGTATCGCCGGGCCGTCCGTTCCCTCGTTTGCCTCGGAGCCTTGTTGGTCGTCCTGTTCGGCTTGATGATCTATCTCAGCCATGTCGTCGACGTCGTGATCTTCAGCCAGATCAATTCGATCCCCGTCACGCTTGTCACCGCGTCCTTGTATCTCTTCCTGGGATTGTCCTTGTTTTTCATGACGGGAACGAACGTCCTTCCCACCCGCTTTTTTTTGCGGGGGGACACGCTCGGTTACCTGCTCCGTTATTTCGTCCCGCTGTTCACCGCCGCCGCCGTTCTCCAGGGGCTCTGCCATTTTTGCGCCGACAGGTATTTTGCCGACCGGACTTACAAAGCGATGGAGCTCTCCATCACGGTGTGCATCGTCGGCGTCCTGGCCGTTCTTTTCGTCATGCTCGCCGGCCGCCGTGTCGCGCGGATTCTCGACGAACTTCGAACCAGGAAAGACGAGTTGGTCGGCGACAATGCCCGGTTGACCCGGGAAATCGAGGAACGCCAGCGTTTGACCCGGGAGCTGCAAAACCACAAGGATCATCTGGAGGAATTGGTCGCCGAACGAACCGTCGATCTCGAACGGGCGAAAAACGAAGCGGAAAAGGCCAATAACGCCAAAAGCGAGTTTCTCGCCCACATGAGCCACGAAATTCGAACGCCGCTCAACGGCGTCATCGGCCTGACCGAACTTCTCGCCCAGACACGTCTCGACAACCGGCAGGATGAATATGTCCGTATGGCTTCGGGGTCGGCCAGGACGCTCCTCTCGCTCATCAACGACATCCTTGATTTTTCGAAGATCGAAGCAGACGAATTCGAATTGGATACGACCGATTTCGACTTGTACGAACTGGTCGAATCCGCGCGGAAAATCATGACCGCCCGCGCCATCGAAGCGGAACTCGAACTGTGCGTCTCGTTTTCGGCCGGAACGCCCCGCTACGTTCACGGCGACGACGGCCGGTTTCGTCAAGTGTTGCTCAATTTGCTCGGCAACGCGGTCAAGTTCACGAAACGGGGGGGCGTCGAAATTCGGACGGAAACCGATTCGCTGCCGAACGGCGAAGTGCGAATTCGTTGCGCGGTCACGGATTCGGGGATCGGCATGTCGGATTCCGTTCTTGAGCGATTGTTTCACCCTTTCCGGCAGGGCGATTCCTCGACGTCGAGGCGGTACGGCGGCACGGGCTTGGGATTGACGATTTCCCGCCATTTGATCCGCCTCATGGGAGGCGAGTTGAGCGTGGAAACTCGTGAAGGGGTAGGTTCGACGTTCGCGATCGAACTCGTCTTGCCTTCCGCCGGTCCCGATGCGATGTCGGCCCAGCGAGCGGCACGCAAAGAGGCTCTGGACTATTTGCGGCGTATGTCGGGGCTCAAAACGCTTTTCGTGGACGACAATCCGATCCAAAGACGATCTGTCGGTTGGCAGCTCGAAAACTGGCATTTCGATACGGTGGTCGTTTCCTCGCGAACGGAAGCCTTGGAAGCCGTCGAATCGAATGCCGATGTCCCGTTTCAGCTCATTCTGGTCGATGCGACCGTCTTTTCGAAGCCGGGAGAAGACGAGATTCAAAGCGGCCTGGAGTTGGTCAAAGAGATACGCCGCCGCCCTCCGTATGAAACGACGCCGATCCTGTTTCTCGTGCCGTTCAACACCGCGCTGGACTTGGAAAGCATCAAACGGGAAACGGGTATCCTACCGTTGAGCAAGCCGATGGGCGTCGGCATGTTGATCGAAACGCTTGTTGCGGCGATCTTCGACGATGGGACGTTCAAGATGCCGGTTTTACGCTTCGCGGAGCCGGTAACCGAAGCGTCTCCCGAAAAAGAATCGACGTTGCGGGTTTTGGTGGCGGAAGATAACAAGATCAACCAAATCGTCATTCGGGAAATCCTTGTTTCCCACGGACACTCGTGCGATATCGTCGAGAACGGACGCGAAGCGATCGAAGCGGTCGGAAAACAAAAATACGATCTTGTCCTGATGGATTGCCAGATGCCCGATGTCGACGGTTACGAGGCGACCCGCACGATCCGCCAAAGCGAAATCGGCAAAAAAACGCATCTTCCCATTATCGCCCTGACCGCCCATGCTTCCCCGAACGACCAGGAAAAATGCCTCCGGGCCGGCATGGATCATTATTGCACCAAGCCGATCGACCAGAAGCGACTTTTCGAAATCATGCAAACCTGCCTGGAGCCGGGGGCTGCGCTCCCGGGGTGTTGAGGCGGTCCCGATTGCTTTCAAGAAGAAAGAAGCTTCTTGCAGCTTTCCACTCTCTCGACTACGCGGCGAATAGCCCCCGAGGATCGCCTTACCGAAAACGGTCGAACAATTCGAGATTCAATGCATTGAAACCCGTCGCGGAATCGACGGAAAAACTCGTTTTCGAACAGATGTTGCCGAGGATCATGCGGGACATTTCGCCCCCGTCGTCGGTTGCGTCCAGTGGATTGGCGGAGGGGCCGGACCATGTCGTCTTGATCTCGACCGTTTTCGTCTCTTCCGGAATGCCGACGCTCAACCGCACCTTTTCGATTTTCGGAAGCAAAATGTTGACGAGCAATTCTTCGACGGCAAGCTGCACCCTGCTCCGCTTCTCCGGCTCAAGAAAATGTTTGACGAGGAAATCGTCGAGCTTCGCCTGAAGTTGATACAGATCAAAGTCCGCTCGTTCGGCTTCCGCGTGAAACAAATTGATCCGATGGATGAACGTACGCGTCTTTTCCCGTTTCGGCTGCTCAAAAATTTCCTTCGCCGTTCCCGTTTCGTAAATCACCCCTTCGTCCATGTAAAAAATCCGGCCGGACACGTCCCGGGCGAAACGCATTTCGTGGGTTACGATCATCATGGTCATTCCGGTCCCGGCCAGGTTGCGGATCACGGCGAGCACCTCGCTGACCATCGTCGGATCGAGCGCGCTGGTCGGTTCGTCGAACAGTACGATTTCCGGTTCCATCGCCAGCGTCCGGGCGATCGCGACCCGCTGCTGTTGGCCGCCGGAAAGTTCGTCCGGCAGTGCTTCCGCCTTCCCGGTCAGGCCGACCTTGCCGAGCAGAAGGGCGGTACGCTCCCAGGCTTCCTGTTTCGATAATTTCAGGAGCGATCGGGGGGCGAGCATGATATTCTCGATCACCGTCAGATGCGGGAACAGGTTGAACTGCTGAAAAACCATTCCCATTTTGCGGCGGAGCCGATCCGCCGGGGCATGTCGTTCGAGAATATTCCGGCCATCGACGAGGATCTCGCCGCCGTCGGGACGCTCCAGCAGATTCAGGCAGCGCAGGAACGTGCTCTTGCCCGTTCCCGACGGACCGATGACCGAGATGACTTCCCCTTTTTCGATTTCCGCGTTCACGTCCCGAAGGACCTCGGTATGATCGAAACGTTTGCGAAGGTGTTTGACCGTAATCATGGGTTTGAAAAAAATTGACGTCTGGCAATGATGACGCTTGCGTTTTAGCCGCGAAGCGCGGTTGAACTCATCGCGAGGTCCGTCGTCGGTTTTTCGGGTCGAGACGATACTCCAAAAACGTCAGGAACGAGGCCAGCAAATGGGCGACGGTAAAATAAATGACCGCCGTCGCGATCAGCGGAAAGAACGCCTCGTACGTTCGGCTGCGGATGATGTCGCTCATCTTCGTCAGGTCCTGAATCGCGATGTACCCGACGATCGAGGTCATCTTGAGCATGTTGATGAACTCCCCCCGATACACCGGCAGGATGCGGCGGAGCATTTGCGGGAAGATCACTTTCCGGAACGCCGTCGACCGCTTGAACCCGAGCGCCAGCGCCGCTTCGTATTGACCGCGAGGGATGCCGTCCAATGCGGATCGCATCATTTCGCCGACGTAAACGGAGAAGTTCAGCGCGAACCCGATCACGGCGACCAGCGCCGCATTGATGTCGATCTTCGCGAAAACCACGTAATACAGGATCATCAGGATCACGAGGATCGGCATCCCCTGCATGAGCGCGATGTACAGTTTCGCCAGGCCGCGGACGAAAAAGTTCGCCGAACGCCGCGCCGCGCAAACGAAGAACGCTAAAATCGTGCCGAAAAAAGCGGCGAACACCGTAATGAGAATCGTGATCTTCAAGCCCTCCAGGATCAGCTTCCAACGGTTTTCCCGCAGGAATGTTCGGTCGAAACTGTCCACGAACTCCCTGCCGAAACGGGATATCATGTTTTCGATATTTCCCGTCGCGGCCTCGACGTGTCCGGTTTTCACCACGGCGACCGTTCCACCTCGGTAGGTCGGTTCGGAAAAGAGGAGCTTTTGCTTGCGTTCTTCCGTCACGTTGGTACTGCCGCCGCCGAATCGGGTTTTCCCGGACGCGATCGATTCGAGATAGCTCCCCCATTCCATGACGACCGGTTCCAGTCGATAGCCGAGCCGTTCGGTGATTCGCTGTGCGATTTCAATGTCATAACCAACGACCTCGCCGCGCCGGACGAAGGCCATCGGCTCGAACTGCGGCACCGTCGCCATGCGTAGCACGCCGTTCGGGGCTTCGGTCGGGGCGGGAGGCATGGTTTGTTTCGATTCGTCTCCGAGAAACCATTTCGCTTCAAGTTCCTTCAGTGTTCCGTTCTGCTTCAGTTCACGCATCAGTTTCGACATTTCATCGCACAGTTTTTGCTCCTGTTTGGAAAAAACGAAAGCGTAATCGAACGGCAGGAATTCTTCCGGCAGGCGTTGGAAGTCGGGTTTTTCTCTCAGAAAGACTCGCGACTGGGGCTCATCCATGAGAAATCCTTCGATTCTTCCGGTTTCCAAGGCAACGACCATCTCACTGAAGGAATTGCAATAAACGCAAGCGGATGTCGAAAAACATTCTTTCGCCACGATGTCGGCGGTCGTACCGTTCATCACGCCGATTCGTTTTCCGGAAAGACGCGAAACGGCGTCGATTTCGGTTTCGCCGAGCCCGCTATCCTCCTTGCGGATCATCACGGCGATCGGGTTGTCGATGTAATCGTCGCTGAAGAGCATCGACTCTTTCCGCTCCTCCGTCGCGTCCAGGGCGGCGACGGCGAGATCGATCTTTCCGGCCGCGGCGGCAGGAAACAGGGCGGGATAGTCCATGTTCCTGACGTCGATCTTCACGTTCAGGAAAACGGAGAGCCGCCTGATGAACTCGATGTCGAACCCGGAGAGTTGTCCATTGTTCCCGACGAAACAGATCGGTTCGTTTTCGCAATTGGTTCCGACGAGGATCGTCTCCGTCGGCGAAGACGGCTCGGGAATGTCCGGCATGACGGGGCTTTTCGACAGAACCCATCGCCGGTACATGTCGTCGTAAGTTCCGTCAGCCCGGTACGTTTTGATGAACGCATCGACCCTTTCGAGCAAGGGCTTGTTCCGGAACGGCGCACCGACGGCGATATGGCTGGTGCCGAGTTCGTCCGGCAAGACGGCGAGCCGACCGCGATTGAGCGCGGCGTAATCCAGGGTCGGCCGGTCGTAAACCACGGCGTCGAGTTTCTTCGTTTCCAGGGCGAGAAACATGTCGGAAGGACCCCGGAACAGCTTGAATCGGGCTTTCGGAAGGACCTTTTCCGCCTCGCGAAACGCGACGGTTCCCGTTTCGGCGCCGATCACACGCTCGGCGTCGTTCAACTGTAGGGCCGAGGAAATCTTGTCCGCTTTCGTTTCCAGACGATCCTTGCGAACCATCACGCTGATCGCGGAATCGACGTAATCTTTGGAAAAGAGCATCCGTTCGGCCCGCTCCGGCGTGTCGTTCAGATTCGCGATCAGCAGGTCGATTTTGCCGCTCTCCGCCGCCGGAACGAGCGCATCGAACGACATCGCCGAGACTTCGAGTTCGGCGTTCAGGAACAACGCGAGCCGGCGGATGAACTCCAAATCGAAGCCGGTCAGCTTGCCGTCCGCACCGTAAAAATTCATCGGCTCGTTGAGCCCTTCGGTTCCGACTTTCAGCCGCCGCGTCGGCTTTTCCGGGACTGGAATTTCAGAAACAGGCATCGGCGGCGGTTCCTTGGAGAACCAGCGATCGTACATCCCGGCGTAGGTTCCGTCTTCCCGATATTGAACGATAAAACGGTCGACTTCCTGTTGCAGTTCCTTGTGATGAAGCGGCATGCCGACGACGATGTGTTCTTCGCCGATGTCGTCCGGCAACAGGGCGAGGTCGCGGTTGACCTTCACGACGTATTCCATGTTGTGCCGGTCGAAGACGAAAGCGTCGAGTTTCCCGTGCTGGACGGCGGCGTAACCCTCGGCCAGGGAATGGTAGTACAAAATCTTCGCTTTCGCGAAAACCCGTTCGCCGACGGTCATCGCCGCCGCTCCCTGCGGGACACCGATGGTCATGCCGGAACGGTTCAGGTCGGCCGGGGAAGCGATCCGGGAATCCTGCGATTTGTCATCCCTTGAGTTGCACGAGGGCAAAACACACAAGGCGCATAGAATCGAACCCAGAAAAAGCATGAAGAATATCTTCCGGTCGCCGTTTGTCATGTTCGATTTTTTTCATTCTACGGGCTCTTCGCCGGCTCGATTCGGTCGATCTTCAAGACGGTCGGCCCGAGGAGGCCGCTTTTTCGTAATGCGTTTTCTTTCGCGGGACCGTTGATCGTCCAGGTTTTACGCTGCGATTCAGGGAGTCCGGCGTCGTAGACCAGGCGGTTGAACCAGGTGCTCGTCACTTCGATTTCCAATACGTTTTCACCGTCTCGAACGGCGTCGGTGACCTCAACGCGATAAGGTGCGGCCCAACATGCTCCGGCGTGTTCGCCGTTGAGCGTGACGGAAGCGATCATCTCGACGTTTCCAAGATCAAGCGTGTAACGGTCGTTTTGATCGACGTGATCGAGCCGGAACGTCGTCGTGTAACGAACCGTACCGGAAAACGCTTTCCCTTCGTCGGACAGTTCCAGTTCGTTCCACGGCGTGAGTTCTTCGATCCGGAGCGATTCCGGAGCCCCCCAACCTTCCGGGAACGAAAGCGTCCAGGGAGCGGTCAGCATCACGGTCTCACGAGGCTTGTAACGTTTGACCGTTTTGTCCGCCGTCCAACCGTTTTCCGAATGAAAGACGACGAAACAGGCCCCGGCGGGCGGCAAATCGAGTTCGACCTGCGAGCGGTCCCCCCGGGCTGCGCTAGAAACGGGCTCCGCTTTTCCGGTCAACGGATCCCAAATCTCGCAGGTTTTTCCGTGAGAACGGAAATCGACCGTACCGTGAAATCCGCTTCCTTTCGGAGCACAGACGAAATACCAATCGGCTCCGTCGATGCGACGATGCGTCCAGAACGGTGTTCCCTTTTCGGGTTCCGCAAGGACATCCGGTTCGATCGACAACGTTTTCAAGGCCTCATCGATCGACATGCCGGAAACGATTTTTCCGCGTCCGAGAACGCGAACTCCCGGTGGGCCGGATTCTCCCCAAAGTTCGCGAACCGCGGCATCAAAGCGTTGTTGCGTTTCCTCACCGCCCGAGAGCGTCGCCGGCCCTTCCGGAGCGTCGCCGACGATCACGGCGCCGTCCCGGACGAACTGCCGCAACTTTTCGACGGTTTCCGGCAGCATCCGGCGAACGTTCGGCATCCACAACACGCGGTACCGGATTCCTTCCGGAGTTTCCAGCCGACCGTCGCGAACGCTCAGCCGGTTCAGCAGAACGTCGGGATTGCAGTAATCGTATTTATAACCGGGTGGGAACGGATATTCCTGGTCGGGCTTGTGGTCGATTTCATCGCCGAGGTACCACAAGACGTCGGACACCGGCCGGCCGCGTTCCAACAGAAAACAGCAGCGGGAAAGGTAGCCGGTAAATTCCGGCATCTGTTTCCACCAGGTTTGGCCGCGAAGAAACGGCGTGCCGATCCCGGAACCGAACGAGGTGCCCGGCGGCAGAAAATCGGTTCGGGGATTGTGGGTATACGTGTGGAACACGCAATGCGTGACACCTTCGACGGCGTTGACGTTGAAGACCTCCTTGAGCATCCCCCAGTGTTCGTCCCAGGTCAGGGCAAACGAGGTGAACGCTTCGGCGGCAACCCGCGGTTTGTCGTACATTCGTGCGGCGGAAGCGGTCGGCTTGATCGGTTTGAAGTTCAACGAGCCGACGAACCCCTCGGAAAACGGCTGCCAGAATTCACACATCGGCACGTCGGCATGTTTGTGATATTCGAGAAGATCCGCCGGAAAAATATCTCCGGCCGCCGTTTCATATTGGATCGTCAGCCCGTTCTGTTTCGCCAGTTCCGCCATGCGCCCGTAAAACCGGTTCGCGAACAACTCGCCGATCGTTCCCCGCCAATCGCGCAGGAATCGTTTCGAGGTCTCATGGTCCTTAACGACGTAGCCGAAGACGGCGGGAAGGTATTTTCGGAGCGGATAGCCTGTTTTTTGGGCGAAAATCTCTTCAAGGCCGGGCGTCCAAGTCTGCGTTTTACATTCCCAACTGTCCAGGAGCATTCCGCCGAGCAAACCGTCCGCGAGCGGTCCTTCCTTGCCGGAGAGACGTCCGATGTATCCGGCGAAATGAGCATCGGGGCCTCGCCGCGAAAGTTTATCGCATTCCCAGCCGGTTCCTTCCGGCGGCGCGGGAGCATTACGCATCCCGGTATTGACGTGTCCGATCCGTAACAGGGTCCACTTGCCCGGGGGGATCGTTCCGCTCAGCTCTCCGGCGTCATTCATCTTGTCCGTCAGGTCGAGTATCCGTTCGAACTCGACGAACGCGTCCGGGGATTGCCGGGGATGCTCTCCTTCGCGGACGATGCCGCGGAGCGTCCAACCGGCTTCGGATTCCCAGTTGTTTTTTCTCGCACCGCTGAGAAGACGGAGGGAATTCAGGCTCATCGGGTGCCGGTTGAGAATCGTGAGGCGAAACGTTCTCGCCGTCGTTTCATCACAGGCCAGGGAAATCGGCCGGTCGTCCTGCCAACTGCCCGGCGGAAGATCGACGCGGAGAATGGTTCGCGTCCCCTCGTCCGGCAAAACGGCTTCGACCGTCACACGGACCCCCGGTTCGTAACAAAACGCGTGAAGGAAACCGTTGATGCTGGAAAATTCCACGGTACGCAGCGTCACCTCGTTCGGGAAAGAAACTTCGATCCAATTCGGGGCTTCATCACTCGCCGGGGGAAGATTCAATTTCCCTTCGGCGTTGCCGGCCAAACATTTCGTCCAGGGAAACTCCTCCCGGTTGCTTCGGATCGACTCGGGGACAAGCGGTCGATTCGTATCATTATGCGGCGTCGGGAAGCCGAGCACGGCGATTTCCCGATAATCCCGCCAATCCTCGCCGGACGGTTGCGGTTTGGGAAGGCCGATGCGAACCGGCTCGTGACCATCGGAGTCGAGGTCGGTCCGGCTCCACACCAAATGTCGCATCGCTTGGGACGGTTCGATCCAGGGACCGCCCGACATCGCCCAACCGGGGCAGTTCTGCATCGTAAACCGCAGATTGAGACGTTTGCATTCCTCGGCCGTGTGCTTGACGGCGGCATCCCAGGACTCGCTGAGACAGGGAATTTGCGGCTGAACGCCCGGCCAGGGACCGCCGAACTGTCCGTGAAAAAGCTGGACGCCGGAAAACCCCGCAGCCGCGATCGCTTCCAGATCGGCGGTGATTCCCGGCAGGGCGACGTTGCCGCCGATGAAGTGGAACCAGGTTTCCGGATGATAAACCATCGGCGGCTTCTTGAAGATTTCAAGATCGGCCGGACCGAACGGTCGATCGAGTTCCTCCCGGGGCGGGACGATCGCCGGCGGAGCCGCCAGGGCAGTTCCCGCCGCCAGAATCAAAACGGCAATCATGCCGAAACAGAAAACATCCGCCCGGTTCCATAAAACAGAGTACGTCATTTTATCCTTTCCCGAAGCGTTGCGATGTCAGACTAACGCGTCCGTCTTCAATATCCGTCAGCACTCTGCCGGCACCATTGAAAACGGACACCAGCCGGCAGCTGATGCAACCGCAACTCAGGGATTGGCTTCTTGCGGAGCAGGAGCGGGAGCCGGTTCGGGAGTCGGAGTCGCGGGTGCCGCCGAAGCCGCTTCCGGAACCGGGGCCAGGGCCTGTCCTTGGGCTGGAGCTTGGCTCGCGTCGGGGACAAGCGGCAGTCCTTTGACGAGTTTTTCAAAGAAAAGAAGCATTTCCGGGTTCGTTGTCCAGTTCATCGGGGCGGGTTGCCCGCCGAAAGTTACGATCGGTACGATTGGCCCGAACAGTTGAGCGAACGCTTCCGGGGTCTGGTCCAACGACAAATTGTCGGGTCGGGTCCATTCCGTCGAATTGTCCGGCATGACGGCAACGAGCATGACCGTTCCCTGTGGACCCGGCAAGTCCGTCATTTTCAATGCCGGATTGGCGAACGGCGTTCCCGGGGAATTGAAAAGCTGGATCGTCGTTCGCGTCGGATCGTAAACCCCGCGCGGATCGGCGAAAATCATCGGCATCCGGGCGATCAACGGCTTGTTGTTCGGCGAATCCCACGGCTCGTCCAATTTGAATTGGGCGTACAAATCTTTTTCGTTTTTACCCATGTAAGGCAGAATCGCGATCCGCCAGCTCAAGAGCGGTTTCCCCTCGGCATCGACGATCGCCGCCGGCGGGAATTGGCCCTTTTCGTTGTGGTACAGGAACATGTATTGCCGGATCGCGAGCAGTCTTTGAAAAACCTGTTGCAGCATCGCTTGCAGCTGCTCGTTCGCCGCCTCCGCCGCGATCATATTTCGCTGTTCTTGGAAGAATTGGCCGGCCAGCGTATCGAACGAAGCGAAGCGTTTCAAATGAATCGTAACCGTCGAATCGTGCGGGTCGATTGCAAGGGCGTCGAGAACGGACGTGTCGGCGCTTTGCGGCAGCAAGCCGAGCAGCCCGTCGGCCGAGGGAGCCCCGGGGTCGGTTGCCGGCGCTTCGGTTCTGAGGAACGTAACCTGTTCGAGCAGACGTTTGCCGACCTCTTTCGCCCCTTCGGGAGTGGTCGTTTCGAAATCGATTTTGACCAGGTCTTCGTTTTCGGCCGAGGCAACGTTGAGGTTGAGCTGAAGGGCGCGGAAATTGCCGAATAAGGTTTTGCCCAAAGACTCGGAAATGTTAAAGCCGGCGGCGACCGAAGCGACCATCTCCGGAGGCACGACCGGACCTCCCTCGCCCGTCAGGAAAAAGGCGAGATCGGAAGCATCGAGCTTGGCCCGCGACATCCGCTCGGCAAGCGGTCCCGAGGGGGATTTGCCGTCGAGCACATCGGCGAGCGTCGCTTCGTCCGCGAGAATGTAGAGCATGGTATGCTCGTTGGGGAAAACGACCGCGTGTGTTTCCAACGGAGCTCCGGCGGGAAGGTCGTACACATCCTTGCCGGAAACGGACCTTGCCTTGGGAGCCGGGAAACCTTGTCCGGGCGGGACGAACCGATCGAGCATTTCTTGCCGGGAAACCGGTTCGGTAAATTTAACGCAGTACGTCAGAAAGGAGAATGGAACCGTTTGCGGCTTCTGCGAACTACCGGGCTGCGGCGGGATCGTTGCGGTTCGCGGAACGCCGTTGGCCGCGAAAAATTCGACTTTTTCAAGTTCGACGGGGATTCGCGAGAAATTGACGAACATCATCGACAAAATGTCTTTTCCGTCGGTGGCGACCTTCGATTCGAGGAGTCGCTTGGGGTTGAGGACCACGCCGAACGCAGCCTTGGATTGAAGCCAATCCAGTTCCGGAATTTGATTTTTCGGGCCGAGTTTCTCCAGGTCCTGTTCGCTCGCGGAAGGCATGAGCGGCACGGGAGGGGCTGCTGGCTCGACGACGGGGGCGTCCGGAGTTTGCGATGATTCTTCCTTGAAAGAAGGACAGCCGCAGAGCGAAAGGAAAAGAACGATCAGGGGAAATAATTTAAGAAAACGAAACATGGTGATTGGAGGATGTAATGTCGATGAGAAAGAAAAAAAGAGTTGCATATTGAGTTAAGGCTATAGGCTGTAGACTACAGGCTATAGGGTTGGTGCAGGTTTTCCCGGAATCGTGCTCAACTCCGATTCCGTTTCTTATTGGTGTTCGCTCGGGTATGCAAATATATTCCTACAGCCTACGGTCTACAGCCTATAGCCTTTTCGGGCTACGGTCGGTAATCGACGTCGGCCGGAATCGATTCGACGTAGCGGGCCAGCAAATCGGCGGCATATTCGATGTCGTTCAGGGAAATGACCTCGACGGGCGTGTGCATGTATCGGTTCGGAATGCTGACCAAGGCGGTCGCGACGCCGCTCCGGTTGATCTGGATCGAGCCGGCATCGGTTCCCGTGATTCGTCCTTCGGCACACATTTGGACCGGAATTTCGTGAGTTTTCGCGACATCGACGATCGCGTTGACCAGTTTCGTCGTCAAATTCGGCCCCCGGGTGATCGCCGGGCCGCCGCCGAGCTTGATCTCGCCGTTCTGTTTCTTCTCAATCGTCGGGCAATCGGTCGCGAAGGTCACATCGACGGCGATCCCGATTTGCGGGTCGATCCCGAAAGCGCTGGTTTTGGCCCCGCGAAGGCCGAGTTCTTCCTGCACCGTCGAAACGGCGTAGACGCCGACGTTGAGTTTGGAGGCGTCTGCCCGTCGCAGCGCTTCCATAACCACCCACATTCCGGCCTTGTCGTCGGTCGCCGGGGCCGCGATCAGGTTGTTGAGCATCTCCCGGTACTCCAAATCGACGGTGATCGGGTCGCCGATCCGGACGGCCTTTTCCGCTTCTTCCTTGTCTTTCGCCCCGATATCGACCCAAAGGTCCTGGATTTTCGGAACCTTCTTTTTGTCTTCGTCCGTCATAAGATGAATCGGTTTTTTCCCGATCACCCCTTCGACCGGACCGTTTTGCGTCCAGATTTTGACCCGCTGGCCGATCAGGTTTTGAATGTCCCAACCCCCGATCGTCAAGACGTAAACGAATCCTTGTTCGTCGATGTAATTGGCGATCAAGCCGATTTGATCGCAGTGCCCGGCGAGCATCACGCGGATCGGGGCGGACGGATTTTTGACGACGATCACGTTCCCATGCACATCGGTCGTGATCTCATCGGCGAAGGGTTGCATGTATTCGCGCACCAACTGTTGCACGCCCTCTTCGAATCCGCTCGGGCTGGGCGTTCGCATGATTTTTTGAAAGAATTCCAAGGATTCTGGTCTCATTGTTTTGTCGTCGTCTTTCCGAAAAATGTGAAATGTGCAGGATGAATGAACGAAACCGGGGCCGGGCCGCGCCGGGTTATTGGATTCCGCGTGATTTTCGCGTCGGGGAAAGCGTGATTATACACCGAACGCAACCGCTTTGACAATCCTTGCGATTCGCGAAAATCGGGTGAGGGTGTAGTCCATTTTGGTTGAAAACCGATATTCTCTTGTTTTTTGGCGGGATTTTTTGTACACTGCGCGGCAGAGCGTCTTTTCCCATTGCAATTCAGGAGGAAGAAAATGTCGATAATAATGCACTCCGCGAAAAATTTGAACCGGAGCTTCGGACTCAACCCTCGCGGTATCGGGGCTTTCGTCGCTTCGCTCAGGAAGCCCCTTGGTTCATTTTTTGTGCGGAGCACAGTAGATTGTTTTCCCGTTGCCGTCCTTCTTTTTTTTCTTTGTGGTTTTTCTTTCGCGAGCGAACCGCCGAAAATCCTGCCGGTTACGACCTGGTTCGTCGGCAATAACGAGGCTCTCGCCTCTTTGCTCACCAACTGGGAACAAGGGATTGGGACTTCCTTGGGGTTCTACGGTCTACCGGAAGAAATCGATTCGGATTCTCCCTGGTTTGGGGCGACACTGACCGACGGGAATCAGATTTGGGCCGTAATGATATTTCACGCTAAAGGCGAAATCGCCAACGCCGCGGATTTTCGTGCCCGGCTCTTCAAAAACACCCTGATCAAGGAATCATTTCTTGGCGGGCAGATAGGAATCTCCGAGGAAAGCGGAAAATTGTATGTTTACAGCAAAGATTTTTCTTACGAGCGTTTAGGCCAATTGGAGCTTAAGGAAAGATGGAAGGAGATTATGCAAAAATCGTACATCGGCATGATCACCGAGTTCCCTGAAAGGGAATTGTTGCCGACACTCCCGCCGGAATCTCCTGAAGAAGGAATGTTTATCAAAAAAATCCGAGAGAAACGTGAGGAAAATGGCGGAAAGATTTCCGATCTGGAATCCGTTTTTTTCGGAGCAGTTTGGGATAAAGATCAAACTTTAGAGCTCCTTTTCGAACCCGTGGCCGTCGAAGGGAGTGCGACGGCCGAAGAATACCAAAGATGGCAAGACAACAACGCCCCTTACGGTGTCGGCGGTTTTCTGCATGAATCCGGATCTTTTCAAGTTGCTTACCGCCTCTTGCCTCACGATTTTTTTAATGCGGCATCTTTCATCTCTTTTTACAGCGGCATGTCGCTCATTCCCCCGGAAGAGCGAGAGAACTCCAATCACAGATATTCTTTGCAAATATCAGCCGGAATGAATTCTTCGCTTCCCGAGGACGAAACAAAATGTCATTTTATTCATGAAGACTGTTTTGTTGCAAAATATCCTCTGAAATCCCCAAGCGATTTTCATGAAGAAAATACCGTTTCTTCCGAAATGCTTGATGAGATCAATCGTGATCTAGCGCAAAAAAACCTCGCTTTTTTGACAGGGATTAGACAAGCCGCCCTGTCTTTGGAAAAAGACAAGCCGGTTGATATCGCCATTCAACTGGACGGTGACATGCTGGTTCTCGGGATTTCATTTCCTCCTGGAGGGATAGGGTTTGACGGTGACAGTTTTGAACAGATGATGAAATCCTGGTTCGTGTTGTTCGAAAAAACTCCTTCACTCGGTGATGATGGGAAACCCATGCAAGGTGAAAACATTCGATATCAATCAATTCTTTCGGCCCCGCAAAACCTTGAAGGCCTGTCGTTCAGGAAATATGTCGTTGCGAGCGTCGGCACATCCAACGGCAATATGGAACCAACTCCTCTTTGTGGCGTTGTGGGAACAGGAAGTGACTTCTTTTGTTTGGCGGTGGGACTATCTTTCTTTATCTCAGGAGGTGGCGACGAAACAGACGATGAACCCTCCATGGAAGCGGTCGACCGTTGGAATGATGCGGCGTTGGTGCAATTGAAAACGCAATACTTGGAATCGCAACGCTTGAAAACGGAAAAAATGTTGCCTCCTCTGCAGATTCTCGCCGTGGATTCCGGTGATAGGAAAATTCAACTGGAAAATGAAACGGAAGGGCGGCGAACGAGCTACCGTCTGAAAATCAATCAGCAATCTCTGGCCGGGCTCGCCCAACTGCTCAAGGCGTTCGGCGGCGACTCGATTCGCTCGCTGTTGCTCGGGGGGAGTATTTGAGTGGATAGCGGATAGCGGCTTCAAAAACAGTCTTCTAAGCTGCTAAGCCGCTGACCGCTAATCTGCTCATAATCCCCCCGCGCTGATGCTGGGGGCTAGTAAAAAAATGGCGTACACTCGTCTTGCGCTCAAGTTGCAATCGGATTTTCAATTTGTTAGAATAGGCCGTTTGATAGTCTCTTTTCGTTTCCCATAATAACCCCAGAGGTTCATAAAATGAAAAATCACGGCGTTCCTTCCCGACGGGATTTCCTGAAAATCGGCGCTCTTTCCGGAGCGGCTCTTTACGGTCTTAACTCGATGCGGTTCGCCCATGCCGCCGAAAACAACACGCTCAAGGTCGGCCTGATCGGTTGCGGCGGTCGCGGTCGCGGGGCCGCCAAAAACGCGCTCGACGCCGATCCGAACACGAAGCTCGTCGCCGTCGCCGATGCGTTCGAACACAACGCCAACGTCGCCGCCGAACAATTGAAAAACGAGTTCGAAGACCGTGCTCCGCTCGCCAAGGAAAATATCTTTTTCGGGCTGGACGCCTACAAAAAGGTGATCGAACTTTGCGATGTCGTTCTGCTCTGCGAAACGCCGCAGTTCCGACCCCGGTCGCTCCGGGCCGCCGTCGAGGCCGGCAAGCACGTCTTCTGCGAGAAACCGGTCGCCGTCGATGCCCCCGGGATCCGAAGCGTCCTCGAATCCGCGAAAATGGCGAAAGAGAAAAACCTCAACCTCGTTTCGGGACTTTGCTGGCGTTACGACCTGAACGTCAAGGACATGATGAAGCGAGTGCACGATGGGGCGATCGGCGAAGTCCGGACCGTCCGGGAAACGTACCTGACGAGCAAACTCTGGACTCGCCCCCGGCTCGAAGGGGACACGGAAATGATGTACCAGGTTCGCAACTGGTACAATTTCGCCTGGCTCTCGGGCGATTTCAACACCGAGCAGCACATTCATTCGCTCGACAAAGGGCTTTGGGCTTTCAAGGACGAGCCGCCGGTTTCCGCCTACGGGCTGGGCGCGCGGATGATCCGGACCGAGCAGCCGGAATACGGCGACATTTACGATTCGATGAGCGTGGTTTACGAATACGCCGACGGCCGGTCGATCCAGGCGTTTTGCCGGCAGCAGAACAACTGCTTCAACGACACGGAAGATTATTTTGCCGGCTCGCTCGGGCACGCGACGATTCTCAAGGGGATCATCACCGGTCAGAACCCCTACCAGCAGAAAAAGGTTCCTTCGGACATGTACCGGCTCGAACACGAGGCGTTGTTCGGAGCGATCCGCGACGGAAAGGTGATCGACGATTCCGATTACATGTGCAAGAGCACGATGCTGGGGATCCTCGGCCGGGAAGTCTGTTATACCGGCAAGAAGATCACCTGGGACGAGATGATGAATTCCGACGTCTCGCTCTCGCCTGACGGTTACACGATGCAGTCGAACCCGCCGACCTTGCCCGACGACCGCGGCCGTTACAAGGTGCATCTCCCCGGCGAAGGGTTGGGGTATTACGAGGTGATCCGGAAATAGATTGCCCTCGCGACGGGTAACGAACAACGAGCCGGGACCTGCGGTCCCGGCTTGCGTCGATTCGAATCGACGCGTTTCTCGTCGTGAACGTGCCCGGGACCGCAGGTCCCGGCTCGTTTTGTTGCTGTCCAATATCTTACTTGGTTGATTAACGGTCGTTTTTGATATTGAGTTTCGAAGAGGAGGAAAAATGGGAACGAAAAAAACGACATTTCGTGAAAACCCAAAGTACGATTTGTACGCGGGAAAACCGAATATGGAAAAAAATCAGGAAGAAAAACGGGACCGTTTGCGCAAATGCCAGCCTCATAAAAAGGGGATCGGGACAATCTTTGCCCAATGGCCCGGCGAAAAAGATGAAAACGAGTATGACCGTTTTGTAGACGATCTGAGGTCGATGAGAAATAAAGAGCGAGGCGGGGAATGACGGATGCGCCTCTCCTGGTCGATGCGAGTGTTCTGCTTCCCTATTTGCGAGGGAACGCCGACGGCCGTCGCATCGAGACTCATTTCAAACTTTCCGAACGAGGCGAAAACGTCTATCTTTCCGTCGTTACCGTCGCGGAAATCCTGGCGATCGCGCGGTACAATCATTGGGGAGATGCGAGGCTGCAACAACTCTACCGGCTTCTTGAGAACGTCTACATTATCGACACTCTTGATACCGAAATCGTTCTTGCCTATACCGAATTCTATGTCGAAGCGATGTCACACGGAAAAGGGATCGGCCAAAACGATCTTTGGCTCGCGGCGACGGCGAAAGTTTATGGTTTGACGATTCTTACGGCTGATACCGATTTTCGTTGGATTCCCGCTCAGATGCTCAATGTTTTGTTTTTTCGACCGGGAGAAGGGGCGAACATCGACGACGATCAAGCAAAGACGCAAGCATAATGATCGAAAAATTCGCGGTACAGGCTGTAATATTTCGTACATGAGTTCCGTCTTTGGATCAGAACGGCCGACATTCTTTTACGTTAAGTTATTCAAACCCGGGAAAACGGCAAAACCATGAAAAAAACTTTCCTTTTTCTCCTGATTCTTCTTTTTGCAACAACGCCCTTCGCCCAGGACCGGCGGGACGGCAAGCCGTGGTCGACTCGGAGCGAGGTGATCGCCCAAAATGGGATGGTCTGCTCCTCGCACCCGCTCGCGACGCAAATCGGGGTCGATGTGTTGAAAAAAGGGGGCTCGGCGGCCGATGCCGCGATCGCCGTCAACGCCGCCCTCGGGCTCATGGAAGCAACCGGCTGCGGGATCGGCGGGGACCTCTTCGCGATCGTCTGGGACGCCAAAACGCAAAAGCTGTACGGCCTCAACTCCAGCGGCCCGGCCCCGAAAAGTATGACCATCGCCAAGCTCAAGGAAAAAGGGGTAACCCGGATGCCGAAATTCGGGCCGTACCCGGTTATCGTCCCGGGCTGCGTCGACGGTTGGTTCGAATTGCATAAAAAATTCGGCGTCTTGCCGATGAGCGAAATCCTGCGACCGACGATTGATTACGCGAACAATGGGTTCCCGCTCACGCAAATCATCACGCCGAACTTGCAGGAAGATATCGAATTTTATTCGAAGGATTACCCGAACGTCAAGGAAACCTACGCCCCGAACGGTGAGGTTTGGAAAAAGGGTGACGTTTTTCGCAACCCGATGCTCGCGAAAACGCTCTCGCTGCTCGCCGAAAAGGGACGCGACGAATTTTACAAAGGGAGCATCGCCCGAACGATCGGCGATTTTATGCAATCGCAGGGCGGGTTCCTGACTTACGAGGATATGGCCGCCTACGCCGCCGAATGGATCGAGCCGGTCGGCACGAATTATCGCGGTTACGACGTTTGGGAACTTCCCCCCAACGGCCAGGGAATCGCCGCCCTGCAAATGCTCAACATTTTGGAGCAGTACGATATGAAATCGTTCGGTTTCGGCTCGGCGGAACACATCCACGCCTTCGTCGAGGCGAAGAAACTGGCGTTCGAAGATCGGGCGAAGTATTATGCCGACATGCGGTTTACCAACGTGCCGGTCAAGGAACTCATCAGCAAGGATTACGCGAAAAAGCGGCGGACGGAGATCGACGACAACCGGGCCTCGCGCGGACCGAAGGCGGGGGTGATCGCGGCGACCGACAACACCGTTTATCTGACGGCGGCCGATAAAGACGGCAACATGGTCTCGTTCATTCAAAGCAATTTTTACGGCATGGGGAGCGGCATGGTCCCGCCGGGGCTCGGGTTCATGCTCCAGGATCGCGGGGAGCTGTTCTCGTTGGACGAAAATCACGCCAACGCATTGCTCCCGGGAAAGCGGCCGTTTCATACGATTATTCCGGCGTTCATCACCAAGGACGGCAAGCCGTTTATGACCCTGGGGGTGATGGGGGGGGATTTCCAACCGCTCGGACATGTGCAGATGGTGCTCAACATCATCGATTTCGGTATGAACCTGCAAGAAGCGGGGGATGCCCCGCGAATCAACCATACCGGCTCCTCGACGCCGCAGGGTGAGGTTCGCGGCGGCGGCGGGACCGTGGTGCTCGAAAACGGTTTTTCGCCCGAAGTGCAACGACGTCTGATCGACATGGGGCACAAGGTCGGTTTCGATTACGGTGGCTCGTACGGCGGGTATCAGGCGATCATGCACGACGCGAAACGGGGCGTCTATTTCGGGGCCTCCGACAGCCGCAAGGACGGCTGTGCGATGGGTTACTGACCCGGCGAGGGTCGAATGGGTCGATGAGCGTCAATAAGGGTTTCCGCTCCCTTTTTTTCGCGGAACTTTCCTCTATACTGGAGGTGAATGATCTTTACGTAAGAAATCGAACGCGGCAAACAGCAGCCCGAAGCGTAAGCGCCGGGTTGGCCTCCCGTTTCCGTATTGGACAACCGGGCGCTGACGCTTCCGGCTGCTGCCTGATTCGCAATTTTCCTGAAGATCGTGATTGATTCCTGAAAAAGGTGGTCGTTTCACCATTTTTCCTTTCAAAACATTATTATGCGAGAAAACAACAAGACGAGAAAACGAGCCGGTTTTACGTTGATCGAGGTCATGATCGTCCTCTTTATCCTCATGATCATGGCCGGGGCGGCCGTTTTGTCCTACCAAACCTATATCGAGCGGGCGCGAAAGAGTCAGGCCAAAATTTTCGTCGATTCTCTCGCTCCGGCTCTTGAAAAATATAACCTCGACATCGGGCATTATCCAACGACCAGCGAAGGGCTGGACTCCCTTTTGAACCCGCCGGGCAATATCGACCCCGCGAAATGGGACGGCCCGTACATCGAAGCGAAGGCGGCCCGCGTCGATCCGTGGGGGCAGCCTTACAATTACGCTTTTCCCGGCACGAAAAACCAGGGAAAATACGACCTTTGGTCCAACGGCCCCGACCAGATCGACGGAACCGACGACGACATCGGGAATTGGAATTAAAACGATTGGCGGTAACACACAATAGGCTGTGCCCCCGACTGCCTCGATTCGAGTTGTTTTATTTTTAAATCGTGAGGCAGACAGTCGGGACCGCGGGTCCCGGCTCGTATGTTCGAGTTCATCATTGCCTACTTCCCGATGCACCACAAATGCTGGTCCGTCCGGATGAGGAGCTGCTGTCCGGCGACCACGATCGAGGCGAGGGCGTGTTCGTCCAGTTCGTTTTTCGCGATGATCTTCGCCTCCTCTTTCGGATCGGTCGCCAATTGCAGCACGGTCGTCGTTCCCTGCTCGGAAAGAACATAGATTTTTCCGTCCGCGTAAAGCGGCGAGGGATTGAGCGCCCCGCCGAGCCGTTTCTGCCAAAGAGGCTCCCCGCTCGCCGCATCATAGGCGGTAAACGTGCCGGCGTCGATCGCCGAATAAAGACACGGCTTGACGTACAGCAGCGAGGCCATACTCGGGGTGTTCCGTTTTTGCTCCCAGGCGATATGCGTTTCGGTGCAATCACCTTGACCGTTCGGTCGGACCGTTCGCAAGGTCGTCGCCTCGAATCCCGAAGCCGTATAAATCAGGCCGTCGCCGACCGCCGGAGAGGGAACAACCCCTTCCCCTTGGCTGAACACGGTCCAGATCAGCTCGCCGTTCTTCGGTTCGAACCCCTGGATCACGTCCCCGGCCGGAGAAATGATCTGATCCTTGCCGTCGATCGCAACAACAACCGGGGTTACATGAGCGATTCGGGACATGCCGCGTTTGCCCCGCCAACGCTCTTTGCCGGTGTTCTTATCAAGAGCGAGAAGATACGACTGGTCCCACGGAATTTGCCAACCGAGCCGTTTCGGCTCTTCCGTATTGCTCGGGTTGATCGGCGTGATCAAAAGATCCTCGTACAGGATCGGCGAGGCCCCGAACCCGTGCTGGGAATAAAAGTGCAGGTCTTGGTTGGTCCAAAGGATGTTCCCCTCGAAATCAATCGCGACGAAGCCGCCGCTTGAAAAGACGGCATACACGGCCTTGCCGTCGGTCGTCGGCGTCGAGGTCGCGTGCGTGTTTTTTTCGTGCTTGAATCGCGGCTCTTGGGTAAAAACGAGTTTGTCCCAAAGGATGTCGCCCGTTTTCCGGTCAACGGCGAGAACGCGGCACTCTTTCCCTTCGTCCGTCGCCGTCGTGAGGAAAATACGATCCCCCCACACGATGGGAGAGGACCAGGCAAAGCCGGGAATTTCGGTTTTCCAGGCGATATTCTCTTCCGGCCCCCAAGCGACGGGCAAGCCGGTCGCGCTTGAGATTCCCTGTCCGTTGGGACCGCGAAAACGGGGCCAATTTTCCCGCTCCTGCGCGAGAACGCTCGTAGAAAACGTGGCAAGAATCAAAAACAAACCGATCTGAGTTGAAATAAGTTTTCTTATCATGGGACTTGCGACGAAAAATGAAAGGCTGATATTGTTGAGACGTTGACGCCGGGAAAACATTTCAGGGATTCAAAAATATTGAAGAGTCGGCGATTCTCAATTAATCTTAATCAACCGAATCGTCATTTCGAGCGAAGCGAGAAATCTCACCCTCGCCGAAAGCGTAGGAATTCAACCCCGTTCGCGAGGATGAGATTTCTCCTTACGCTTCGCTCCAGTCGAAATGACGGCCTGATTTTTGTCGAAGGTCAACCTGATAATTCTGTACCGGACAATACGGAAACTTATCCGCCAAGCAGCTAAAGCCGCTGCCTACAATTCGTCGATCGCTTGCACCGGGCAGAGGTTTTTGCACATTTCGCAACCGGCACAAAGCAACGGGTTGACCCGAACCTGGTCCCCTTCCTTTTCGATGCCGGGACAGCCGAGTTTCAGGCACAGTCCGCAGCGTTTGCATTTTTCAAAATCGACGGCGAGCGGCGGCCCGACCGGCTTGCGGAGGTGCAGCGGGCAGGGGGATTTCGAGACGATCAACCACGGTTCCGGCGAGTTGATCGCTTCTTTCAGGACCTTGATCGTTTCCTTGACGTTGCGAGGATCGACCACGACCGTGTTTTTGACGCCGACCGCCTTGCCGATCTCCTCGATTGAAACGGCCGCCGTCGGCTCACCCATGAGCGTGCTGCCCGAGCCGGGATTCTCCTGGTGCCCGGTCATTGCCGTGATCCGGTTGTCGACGACGATAATCGTCGACTCCCCTTTGTTATAAGCGATGTCCAACAGCCCGGTGATTCCGGAATGAAAAAACGTCGAATCCCCGACGATGCCGACGACCTTTTTCGGGTTTCCGGCCTTGTCCATACCATGAGCGAGGGAAACGCCTCCGCCCATGCAAAGGATCGTATCCAATCGCGAGAGCGGCGGCAACACTCCGAGACTGTAGCAGCCGATGTCCCCGGTTACGACGACGTCGAATTTCCCGAGCGCGTAAAAAATCCCCCGATGCGGACAGCCCGGACAAAGCACCGGCGGCCGGCCGGGGAGAGTGGGAAGTGGGGAGTGGGAAGCGGGAAGTGAGGGTTGAGAAGCGGGAGAAGAAGACGTTTCTTCCTTCTTCCCACTTCCCACTTCCCACTTCACACTTCGTAAAATCTCCGGCGAGAGTTCTCCGATATTCGGCACGAATTCCTTGCCAATGCAGGGAATGCCGAGCGACCGGACGTGCTCTTCGATAAAATCTTCGAGTTCTTCGACGATGAGCAGCCTGTCGACGCTCCCCGCGAACTCGCGGATCAATTCGTCCGGGAACGGGAACGACCAGCCGAGTTTCAGGACCGAGGCCTCGGGAAAGACTTCCTTGACGTATTGGTAAGCGATGCCGGAGGTGATGATCCCGAGCGATTTGTCCCCCTTTTCGACGCGGTTGAGCGGCGATTTCGCGGCGGCGAGCCGCATTTCCTTGAGTTTCTCTTCCAACCGGAGCCGCATCGGTCTCGCCCAGGCCGGGATCGGAACGTATTTCGGCGGGTCTTTGACGAAACCGACCGCCCGAGGCGATTTTTGGCGGTCCAGCAACTCGACCAGACCGCGGGAATGCGAGATCCGGGTCGTGCTCCTCAAAATGACCGGAGTTTGAAACTGCTCGGAAATTTCAATGCCGTAACGGACGAACTCTTTCGCCTCTTCGGAATCGGCCGGTTCGAGGACGGGCACTTTCGCGAATTGGGCGAACCGCCGGGTGTCCTGCTCGTTTTGCGAGGAGTGCATGCCGGGATCGTCGGCGACGATCGCGAGGAACCCGCCGACGGTCCCGATGTAGGCGAGCGTCATTAACGGGTCGGCGGCGACGTTGAGGCCGACATGTTTCATGGTCGTGATCACCCGGGCCCCGGCGAGGGCGGCTCCAGCCGCGACTTCGAACCCGACCTTTTCGTTCGGAGCCCATTCGCAGTAGATGTCGTTTTTGTAATGAGCGGCGACGTTTTCGAGGATTTCGGTCGAAGGGGTTCCGGGATACCCGGCCGCGAGGGTGACACCCGATTCCCAAGCGCCGCGGGCGATCGCTTCATTTCCGGAAAGCAAAGATTTGGACATAATAGTGTTTGGATACCTATGCGGACGTTGCAATAAAAAAACTATTTTAACCGTTTCCGACCAAAGGTCAATCGACTGATCCCCACCGGGCTTTCGGGCGAAAAACATTTCCAACCAAAAATGCTTTACTTACGTTTTTTGAAAAAACTTTTATTAGAGCTAGTTTCATAACCCTATTTCGTTCATTTTGACACTGGGATTTCAAGGGTCAAAAATCGAAAAAATGGGTTATGAAACTACCTGTACTAATATTGATTTTTTGAGAGAGAAGTCGTATAGCAGCCGGCCAAGCCTGAGGTTGCCAAATTGATCTTTGCTGAAAGTTGAAAAAGGGTATCTTCTTTGTCGTTGGCAGGAACTTCAACGACAAGGAGGTGAAATGAGAAGACTGTACAAGCTAACGCTGACCGCCGAAGA
>JAVBQI010000223.1:0-5792 GCA_031549145.1 Thermoguttaceae bacterium | reverse complement strand
ATATCAATAAACTTCGGCAGCTCGGGGTAATCGCCGTCCATACTATAGACCCCTTCGATAATCATCATCACCCGACGGTATTCCCCGCGATGCTTTTTGAGGATCCAATCGGCCGCCTCCCAATCGTTGTGCGGGAACGGTCGTCGTCGGGCACCGGACAGAATCGCCCCTTGCACGATGCTGTTATGGGCGAGCGAATCGTGCAAAATCATATCCTCCGCCCCGAGAAGATGCCCGATCACCGACTCGTTCGTCGCATGTCCGCTCACCAGCACGATCGTATCTTCCGTGCCGAGGAACCGGGAAATTTCCTGCTCCAATTCGCGATGCAGCGGCTTTTCTCCGGACACCATTCGCGAAGCGGAGACGCTTGTCCCGAATTTCGCACAAGCGTCCTGCGCCGCTTTGACGACGTCGGGATCGCCGGAGGTGTTGACATAATTGTAACTGGAAAAGTTGATGTATTCTTTTCCGCCGATCATCGTCCGGTCGTTCGTGATCCCTTCGTGTACGTCGAAAAAGTGGTTCAGCCCGAGGGTCCGAATCAAATCGAGCCCCCCTTTGAGTTTTTGGTATTCCGGAAATTGTGAGAAAACGTAACGATCTTCGGCGATCTCCCCGCCCGCGGTTTGCACGGTTCGCGACTGCGGTTTCGGCCCCGCCCCGAGATATCGGACGACGGCGTCGACCACTTGCCGAGCGGTAAAAAGTTCCGGCAAGACCTGCTCCGGAAACTGGCCTCCGAAACGGTCTTCGAGCGAGGCGAGAATTTCCATTCTTTCGAGCGAATCCAATCCCAATTCGGTAATATCCGTTTCCAAAGTCAATCCGGCCGCTCGTTCTTTCGCAACGTTCCTTACTTCTTCGAGAACGACGGCGGTCACCTCCTCGCGATTCTCGAGCGAGGCCTTTTCGGTCGTTTTGCGAGCGGCGGGGAGCAAATCGGTCCGGGAAACGGTTCCCACGAACTGTTGCTTTTCTGCCTCTTCCTTTTCTTTCCGAAGCGACTCGGCGAAGGAATGGTCCGGCGACCGGGTTTCCGGCTGCTGAACGCTTTCCGATTTTTTCAACACCGGTTCAAGCGGTTGCGGCGGGTTGGACTCGGACGCCGAGGGGGCCGGAACTTGCAGAATTTGCGGCGGTTCCTCGGCCTTTGCCGGGGCGTTCTCGCCCGGGTCGGTCTCGTCCGTTTCGCCGGAAGCGGCGGGAGCAAAAGCGATCGGGGAATTGAACGCATTCCAGTATTCGATCACGGCGAGCGTCCCGTCGAGGAAACCTTGTCGACAAGCGTGTCGTTGAATTTTTCCGCTCGAAGTTTTCGGAATGCTGCCCGATTTGACCAGGACGATCGAGGCGACGGCGATTTCGTGTTCGAGCGAAACGGTCCGACGAACCTCCTCGAAAATCGGCGCCAAATCCCCCTTGAAACGGCGTTCGACCTCTTGAACGATCACCAGCCGTTCCGAAAGTCCGTCGCTGATCATTACGGCTCCGCCGCAGTTGACCCGCAGGTTCGGGTCGGACTTTTGGACCGTCGCTTCAATGTCTTGCGGATAGACGTTGACCCCGCGAATGATGATCAAATCCTTGATCCGGCCGGTTACGAACAATTCCCCTTCGACCAAAAAGCCGAGATCGCCCGTCCGCATGTACGAATCGAGTCCGTTGTTGCGGATTTTCGCCCGGAAAACGGTTTCCGTCGTGTCCGCGGCATTCCAGTATCCCTGGGCAATGCTCGGGCCTTTGACCCAAATCTCCCCGACTGTTTCGTCCGGGCATTCGAGCGAGGTTTCCGGGTTAACGATTTTAACCGTCTGGTCGATAAAATTCCGGCCGCTCGAAACGAGTCGCCGGGCATTCCCGTCAATCGGTTCGACCTCGACCGCCTTGCCGACGGCCAAGGCATCGGAATCGAACGAACGGACGATCGGCGGGTCGGAAACATAGCCGCCCGATACGATCAAGGTTGCTTCGGCGAGACCGTAACAAGGGTAAAAGGCCTCGTATTTGAAGCCGCAACGTTCGAATTTGCGGGCAAAGGCTTCCATGGTTTCGGCTTGAACCGGCTCCGCTCCGTTGAAGGCGACCTTCCAGGAACTGAGATCAAGCTCATCAAGCTGCTCATCCTTGATTTGCCGAACACAGAGGTCATAGGCGAAATTCGGTCCCCCGCTCGTCGTTCCCCGGTATCGCGTAATCGCCGCGAGCCAACGGTACGCCTTCTGCAAAAAGGATAACGGGGACATCAGCACGTTCGTCCGGCCGCAAAAAATCGGCTGCAAAATGCCGCCGATCAGCCCCATATCGTGATAACTCGGGAGCCAAAACACGCCGAGGTCATGCCGGGTGTGTTCGAACCCGAGTTGAATCAGCCGCGAATTATGTATCAGATTGCCGTGGGAAAGGATCACCCCTTTGGGCGCCCCCGTCGAGCCGGACGTGTATTGAAGGAAAGCGAGCGATTTCTCGTCGATGTCGGGAAAAAACCACTTTTCCTCGAAACCGGGCTGCAGAGAATCGGTCGCGAGCCAAAGAATATTCTTGAGATCGGGAGCGTCTTCAATAAAATTATGGACGCGAACGAGCGTATCTTCGGTTGTGAGGGCGATTTTCGCTTCGGCGCTTTGGGCGACGGCTTGGATCCGCAACATTGAACGATTTTTTCGCGGCGGGTACACCGGGACGGCGATCGCTCCGGCGTACAGACAGCCGAAAAAGGCCGTAATAAAATCGAGACCGGGCGGGTAAAGGAGCAAAACCCGTTCGCCGAGCATGTTTTGCGATTGCAACCAGGCGCCGATTTCCCGGGCCTTGCGGTCCAGTTCCTCGTTCGTGAGCGGAATTTCGTCGTCGACCCCGTTCGCGAGATAAACGAAGGCGAGATCGTCCGGCTGCGCGGCAGCCCGGTATCGAACCAATTCGACCAGGTTGGAGGGTCCGAAAATCGTGGGGGAAAATGTCGAGCTTGGCACCGTCGGCGGGGTAAGAAAGGGGGAGGGGAAAACAACGCAACTATATCATTAGAAACGTCGCACGAAATAAAAACAAGCGGAAAAATTCCTCTTTTCGCCAAACTCGCGGTTTCTTTGGCGTAAAACTGAGAGATTTTTGCGGGTTGTAAGGATAAAACCGTGCAATTGTTCCCAAAAAAAATTGAATTTCAACTTAATCGCAAAAACGAAAAACGCAACAACAGTCTTTTGGCAAACGCGAACAATGAGCCGCGACCTGCGGTCGCGAAGTGTCAAGATCGACAACGTATTTCGCGACCGTAGGTCGCGGCTCTCTTTGGAGATACTTGTTTGACGAAACAGATTTGCCGACTTTTCTTCTTGCCTTAAGGTTGTCTGATGCGTAAAATAGCGAAAAAGGAGGGCTCCCATGAGTTCAACAACAATCACGCCGAAAGAACTGTACGATAAACTGCGAGCCGGAACCGCGATCGAACTGATCGATGTGCGTACGCCCGTCGAATTTCGGGAGGTACATGCCGTCGGGGCTCGAAACGTGCCGCTCGACACCTTGACGCCGGAAAAACTGCTCACGGAACCCGGCTCGAAAGGGACGCCGGTTTACATGATCTGCCGAAGCGGCGGTCGCGCGGCCCAAGCCTGCGAACGGATGGTCGCCGCCGGCTTTGCCGATGTCGTCAACGTCGAAGGGGGCACGCTCGCCTGGGTCGAGGCCGGATTGCCCATTGTTCGCGATCACAAGGTCATTTCCCTGGAACGCCAAGTTCGGATCGCCGCCGGTTCGCTCGTCCTGATCGGCGCTTTGCTCGGATTTTTCGTGCATCCGTATTGGATCGCGCTTTCCGCGTTTGTCGGGGCGGGGCTGGTTTTCGCGGGACTGACGAACACCTGCGGCATGGGCCTGCTTCTCGCGAAAATGCCTTGGAACCGTGCCGGAGGAAATCCCGGGGCGTCCTGTTCGGTCAAATCCGGTTCGTGCAGCTTGCGGAAGTAGGAAAACCCGAGGTTATTCCTGATTTCCCGTTTCCCGGACTCTTTTGTGCAACAGTCGTTCGCGGATTCGGTCGAGCTGCTCTTCCGTTTCGCCGCCCGGGATTTTGAGGGCGACGAGAGAGCGACGCAGCATCTCGATTCCAACCTCGTATTCCGGCTGCACGATCTTTTCGATGCCGAGCTCCTCAAGAAGTTCCGCTCCGTCGTACCCTTCGTATTGAACGACGAACCGGGCGTCCGGCCGGATGTCCCTCGCCGTTTCGACGATGCCGCGAATACTCGCCCGGGACTTGGCCGTAATCAGCACGATCCGGGCATCCTCGACTCCGGCCGCCTGTTGGATTAAACGCTGGTGCGGCTCGCCGAAAATCACGTTGAGTTTCTCCAACTGGGCGAAGACGAACAGTTGGTGGTTCGGCTCGATAATCACATAGGGAACATTCAACAATTCCAAGGCCCGGCCGATAAACCGCGCCAAATACCGCCCGCCGGCGATCACGACATGATCCCGCGGCCGGGTCTCGCTGATCGTGATCGTTTCGTGTCGGTTGCGTTTGAAAAGGCGTTGCGACCAAATGTAAATCGGTCCCGTAAAAATCGAGATCGGCGGACCGATCAGCATCGAAAGGACGATCATGTTCAAGATGTAGGAATACACCTCCTTGTCGATAATCTGATGCTGCAGGGCGGAACTGATGACGATAAACCCGATTTCAGAGATCGGCAGCATTCCGAGCAGGGCTGCGATCGGGATGATGTTACGGTACCCGAAACTCCAGGTCAGGATCGAAAGGATGATCCCCCGGCCCAGACAGGCGACGAGTCCGAGGAGAAGGATCGTCCCGAAATGTTGGACAATGAACATCGGATCGAGCAGCATCCCGACGGAAACGAAAAAGAGCAGCCCGAACATGTCGCGGAGCGGTATCATCTCGCTCAAGGCCTTGTTGCCGTAATCGGAACCGGCGAGCACCAATCCGGCGACGAACGCCCCGAATGAAAGGGAAAGCCCGAGCTTGAAAGAAACGTAGCCGACCCCGAGGCTGATCGCGACGACGGTCAGCAGAAAAATTTCCTGCGAGCCCCAAGCGGCGATGTAATGCAAAATTTTCGGGATGATACGGCTCCCGATCAGGACCATGATCCCGACGAAAAGCACGACCATGCCGATCGGTTGGAGGAAGCCGAGTTGGGAGCCGTCCCCGACGTTTTTGAGGCCGATCAGCACGATCATCAGCGGCAGGACCATAATGTCCTGAACGATCGACATTCCGAGCATGACTCGGCCGGACAGGGAGGTGACGTGCCCGGTCGTAACAAGCGATTTGAGAATGACCGCCGTGCTGGAGGAGATGATCGAAATCGCAAGGCAGAAGCTCGCGAGGTTGCTCCAGCCGACCGCTTTTCCCAGGAAGTAACCAAACAAAAGCGTGAGGGCGACTTGAATCAATGCCCCGAAACCGGCGATTTTACGGATCGGCTTGAGTTCCTCGAGCGAAAATTCGATGCCGAGGGAAAAGAGCAGTAGGGCGACGCCGATTTCCGCGAGAATGTTGATCTGATCGACCTGGGTCACATTGTAACCGGCGGTGTTCGGGCCGACGATGATCCCCGCGACGATATAGCCGAGGATCAGCGGTTGTTTCAGCACTTTCGCGACCAGCCCACCGAGCAGCCCGGCGAGAATGATCACGATCAGATCGGCGACGAAATCCATAAAACTTCAATGTTTGATCCGTAAATAATATCCGTAATCCTCATCCTTACTAGCCCCAAGCGTCAGCGCGGGGGGATATTTTACGCACAATTTTTATCCCCCCGCGCTGA
>JAVBQI010000039.1:0-6497 GCA_031549145.1 Thermoguttaceae bacterium | reverse complement strand
TCTTGCGGCCTCTCTATCAAAAAATCCCGACCTTTTGGGTCCTCCCCCCCGCCCTTCTGCCGGGGGTGCCCCCTACCCCCCCGGTCCTTCCGCCCCGCGGCTCTGATTCGTTTTTTCGAAGCTCGGCAACAAGGCTAATACTGCCTTCTCAATAGTCTTCCAAGTGCCGTCAAAAGAATGACCGACGATTCGGACGACGGAATTTTTCGCACACAATGTCTCTCTTTCCCCGATTTCAAAAAGACCTGGACGGCTGCCTGTTGTCGGACCGACATCGACTGCGGTCGCTGTTCAAGGCCGAAAAGCTGGACGTTCTTAAAGCGGAAATCGAAAAGTCCAAAGCCCGGGTCGAACAGCGTCGTCGGCAAAAGCCGCGTCTCGAATACGACGCCGAATTGTCGATCGTCCAGCGGAAAGAGGAAATCGCGAATCTGATCCGCGAGCACCAGGTCGTCGTCGTTTGCGGGGAGACCGGGTCCGGCAAATCGACGCAACTGCCGAAAATCTGCCTCGAACTCGGCCGGGGCGTTTTCGGAGCGATCGGGCACACCCAACCGCGTCGGATCGCCGCCCGATCGGTCGCCGCCCGAATCGCCGAAGAGCTTCGCTCTCCGCTCGGCCAGGCCGTCGGATACAAGGTCCGCTTCGCCGACGCAACCGGCCCGAACACGCTCGTCAAATTGATGACCGACGGCATCCTGTTGGCCGAATCGCAGACCGACCGGTTTTTCGACCAGTACGACACGATCATCATCGACGAAGCCCATGAGCGTTCGCTCAACATCGACTTCCTGCTCGGGTTGATGAAGCGACTGCTCACCAAACGCCGCGACCTCAAGCTGATCATCACTTCGGCGACAATCGACGCGAAACGGTTCGCCGAACATTTCGGGACGGCGACCGGCCCCGCCCCCGTCGTCGAGGTCTCCGGCCGGACCTACCCGATCGAGATACGGTATCGCCCGGTCGACGAATACGGCTCGGACACCGACGATGAGGAACCGGACGAAGAGCGGGCCTTGATCAACGCGGTCGACGAACTCGCCCGCTCAGGTCGCGGCGACATGCTCATCTTTATGCCGACGGAGCGCGACATTCTCGAAACGGCCAAGCTGCTCCGCAATCACCCGATTCCGGGGGACGATGCGGCCCGCAAAACCGAGATACTGCCGCTTTATGCCCGCTTGTCGGTCGCCCAGCAGCAAAAGGTGTTCAAGCTCAACCCGCACCGCCGGATCGTGATCGCGACGAACGTCGCCGAATCCTCGCTCACGGTTCCAGGCATCCGTTTCGTGATCGACGAGGGGACTGCCCGAATCAGCCGGTATTCGGCCCGGTCGCGGATGCAGCGACTCCCGATCGAAGCGATTTCCCGGGCCTCGGCCGACCAGCGGGCCGGGCGTTGCGGTCGGATCGGGCCCGGAGTTTGTATCCGGCTTTACAGTAACGAAGATTTCGAAGGCCGAGAGCGATATACGACGCCGGAAATTCAACGGACCAATCTCGCTTCGGTGATCCTTCAAACGAAATCGCTCAAACTCGGCGCGATCGAATCGTTCCCGTTTCTCGACCCGCCGAGACACGCCGCGATTCAAGACGGCTACAAAACGCTTTTCGAACTCGGAGCGCTCGATTCGAACAACGAGTTGACCGAAATCGGCCGGAAGTTGAGCCGGCTGCCGGTCGACCCGCGAATCGGCCGGATGATCCTCGCTGCCGACAACGAAAGCTGCCTGCGCGAAATGCTGATCATCGCTTCGGTGCTCGAAATTCAAGACCCTCGGGAACGGCCCCGCGATTTGCAGGAGAAGGCGGACGCAGCCCACGAAAAATTTCTCGATCCCCGGTCGGATTTTCTCGCGTTCTTGAAAATCTGGGACTTTTACCAGGAGCTGAAAGAGACGCTTTCACATTCCAAAATCCGTAAAGCGTGCGTTCAAAATTTCCTTTCCTTCAACCGGATGCGGGAATGGTCCGACATACACATTCAACTGTTGCAGTTGGTTCGGGAAGCGAAGCTGCGACTCGGACCGCGACAAGATGATTACAATGTAATACACCGTTCGATTTTGACCGGCTTTCTCTCGGGGATCGCGCACAAGGACGAACGTCGGAACGAGTACGACGTTTCCGGCGGCGGCAAATGCGTCCTTTGGCCCGGCAGCGGCTTGAGCAAGTTGAAAGTGGGAAGTGGGAAGTGGGAAGAAGGAAACAAGAATCAACAGCTTCCTCCTGCTTCGCACTTCCCACTTCCCACTTCCCACTCTCCCAAATGGCTCGTCGCGGCCGAACGGCTTGAAACGACGCGGAAGTTTTTGCGAACTGCCGCCCGGATCGAACCCGATTGGATCGAGCCGCTCGCCGGGCACTTGATTCAGCGGACGTACTTGGAGCCGCATTGGAACCGGGAGACCGGTTACGTACACGCCTACGAACGGGTCAGCCTCTTCGGGCTTGTGATCGCCGCGAAACGGCGGATCAACTTCGGGCCGATCGACCCGAAAGCGGCGAGGGAAATTTTCCTGCAATACGCCCTGGTCGAAGGGGAACTCGACACGAAATGCGAATTTTTCGAGTTCAACGGATTGATGCTTGACGAAGCGAAAAAATTGCAGGACAAACTCCGCAAGCACGACCTTTTGCGCGGCCCGCTCGCGCGGTACGAGTTTTACCAATCGCGGATTCCCGAGACGGTGTACGACCGAAAGACGCTGGAAAAATGGTGCTTCGCCGCCCCAAAAGCGGTCCGGGAATCGCTCTGCTTCTCGCTGTCCGATCTTTGCAACGAGAACGTCGATCCGGACGTTTTGAAGCAGTTTCCGGATACGCTCACGACATTCGACGGAACGGAAATTCCGATCGAGTACAACTTCGCCCCGGGCGAATCGGACGACGGGCTCACGGTCGCCGTTCCGATCGAAGGGCTGCGGCAATTGGAGCCGACGCGGCTCGGCTGGTTGGTCCCCGGCCTGTTGGAGCAGAAGATCACCGCCCTGCTTCGGGCATTGCCGAAAGAGGTTCGTCGAAACCTGGTCCCGATCCCGGAGACCGCCCGAGCGTTGAGCCAAAAGCTCGCGTTCGGCGAAGGGAATTTGGAAGAGCAGCTCGCGCTGTCCGTGAGTCGGCTGCTCGGCCGGCGAATCCAACCGGCCGATTTCGAGCGGGAACGGCTGCCCGAGGATTTGAAAATGAATATTCGCGTGATCGCGGAAAACGGCGAAGTGCTCGCCCGGTCGCGGGAGTTGGAGCCGCTGCGCAAGGAACTCGGCGTTCAGGCGGCCGAATCGGTCGCCTCGGTCAACGACCCGCGTTGGAACCGGGACGAGCTAAGCGATTGGAATTTCGGCGAACTGCCCGAATCGGTCGAACTGAAGCGAGGAACGCTCACGATCAAGGCGTTTCCGGCCCTGTTCGACCGGGGAAAAACGGTCTCGTTCCGGCTGTCCGACTCGTTGGATCGAGCCAACCGCGAAACCCGGCTCGGGCTAATGCGGCTGTTCTATCTCAAATCGGCGAGGGAACTGCAAACGCAGGCTCAATGGGTGCCGCGAATCGAGCAACTGAAAATGTATGCCCAAGCGCTGCCGGAATTCGAACTTAAAACCGCCCTCGCCGAACTGATCGCTCTCCGGGCTTTGGAGTCGGACGAAAAGCCGCTCCCGCGAATGCAAAGCGAGTTCGCCGCGAGAATGAAGCAAGGCAAAGAGCGGATCGGGATTGCCGTCCAAGAAGTGACCAAACTGGTCGGGCCGCTGTTCGAATCGTATCAGGAAGCCCGACTCGCGATTGAAAAGAACAAGACGCAGAAGTTGGATTACGCTTGGAGAGACGCGAAGTCGGTGCTCGCAGATTTGACGGCTCCCGGCTTTTTGCAACAAACGCCCTGGGCTTGGCTCAAGGAATACCCCCGCTATCTCAAGGCGATCGCCGTTCGGTTCGAGAAACTCAAAAGCGGCGGCGAGTCGGCCGACCGCAGCGCGACGGCCGAGCTTGCGAAGTTTGGAGCACTGTACCGGGAGCGGTTGGAACTGCACGAATCCTCCGGCATCGTCGATCCGGAACTGCTTTTGTTCCGTTACATGATCGAGGAATATCGCGTTTCGCTGTTCGCCCAAAAGCTCGGCACCGCCCTCAAGGTCTCGGCCCCGCGATTGGAAAAACAATGGGAAAAGGTCCGACAGTAACGCCAATCTCCGTTTAGCCGAGCGACGCAGACGCCGCCACTCTTTCGGTTTTTGAAATACTCTCAAAGCCGCAACACGCAAAATCTTTAAAGAATATTTTCTTTTTTGTCTTGACTTGTTTACAACTGTAAAGTAAAATGTTTTACAGATGTAAAAAATTTCTGTCTTGATTCTTCAAAGGAGACAAAATGTCCGTTCAGAAAATTACCGACGCGGAATGGAAAGTCATGCACGTCGTCTGGAACCATCAACGAATCTCGGCCAACGACGTGATTGCCGAGGTCGTCCCGGAAACCGGCTGGAGCCCGAACACCGTTCGAACGCTTTTAATCCGACTCGTCGAGAAAGGGATTTTGCATGTCGAAAAGGAACGCGGCAAGGAAAAGGAGTACCTCAACAGCGTTTACACACCGCTCTTTAGTCGGGAAGAATGCGAATCGGTGCATAGCCGATCGTTTTTGGAACGTGTGTTCGGCGGAGACACGTCCCGATTGCTCGCCCATTTCGTTCAGGATGGCGATCTGACGCCGGAGCAGGTCAAAGAACTCAAAAAACAACTCGACAAGTTCAAGAAATAACCATGACTGATGCAATATTTCAAGTTTTGCTCACGGCGACATGGCAATCGATGCTGCTTGCGATGCTCGTTCTTTTGATCGTATTACTCTTTCGGGAACGGCTTGCACCACGATTTCGGTACCTGCTCTGGTGCATCGTGCTTTTCCGGTTGGCGTTGCCGATTCTCCCGGCGACGTCGTGGGGCGTTTTGCCGAATCACAATCCGGTTGTCGTCAATCAGAGTCGCGACCGTGAGGGAGCGGTTGCCCCGCGAGAGACGCCGCTGTTGGAACGTGAGTCTCAACCTGATACGGTGACACAGATCGTTCCTCCCAGCGTCGCAACTCCCGTGAAACAGAAAGCGGCCGTTATCAACCGTGATCACGTTTTTGCTTATGCCAAGAAGATTATTCTTGCCATTTGGGTTGCGGGAGCTCTCGTTTTCGGCATTCGTTATGTACTTGACGAAATTCGATTGTCCCGTCAAAGCCGCTACTGGAAACCGGTCGAGGACGAGAACCTTTTGGCCGTGTTCGAATCGTGCCGCAGACAAATCGGCATCCGGCGACGGGTCCGATTATTTGCGGTGTCACATGGAATCGGAGCTGCAACGACGGGGACGTTTTTTCCGAAAGTGTTGCTTTCCGAACAAGCCGTTCTAAATCCTGATACGAAGCAATTGCGACTCGTCATACTACATGAGCTGGTTCACCTGAAGCGGTTCGACCCGCTGGTGCTTCGGCTCTCGGTGCTGTTGAGCGTCCTTCACTGGCCGAATCCCGTCGTCTGGTTGGCGATATCGCGACTGCAGCGTGACCGCGAACTGGCCTGTGATGCAGCCGTTTTACATATTATTGGTTCGCATGATCCCACCGGAACGACGCAAAAAGATTACGGCGAGGCGGTGCTCACGTTCGCGACGCTTTTTTCGCCCCGCGAGCACCTCCCCGGCCTGGTCGGTCTGTTCCCGAAACACGCCATAGCAAGGAGAATTGAAATGATCCTCAACCATAAAAAAACGAATTTCTTTTACGCTACGTTCGGCATTTTGCTGGTTTTGACCGTCGCCGCCTTCGGGTTGACCCGGGCGGCCGAGAAAACAAAAGATGAGATGAAACCTCCTGTTGTCAAACAAGAGGACAGTCAAACATTGACTACCACAGAAGAAGAACCACTTCGCAAAGAACCGTATTTCCAAAATATGATCACCGGGCGAGTGTCGATGCCGAACGGAACACCGGCAAAAGGAGTTTCCATCAAGTACAAAACCATTAATGTTATGCTCTCCAAGGAAGGCGATAAGGTTCTCGCTTCCGGCTCAATGATTGTCGAGACATCCACGGATGAAAATGGAAAATATTATACTAATTGTCCATCCTCCGGTGATTTTCGCCAAATCAGTGCCGTCGGGCAGGCTTACATGAAAGATGAACAGGGTAATGCTACGCCACTCATTGCAGAATCGGTTGTTATTGATTTCAGCAAAGAAACCCAAGAAATCAATTTTACGCTCCAAAACGGTATTCCTGTGATCGGAACCGTGCGTTATCCCGATGGAACACCAGCCAAGAAACAACAGGTTTTCTTCTCACGAGAACTGAAACCGATTGCTTCTTCTGATCGTTTCGTACTTTGAGGGGTTGAAGATGCGTAATTTACGAAAATTGCCGATGACATAAAAACGAAAAAAGGCCACGATACACCTTGTTTAAGCCAAAACAAGGAGGTGAACCATGGCCCATGAACCCGCAACAA
>JAVBQI010000181.1:0-35106 GCA_031549145.1 Thermoguttaceae bacterium | reverse complement strand
CGAAAATTTCGAGGGGAGCGGCTTCAGGCATGGGGACCTCCGTGTGTGAAAAAAGGATGTAACCTGTTCGCGTCTTGCTTTTCTACGATGGAAAACCCCTCAAGGTTCGTGCCTTTCCGTGAAACTTGTCCACGGCCTGACGGCCTGCTTTCCCAACAAGAGTCGCCCTTGCAGTCCCGGGGGGTTTCCTTTATATTGTTATGCTTCGATCCGGTTTGTCGTGAGCCCGCTTGCTTTGAAGCCCGACCACATACCGGATCAAACCTCCCGGATTCCTCATCCCCCATTTGGAGTACCACGTCTATGAAAAGCGAGCGTCGGCACGATTTGTCGGAAAATTACCTGGCGAAATGGATTGCCTCAACCTTTGAAAAAATCGCGCCCTACCAAAACGCCATTTATTGGTCGATCATTACTGTTTTGGTTGTGATCTGTCTTGTCATGGTCTGGACAAATTATGTGGGGATGTCTCAGGCCAAAGCCTGGAGCGACTATCTGCCGGACTTGAATACCTTCGATGTGGAGAAATTGGAGGCTTTGACGGACAAATACACCAGCGGCGATGTTGCCGTCCGAATCCGATTGTCCGTCGGCGAAATTCTCTCGGCCGAAGGTTGTCAACTGATTTTCAGCAACCGGGAAGAAGCTCCGGGAAAATTGGAAAAAGCGCTCGGATTTTTCCTTGCCGCCGAAGGGATGGTTTCGGATAACAACGATCTGGCGGAGCAGGTTGCCTTTGGAATGGCCGTGACCCACGAAGGGCTGGCGGCGGTTCGGACGGGACAGGGGGATTTGGACAGTGCGAAGGAGTGTTACGAAAAAATCGTGACCCGTTGGCCGAACGGGGTTTATTCGCAATCCGCCAAGAAAAAACTCGCCTATTTGCAGAGTGATGCCGCGAAGCGGTTTTATGACTATTTCGCTCTTGTCGCGAAAGAATCTCCGGCGGAAACGAAAAGTCCGATCGATATCGATATCGACCCGACCGCGCCGTTGGAAATGCCTTTGGAGATGAATCTCGACGAAAAATTGGATCTCAAGCCGGAATCCGAAGAACCGCCGGCGGAATGATCCGGGAATTTCGACTTTGCAAACCTCGTTTCGGATGCAACTCTCCCGTTGCGATTTCCGGTCTCTTGTGATATAATGTCCCCCTGAAACAAAGGGTATCGACCGTCGTGCCGGGCTTGAAAACAAGCCTTCGGAGGTCGAAACAGGACAAATAACGTACAAGAACCGAGCGAGCATGCCGAATTATTTTCTCGACAATCAGGATATTCTTTTTCAGTTCGATCATTTCAATCTGCGGGAAATCGCGGAAATTCAGGAACGGGACACGCCCGACGGAACGGCCGATTACATTCCGGACTCGCTTGAGGATGTGGTCGACAATTACCGTAAAATTCTCGAAATCGTCGGGGAAATTGCCGCCGAAACGCTCGCCCCGAGCGCCGAGCAGGTCGATGCCGAAGGGAACACGCACAACGTCGCCGACGGGACCGTGACCTTGAACCCGCTCGTTCAACGAAATCTCGACCGGCTCAACCAGGCCGACATGCTTGGGTTCACCATCCCGCGAAAGTACGGCGGACTCAACTGCCCGATTCTTATCTATACCATGGCGACGGAAATTATCGCCCGTGCCGACTGCTCGTTTATGAACATGTTCGGCCTGCAAGGGATCGCCGATACGATTTACGCGTTCGCTTCGGACGAACTCAAGGACAAATACCTGCCGAAATTCGCAAGCGGAGAAGTGACCGGAGCGATGGTGCTCACCGAGCCGGACGCCGGGAGCGACTTGCAGGCGGTCCGCCTCAAGGCCGAGCAGGAGCCCGACGGAACGTGGCGACTCAACGGCGTCAAGCGGTTTATCACCAACGGCTGTGCGGAAGTACTTCTGGTTCTCGCCCGAAGTGAGCCGGAGATCGTCGACGGCCGCGGGCTGAGCCTGTTCCTCTGCGAACGGTCCCCGGCCGTCAAAGTCCGCTGCCTCGAAAAGAAGCTCGGCATACACGGCTCGCCGACCTGCGAGCTGGTGTTCGAAAATACTCCGGCCGTGCTGGTCGGGGAACGGCAACGCGGTTTGATCACCTACGTAATCGCTCTGATGAACGGGGCTCGGCTCGGGATCGCTTCGCAGTCGCTCGGCGTCGCGGAGGCCGCCTTCCGATTGGCCCGGGTGTACGCCCATTCGCGGGAGCAGTTCGGCGCCCCGATCGAGCGACTCGGCCCGGTCGCCGAAATGGTCAGCGAAATGCAAATCGCGATCGAGGCCGAACGGTCCCTCGCCTACGAAACGGCCCGGATTTTCGATTTGGAAAACAACACGAACCGGCTGTTGGAGCAGAAGCCGTGCACGCTCGACGAAGCGGAAAAGAAAGCGTTCAAGCAGCAGTCCCGGGCCTACAAGCGGCTTAACGCGATGCTGACGCCGATGAGCAAGTATTACGGCAGCGAAATGTGCATCGAAGTGACGAACAAGGCGGTCCAGGTGCTCGGCGGCTCGGGTTACATCAAGGACTACGCCGCCGAGCGGTATCTCCGGGACGCCCGGATCACGAGCATTTACGAAGGGACCAGCCAACTGCAGGTCGTCGCGGCGATTCGCGGGGTGACTTCCGGGGTGTTCGAAAACTACGTTGCCGATTTTGAAAAAAAATCTTATGAGAAGCCACTGTTGGAAGAGCTGAAAAACGCGCTGATCGAAGACCGGAAAAAAATCGTCGAAGCGGTCGAATTCGCGAAGAGCAAAGGCGGAGCGTTCGTCGAGCTGATCGCCCGACAGTTGGTCGATGCGGCGATGTCCGTAATCATCGGGCATTATTTCCTCGCCCAGGGGGCGAAGAACGACCGCAAGATGCGTGTCGCGAATTACTGGATTCGCAAGCACCGTTCTTACATCGAGATGAAGTGCGAAGAGGTCAAACTCGGCAACACCCAGGTCGTCGAAGAGTACGAACTGCTCGCCGGCCCCGTCCCGGTCTTGGCGTGAGAAAGTCTTCCAAAAAACGTACACGCTTACCTTTATTTTAAACTACGGAATACGCGGAAATACGGAACATACGGAAGAGTGTTCATCGGAATTTCCGCGTCTTTCCGTTATTCTGCGTGTTCCGTAGTAAAAAAACAGGAGCCCAAGACCGAACCGATCAGACCATGTCCTTTCCTCACAAAATCGCCGTTCTCGGAGCCGGAATCAGCGGGCTCTCGGCCGCCTATCGGCTCAGCTGCTCCGCCGAAACCGATCGGCTCAAGATCGACGTTTGGGACCGGCGCGACCGGGTCGGCGGCGTGTTGACGACCGATCACATCGACGGGTTTCAAATCGAGCAAAGCGCCGACAACTTCATTACGACGATGCCCTGGGGGATCGAGCTTTGCAAGGAACTCGGACTTGAAAACGAGTTGGTGCAGACGAACCCGAAGTTTCGCCGCACGTACGTCGTTCGCAAAGGCCGTCTGCACCTGCTGCCCGACGGCTTTTTGATGATGGCCCCGACGAAACTCTGGCCGATGGCGACGACGCCGCTCCTGTCGCCGTTCGGAAAACTTCGGGCCGGTCTTGAGCTTTTTATCCCGCCTCGCCGCGGAGAGATCGACGAGAGCATGTCGCAGTTCGTGCGGCGACGGCTCGGCCGCGAGGTTTTCGAGCGGCTGGTCGAGCCTCTCGTTTCCGGAGTTTATGCCGCCGATATGGAAAAGCTGAGCGTTTTGGCGACGTTGCCGCGATTCCGGGAAATGGAAAAAAAATACGGCTCGCTCATCCGGGCGATGCAAGCCCAGCTGCGGGCCAATCGGGCGGCCCATCTCGAAGAACAGAGCGGTGCCCGTTACAGCATGTTCGTGACGCTCAAGCTGGGGCTGTCTCATCTTTGCGAGACGCTCGCCGCGCGGTTGCCCGCCGGTTCGCTCCGGTTGGGGACCGAGCTCGCGAAAATGGAACGGCTTCCGGTCGAGGGTGAGCCGGGTCGATTCTTTTGGCGGCTGAGCGATTCGCAAGGCCGGACGGAAGATTACGACGCCGTGATCTCGGCGCTGCCGGCGCATGAGGCGGCCCGGCTGCTTGCGACCTCGCTGCCGGAACTCGGCGAACGGCTCGGCCGGATCGAGCACCAGGGGACCGCGATCGTGACCTGGGCGTTCGACGCCGATCAAATGAAGCAGCAGGTTCGCGGAATGGGGTTCGTCGTGCCGACGATCGAGCGCAGCCCGATTTTGGCCGGGAGTTTCAGCTCGCTCAAGTACGAGCATCGGGCCCCGGCGGGCAAACTGCTGATCCGGATTTTCGCCGGCGGGGCGAGGGCACCGGAAATGGCCGAGATGCCGCGCGAGACGTTGGTTCCGCTGCTGCTCAGGGAAATGAAAAAAATTCTCAAGATCGAAGGTGAGCCGCAACTGACGACGGTTTCCCATTGGCCGCGAACGATGCCGCAGTATCATGTCGGGCACCTGGAGCTGGTCGGCGAGATCGAACGGCTCATCGCTGGGCTGCCGGAATTCGCGATCGCCGGAAACGCTTATCATGGTGTCGGCATCCCCAACTGCGCCCGTAGCGGACAACTGGCCGCGGAAAAGGTGTTGACGATCAAACAAGAGCCGCATGTGTAACGCAGCGTAACTTGCGGACCTTGCACAGGGCCGGGCGATGCAAAGTCAATTCGCGCGGAGACGCGGAGGTCGCGGAGATTCTTTATAAGAATCCCATCTCGTCGCTCTGATTATTCCGCTCAATTTTAATTTTTACAATTTTTCTCTGCGCTCTCCGCATCTCCGCGCGTAAAAATTCGGTCGCGGCACCGGCGTCTGCGCCGCTCGGCTAAACGGACATTGGGATTTCGATCTGATCACTCCGAACCTCATTCGATCGAGCGTTCGGTGATCGCGGCGGGGTTGACGATGATCGGGGTTTCGCAGTGCAAGTCGGGCCAGCCAATCAGCTTGGCGTCGATCACGATTTTCCAGGCGATTTCGTTATGCTCCAACCGCATCGAATGCATCGCCCCGAGCGGCAGGCGGAGGAAAAGCTCCTTCTTAAGCGGCTCGTCCCGGAGAATCTCGAAATCCTCGCGAAAGAACAGGATTCGCGAATAAACCTCTTTGCGTGTCGTGATCGTGTCGGTTCCCTGCCGGAACCGGGCAATCTCTTCGCATTGAATTTTGAGATCGAGCCGCCGAAATCGGAGCGCCCCGCTCTGAATCATGATGATCCGATACCGACGGCCCGGGTACACCGGGTGATCCGAAATTTCGAGGATCGTCGGTCCGATGCCGAACGCGACCAGAAAATGATGCAAAATCCAGACGATCAGGAACAGCCCGGCAAAGCCGCAGAAAAAGACGCCGAACAAAACGGAAAAGAAAAAATCGGTTTCCGTGCCGTTGAGCCGGTAAAGCGAGCCGATCAGGATCGACCAGGAAACGACATTCCAAAGAACGGTAAAAACGGCGAGCACGAACAGCCGGAGCGAGGCTTGCCGGACGACGGGCAGGCGAAACGACAAATAGGTGCCAGGGCTGTCGTTGATGATCTTCGGGTCGGGAATGGTCGGAAACAGATTCGCCGGCTGCGGAGCTTCGCCGGAAATGAAGGGGGACGGCCGTTTTTTGGCGGAAAGCACGGCCTTTCTCTCCTCGGAGACGCTCCAATGCCGCAACGACCACCAGATGCCGGTGCTCCCGAAAATCATCAGGCAGATCGGGATCGCGAGAAAGTACCAGCCCCAAATCGAGGTTTTCCGTTCCAAGACGGCCGCTTCCGGCTTGCCGTCGGGGTACCAACAATCATAGGTTTTTCCGACTTCGTATCGGGCGAGCACCGCCTCCGCTTGCTCCCGGTCGGGAGAAAAGCCCTTGCCCTCGGTCAAGGTGTCGGCATTCAACGTCCAGAGAACATATTTTTCCTTGCCGAGAAAAAAGGAGATGCGGATTTCGGGTCGGAAAAGTTTTTCCCCGCCCCGGGATTCCGTTTTGATTCGGTTTTCCAAAATCGTACAGCTCGCCGGGACCGAATTTTGCAGAATTTTCCATTCCGGGAGCACCCAGACAACCCCGTGCAGGAGAAAAAAAACGAGGCCGACCGAAAAGAGAATCGTGTAAAGAAACAATTCGCCGATGTTTTTCCGACGCGAGAACGGTCGCTTCTTCCGTTTTCGGGATAATTCTGTTCGCAAGCGACCGAGCACTTTGTCCTCCGAAAAACGACGAAACAGCGATGATTGGAACTCTCAAAATTCAATGCGCAACAGAGCCGCGTGTTTTTGACGATTCGATTTTGCGAAAACATCTCGAATCTGGCAGCAGCCGGAAGCGTTAGCGCCCGGTTATCCAATACGGAAACGCGGGGCCAACCCGGCGCTGACGCTTTGGGCTGCTGTTTCTTGCGTTCGATTTTGCGTCAGGACCAGTATCGCTCTCTCACCGGTCCTGACGGTAAAAGCCGAGTTTTTCGAGGGCTTTGTACACCTCTTCGAGGGTTTTTTCCCCGAAATTCGGAACGGCCAACAGATCTTCCCGGGTGCAGCGAAGCAGCTCGCCGACCGTCGAGATCCCCTGCTCGTCGAGACAGTTCGTCGTTCGAACCGGCAGACCGATTTCGGCGGTGCTCATTTGCAACTTTTTCTCGATCTCGTTTTCTTTCAACAACGATTTGTTGATCGGAACACGCGTTCCCATTGATCGTTCTCCTGTCCTTTGCTAACGGATAAATTCTTCGGAATCTTCCTGGGAAAAAGTACCGACCAACGGCAGGGTCTCGCGGTCGAGGCCGGCGCGAAAACCGAACTGTTCCTCCGCCGCCTTTGCGAGAGAAAGGTTCAGCAAATCGAGGTCGATCCCCGCCGGGCAAGCAGCGGAACACGCCGAGCAGCCGATGCAGCGGCCTGCCAAATGAAAGGCGCGGACGATATGCCAGGCGAAATTGCCTTTCGTCGTCGCCGAGGTGTCGAACCGGACCGGTCGGTTTTTGTCGGCGACACACACATCGCAATAACACATCGGGCAAACCTGCCGACAGGCAAAACACTTGAAACAGCGGTCGAATTCCTTTTTCCAGTACTCGAGCCGTTCCTCGACGCCGAGCGACATGATCTGTTCGAGCTTGCGATACCGCTCTTCCGCGGTCGGTTTCGCGTCTTGGGACGACGGCGTACCGATCACGATGTCACAATGCGGCGGTTCGTGAACGTCGCAGACGGCGCATTTCGCGGCGAGCCGGTCGTCTTTCCCGTGATTCGCCGGATCGTCGAGCACGCCGTTGCAGACCATGCCGATCGCGATCAGATTCTCGGGGTTCAGTTGTTTCTCGATTTCGAGAACGGCCAGGGCCTTGGCGTCGCAACCTTTGAGGACGATCGCGATTTTCTCATGCTTTTTGAACTCTTTTCTTTTCAAGTAAACGGTCAGGTTCGTCGTGCACTGGTCGTTCCAAAGAAGTTTTTCGCAATCCTCGGGCCGTGTGATAAAAACCGCTCCGACGGCGCCGGTTTCCGTCGGGCCGTATCCGATGAGGAGATCGACTTTTTTTTCCGCGAGAAGCTCTTTTGCCTTATTTCGTAGTTCCGTTTGCATGAAGGGAAAGCCGTGTCAAATCGACGTTGATGAGTGATCGGGACAATCGCACTAGAGCATTTCAAAAATTGGCATACGCTGCTCATCCCTTGAAATGTAGCGACCAACGGGGGCGGAACACGATACGCGAATTTTTGATTTGATCTAAACATTCATTGTAAAAGGAAAACATAAAAAAACAACCCCGTAACCGGCATCGGCACGAGGATTGCACGGTCCGTCGGGAACCGTCAAAAACAATGGACGCAACGGAGCCGCGTGCTGCGCACGCGCAGTGCGCGTTCGGGGCGGGCGATCCGAATTGTTTTTCCTGCGCAGGAGAGCAAGAGAGAGGCGTGTAACCTTTGCAGGCAAGGTAGGCGATCGACCTCCGGGCGGCCGCATCTATTTCATGTTTTGGTTGATGATCGTCTTGGTGTTTTCGAACATGATTTCGATGCGGCGTTGAACGAGCGGGTCGGGCGAGCGATGTCGCTGTTTTTCCGTTTCGAGCTGGGCGACGATCTGCTCCCTGGTTTTGAGGCGTTGGATTTCCCGCTGGGCTTTGGCGAGCGATTCGTTGTCCCCTTGGGCCGTGTACTTTTCGATTCGCCCGACGAGAATCGCACGCCGGGCGGTCAGGTCGATCACTTCTTCCTGAATCCCGATCAGGGCTCCTTCGGCGGCAACCCGAACCGCATCGTCCGGAATCGGAAGCGGGTAATTCGCAAAAACCCCTTGAACGAGCAAAAAACGGGCGAGCACAACTCCGTCCTGCTTCACGAAAAAGTAACGGATCGGGTTCCCTTCGCGATAAGGAATCGAGAACATGCCGCTCGCATTCGTTTCTCCGAGAGGCACATCGCTTTCAATGTCAGGAATCGATTCGGAGATCACGTATTTCGGCAAAAAAGCAATGCGCGTATCCGGTTCGACCGGCGGTTCTTCTTTCCCACGCTTTTTGGGAGGAGGCGGATTTCGCGGTTGCAGCATCAGCCGGGTCGGTTCCTCTTGAATTCGCGGCAGGATCGCCAACTGTTCGGTTCGGCCGCGACCGCGATTCCGGAGCGGAACCTGCAGGGTCGATTCGAGGCGGCAAACGATCCGGCTCCCTTCCCGCGATTCGACGGCGAGGGCCGTCCAGGGAACCGATTGAATCGTTTCCAGTTCCCCGTTACGTCGAAAAGATCGGAGCAACGGCAAAAACACACTGCCCGGTTCGACCCTTTCAAAGGCGGGGTTGTCGGACGAAGCGGCGGCATCCGGCCTCTCCGATGTTCGTTCCTTTCCCTGGTCCAATTCCCCGCCCCGTAGTCGGAGGATCACTTCTTTGGCCTTGACCGATTCGACTTTCGCGAGCGGAACGAAACCGCTTCGGATCGCTTCGAACACGGAACCGGCGAGCTCCTGGGGAGCGTAAACGGTTTGGGAAACGCCGTCGTTGACGGTTTGCGTCCGAACGTCGAACTCCCGTGCCCTGACGCGAAGTTCCCCGGAAACGATTTCGATTCGCACGAAAGCGATTTTGTCGAACCCGGCCCATGATTCGGGAATCGTTTCCGGATGAGGAGCGAGCGCCGTTCCCGGAAGCGACGGCTCGAAACGCAACCGCTCCGGAAAACGGCCCGAACCGACCTCGATTTCCCACAGCCCGCCGACCCAATTCCTTACTTCTTGCTTTAGCGAACGGTCGATTTCCCCGACGATACCGTTTTCCTGTTTGATACCGCTTCCCTGTTGAAGAGGCGAGAGAAGCACTCCGGCCTCCTCGGCCAGATCGATTTGTACGCTAATTCGGTAGGGAGCCCATTCCCAAAGCGTTTCCGCGGAAAAAAGGGATTCGGAACAAAAGCCGAAGACCGATAAAAAAATGAAAAATCGTAGTCGCATATTTTTATTCCAACGAAAAAAATTCGGCGAGCGAAGCGTCGGAAACGTCGATCACCCGGATCCGTTGCGCGAGCGTTCGCAATCGCGGGTCGTCGCGCAGCGATCGCAACCGCCGCGAAGCGGTCAAGTCGATCGGACCGGGACTGACCAGGAACAGATCGGCGTTCGGTCCGACCGTCGAAAGCGTTCGCCGGAGCAGTTCGGCGAGCCCGTCGAATTTCGACGATTCGATCACGGCAAGCCGTTCCAACATGCCGTCGACCAGCGGAGCGCTCACCTGCCCCACCATTAAATCGGGACGGATCCCGACGGAACCATCATCACTTTTTTGGCCCGAAATTTCCGGCCTTGGGGACGAGCGATTGCCGTTCGACCGGTCTCCGTTGGAACGCGGCTCCGTTTTGTTCCCTTCGACCGCATCGTATGTCCCGAGCAGCAGGTTCGCCCCGCTGCGTCGGGCCAGTTCGTTGATGAGCGTCGCCGCGAAACTGACGGCCAGTTCGATGTGTTCCCAATCGCGAATTGTGAGCGAATCCGGTCGGTACAGATCGAGCAAAATCGCGGCGTCCCGATTTTGGTGCTGTTCGTAAAGTCGAACGACCGGCTCGTCGTGTTTCGCCGAAGCCCGCCAATGCACCCATTTTTTGATGTCGCCGGATTGCCAATGCCGGACTCCAAGAAACTCGCCTGATCCGCGGCTGATCCGAAACCGCCGGGGACGACGATGGGCTTCCGACTGATGTTGCCGGGAAAACCAACGGGCGGAAAGAATGCCCGGTCGGGGCAGAACGACGAATTCTTCCGGGCTGTCCGATTTTTCGGGAAACTGAACCGTCGTTCGAAAAAAGCCGATCGGGAATCGGGTCGAGGCGACCATCGGCCCTAATTTGTAGCGGCCCCGCCGGGAAATGCAGCCGGAGTAATTTTTCTTTTTCGTTTCGCCCGCCTTGACATATTCGTAGTAAACCGCGGGCCGCAACGTTTTCGATTCGGATTGAATCAGCTTACGTAATTCGCGAACGAGGCCCGGCCGCGAGTGTCCGGCGAGGGAGGAATCGCGAACCCGTTGAATGCCGTCTTCGACGATCACCGCCCAACTGGAAAGCCGACGACGGCGATTCGTCAATTCGATCGGGACGTGAAAAACCTCTCCGGCGACGACCCGGACCGGTTTTTTGCGGCGAACGGCCAAATCCCGCATCGTCCGCCGCTCCAAACGCCAGGCGATAAAAACCGGACAGATCAGCAGCGAGCCGAAAAGCAGCAGGAGATTGACCTCCCGCATGATCGCCCCGAGAAAAACCAGGGCGATGACCGCGAGGTAGTAAATCGTTTCCCGGCAAATTATGGTTCGACGCATCAGGAAAAAGGAAAAAACCGTCTTGTCTATTTGAAAAACCGACCAATATACCATACGCCAATATAATCGAAAAACTCCGCAGAAGAAACCCACGGAGGAGGGGCGATACCCTGCGGTCAACGGCCTTCGGCGATTTCGCCTTGCTGGAGCGGAATTTTCGGGGTAAAATGAACGAAACGACCGATCAATGCAACCTCCTGACTCCGACTCTCACCTGTCGAAAAACATGGGCACCGACAAAACAACCGACCTGTTGACCCCCTTTGAAATTTGGGAGGTCATGCTCGATGATTCAACGATCAAGTTTCATAAACCGCTCGTCCTGAAGCCGATGCGCGTTCCGGATGATCCCGAAGAACCAAGCGTCCGGGAGTATTGGCAGGTCATTCGACCCGAACTGGCGATCGACGTGTTCGCGGAAACGCGAGCCGATCTGATCGAAGCCGTTCACTCCGCGATTCGTTTGGCCTGGAAGCACTTCGTCCAGGTTTCGGACGACAGACTCATTCCGGCGACGAAGAGAATCCGGCAAAACTATCTCGCCCTTGCGGAGGCCGTCGATGGGTAACGCCCGGTCAGGACGCGACATCGATGCCGCTCTTCGTCGAAAAGGGTTTCGCAGGGTCATGGACGGAAAGCACATCCAGTACTTTTTCCAGACGCCCGACGGTCGTGATTCCCATATCATGACATTTGTCAGTCATGGTATGATGGGCGGTTCGATCGGCGCTCCGCTTATCTCTCAAATGGCCCGGCAGCTTCGGATCGGCAAACAACAGTTTTTGGCACTGATCGACTGCACGCTGGACGAAACCGGATACCGCGAGATGTTACAGGCCGCCGACCGTCCGTAATCCCGCTTCTTTCAAGGGCGCTGCGGCTGGGCTTGCGGCTCCGCGACGACCCAGCGGACCAATTCGAATCGCTGGTCCGCTTCGGCCGGTTCCTCGGCCGGTTTTCTCGCGAGAATTTTGATACCGAGCAGTCCTTCACGGCCGACGGAAAAATAACCGACCGAGAGAAACCAGTTTCGGACCCCGGTGATCGGCTGCTCGTTAATCGCCGCGGTCGACCGATTGTTCGCCGCCAAAAGCTCGTTCATTTTCGTCTGGCAGGCGAGTTGCACGATCGCCAGTTCTTCGGCTTGAGTTGAATCCCGACGCGCCAAACCGGTCAGCTTCGTGATCGCCAAAAGCCCTATCAAGAGAACGGCGATCGCGAGAAAAATTTCCAAAAGGGTGAAGCCTTGTCTTGGATGCATATTTGTTGACGGGTTAACTCTCATCGGCTCTGCGGTTTTTCTCTTCCAGGAATTTCAACATTTTCTGTCGGGCTCGGAAAAGCAGGACCCGGACCGAACCGGCCGTTCGGTTCATGATCTCCCCGATCGCATCGATCTTGAGGTCTTCGGCGTATTTCAGCCAAAGCGAGGTATATTCGTCGGGCGTCAGGATTTTTTTGGCGAGGAGCCAAATGTTTTTCTTCTCTTCCTCTTGCAGCAGGATTTCGAGAGGACTTTTTTTGCGGTCGAGGATCTCATGATCCTCGTTCATTTGCCGCGGCCGCCGTTGGCGGGCATCGTCCAGGGCGAGGCGGAAAGCGATTCGATAGAGCCAGGCCGCGAGCTTTTCGCCCGATTGAAGGGAGTGAATCGCCTGAAACGCTTTGATGAGCGCCCGCTGGGCGATATCTTCCGCATGGGAAAAACAGCTGGTCCGCTTCGCCAGAAAAGCACAAAGCCGCTTCCGATATCGGTGATCGATTTCCTCGAACGCCTCGATATTGCCCCCTTGCGTCAGCTTAACGAGAGTCGCATCATCGAATTGGTCCATAAAACGAACACCGTAAACGGGTGATGTGTGATTCCGTTTCGCCCGAACGCCCAGGGATCGGTCCGTCTCGAAGGCTACGGTTCCGGGAACGCGCCGTCGCGGACCTCCTCGCAATGTCTTTGAACCGCTTCGGTAATGATCTGTCCGAGACGGACATAGGCTTTGGCATGTTTCGGCTCGGAATCGCCGAAACCGAGCAAATCGTGATACACGAGCACCTGCCCGTCGCAATGCGGTCCGGCACCGATCCCGATGGTCGGAATCTTGAGGAATTCCGTCGCCTCTTTGCCGAGCGCGGTCGGAATACATTCGAGGACGATGCCGAAAGCCCCGGCCTCCTGGACCGCTTCGACATCCCGGATGAGGCGCTCGCCGTCCCGCTGCAACGAGTACCCGCCGAGCAATTTAATATCTTGCGGTTTCAGTCCGCAATGCCCGAGAACCGGGATTCCGGCTTCGACGACGGCCCGGATCGTTTCGGACCGGCCGGCCCCGCCTTCGATTTTGACGGCATCGGCTGCGGTCCGTTTCAAGATTTGGGCGGCCGCGCGAACGGCCGCGCGCGGACCTTGTTGGGCATACGGAAAAGGGACATCGACGACGACCAACGCCCGGCTCGTCGCGCGCACCACCATCTCGGCATGATAAATCATCTGCCCGAGAGTTACCCCAAGCGTGTTCGACTTCCCTTGCACGACATTCCCGAGACTGTCCCCGACGAGAATCGCATCGACTCCGGCCGCGTCGAGAAACCGGGCGCTCGGATAATCGTAGCCGGTCACCATACTGATTTTCGGCCCCGTTTTCTTACGTTCGCGAAATTTCGGTATGGTGATTTTCGAAGAAGAGGGAATGGAAGATAGAGGATAGAGGATAGAAGATGAATCGGAATTTGACATTGTTGTTATTGTCCCTCTCTTATTCGAATGGGAATCGTGTTAACCATTTAGCCGGTACCCCGCGCTTTCAATCTCTCTCCACTGTCCTCTTTTTTCTACCCCCTGATCTTCCGACAAATCGCGTCGGCCATTTCCTGGGTTCCGACGGCGCTGCGGTCGTTGCGATCGGCTTTCATATCGTAGGTTACGAACTTCCCCTCGGCGATCACCGAGGCGACGGCGACCTCAAGTCGGTCGGCGGCGTCGTTTTCGTTCAGGTGCCGGAGCATCAGCATTCCCGAGAGAATGAGAGCGACCGGGTTGACCTTGTTTTGCCCCTTGTATTTCGGGGCACTGCCGTGTGTCGCCTCGAACACGGCCCCGCCGGGACCGATATTCGCTCCGGGAGCGACCCCCAGCCCGCCGATAAGCCCGGCGGCCAGATCGCTCAGGATGTCGCCGTACAGATTCGGCAGGACGACGACGTCGTACAGTTCCGGCTTCTGGACCAACTGCATGCACATGTTGTCGACGATCCGGTTGTCGAAATCGACCTGCGGATAATCGGCGGCGACCGTTTTTGCGACTTCCAGGAACAGCCCGTCGGTGTGCTTCATGATATTGGCCTTGTGCACGGCCGTCACTTTCCGGCGACCATGCGCCCGGGCATATTCGAACGCGAAACGGATGATCCGTTCGGAGCCACCGACACTGATCGGCTTGATCGAGAGGCCGGTTTCCTCCGGTTTCGAGGTGATCTTCTTCCCTTCGGCGAGCCGGTTGATCTCGGAAATCATTTCAAGCCCGGCGGGTGTCCCTTTTTCGAATTCGATCCCGGCATACAGATCTTCGGTATTTTCCCGGACAATGATGAGGTCGGCCGGATTCTCGGTATACAGCGTCCGGACGCCCGGATAATATTTGCACGGCCGCAGGCAGGCGAAGAGGCCGAGCTCCTGACGCAAGTGTACGTTAATGCTGCGGAATCCGGTTCCGATCGGGGTCGTGATCGGGGCTTTGAGGGCGCATTTGGTCCGGCGGACGCTTTCGAGTACCGAATCGGGGAGCGGGGTCCCGCAACGTTCGAGGACGTCGATCCCGGCTTCCTGAACGTCCCAACGGATCTCGACTCCGGTCGCGTCGATGCATTTTCTCGCGGCTTCGGCCAATTCTGGGCCGACACCGTCTCCGGTAATCAGGGTCACATCATGTATCATAACAAATTCGATTCGGTGAAGGTTGAAGGACAAAGACAAGAAAAGGGAATTTTATCACGGAACAAAATCAGGGTCAACAACGTGCGAGGTTCCGTTGCACGAATTCAGTCGCGGAACAACGCCAGAACCTGGCAAGAGCGGGGGGGAGCGGTCAAAAATTGATATGCTGTACTTATTTCTTTGTGAAAGTCGCGACCGCTCGGAGATTGGTCGCCAACCTTGCTCTACTCCGTCGCACAAGCGCGATCATTCCCGATTGGAAGGCTGAGGACGGTTGCGCCGGGCTCGCGACTTTTTTTCGCCGCTCGTCGAACCGGAATCGGATTTTTCGCCGCCCGAAACGTCCTGCGCGACCGAGGCCGGAGCGGAACCCTCCCCTCTTTTCGCCTGTCCCGAGGCGGACTTCGGAGGTTGCTTGGACGCTTCCAGCCGATCGGCTTCTTCCTTTTTTCGCTTGTCCTCGTCGAATTTTTTCAAATAGGCATAACATTCGGCGATCGTAATAAAACCGTCGTTGTTTTTGTCGAGCCCCTCGAATTCGGCGGCAATCGCATCGGTCAACGGCTGGTCGTTCGCGTATTCCAACAAAGAGAGCTGCCCGTCCTTATCCTTGTCCCGTTCGAGGTACCAGGCGGGGACACCCTGCGGCATCCGGTCCTGGGCCGTCGAAATCCGGACCCCCGACTTGGCCGAGCCGAGCGAGGTGGTCGTTTTCCCTCCCAAGGCGGCGATGATCTCGCTGCGGTTTAAGCGACCATCCTTGTTTTTGTCGGCCGCCTGAGCGTTGAAAGGGAGCCCCGTCCATTCTCCGTTGAGCAGATCAAGGACGCCGTTGCGATTTTTGTCATGCTTGCTGAGCAAGTCGTTGGCCGATTTCGAAATCTGCTCTTCCCGGGCCGCGTCCTGGGAGGAAGCGGAAGAACTGCCCAAATCCCGACCGCCGGCAAAAGGCGTGTTAGGTTGGGATTGCTGCGGATCCGGAAATCCAAACCCGAGAACTGGCGTATTGACTTGCTGCGGCTCACCGAACGGAGGAACGAGCGGTTGCGCCGAAGAGACGCTCGCAGTCCGGGTCGGCGAAAAAACCCCGGACGAGGCGATCGTTGCCGACGTCAGGTTCGCGGTCGAACCCGATTGGCCGAGACGCTCCAACTGGTTGAGATTGATCGTCTGGTTCGGATTGATCCCATATCTTTGCAGGATCATCGAAATAAAGGCCCGTCGTTGCTCCGGAATTTCGTCCGGGGTCAACAGTCCGTCCTTGTTGGCGTCCATTCCCCGAAGAAAACCGAGCGCACGGTTAATCATCGCGGGATTCAACGAATTTCCGCCCCCGGGGCCGCCCGGCTGCCGACCGTCGCCGTCCCTTCGGTTGTCCCCGCCAAATTGCCCTCCCCGCCCCCTGCGGTCGCCCCGATCACCTCGATCACCACTAAATTGTGCATAAACGACCGAATTCAACAGCAAAACCGATACAATCGCAAAAATCGATAAAGTCCTGCTGTTTTTACAGGTAAGAAATGCCGAAAAAGCTCGAAAAGATTCTTGAGAAGGCATGATCCGACCCGATTACGGAGTTAAGTTTGAAGAAGCCTGCTTTGCTTTCCGCGATGCCGCATACGGCAGGAAAACGCTGAAAACCGCAGGTGTCCCAACACCTGAAAATAAGTATACACCTTATTTCAATGCAGGCAATGTCATTTTCGAACCCCTCAATTATTGAAAGGTTCTCTCGAAACTTTAGTGCGCCACAGGGGTTTTTATATGTAGGGTTCTCGAAATACGCCATATCCGGTCGCGGCAGTAGGCTTCGCCCGCGACCTCGTTGGGCCGCCACCGGACTCAGGACGGAATTTTCAACCGGCTTGAGCATACCGTTTTCCGGCGGGCGGAGCCGACATGAGGTTATCGAAACCGTTTTTGTTCATTTCAATTTTTTTTGTGAGAGGTTGTCAGGTCGGCTGCTTTATTTGCTATAATTTTGGAAGTTGAAGATTTGTCCGTATGTCGGTCGTTTATCGATCCGCGAAAAATAAGGTCAATAACGATGAGAGCTTTTTTCCTTTTGACTCAGTCGATTATTATTTCCGTTGCGTTTTCGTCGCTTCTTCTTGCGCAACCTCCGAGCGGTCCCGGAATGAGGCCCCCGCCGGGCCCGCCGCACGGGCCGCCCCCGGGGTCGCCGGGAGGTCCGCCCCCGGGAGGCAAATGGGGGATGCTGGTCCGCAATCCCGTGGTTCGCGAATACCTCGGCGTAACCGACGATCAAATCAAGCAGTTTGAAAAGATCATCGACGCGACGAGTTTCGAGGTGATGAAAAAAATGGACAGTATTACCGGGGGCACTCCGCCGCCCGATTGGACTCCGGCGGTTCGAAAAAAGGTTTTCGAGGAAATGCCCGAGATGATGGAAAAGGTGACCGAGGAAACCATGGGGAAATATGAAAAACTCCTGACGCCCGAGCAGGTTGAAAAAGCGAGAATACTGGCGTTCCTCGCCTCGGAAGGGCTCGATTTTCCGATGATCGGTGTTCCGTTTCTCGTCGTTCTCGAATTGACGGAGGAACAAAAGGCGAACATCCGCAAGATTCAAGCCGATTCCCGTTTGCAAACGCGCGATCTCCTCGAAAAAATGCTCGAGTCTTCCCGCGATCGGGAGCCTTCCGACGCCTACCGGGAAGAGATTATGAAGAAAATCAATGACATCAACAAGGACACAACCGACAAAATCAAAGGAGTCTTGACGGCGGAACAAAGGAAAAAAGCGGAGGACATTACGAAGGACGGCGAAAAATTGATGCAGGAAATTTTCGAAACGGAGCGAGCGAGACATCGCGACGACCCGCGTTGGCAACGAAGGCCGGAAGGCCGACCGCCTGTTCGGGGAATTCCCCGGGAATACCGTCGGCCTTTGTATCCCGAGGACGAAAAGCCACCCGAGGGCAATAAAGGTCGCGATTTCGAGCTTCCTCGCCCCAGAGAAGCAAGATAAGGCTCCCGCCGAAAAATCACATCAATATCAATAAGTCTCGCGAATGGAAACCGGCGAAATTCTTTTCCGAAGCGGCCTCATTAACGAAGCGATGCTCTCGGAGCTCCGTGCCCTGCAAAAAGAGAACCTACGACCGGATCAAATCGCGGTGCAACGCGGGTATTTGACCGAGGAAGAGGTTCTCAAAGCCCTCGGGGAAGAACTCGGGATCGGCTTCGTCGATCTCGCGACGGAGCCGGTCGATCTTTCGATTCTGAAAATGTTTCCGGTCCGCTTCATACACCGCGAACGCCTCTTCCCGATCGCCGTTTTCGACCGGATGCTGGTCGTCGCCGTCAGCGACCCGCTCGATCTCTATCCGCTGGACGAAATCGCCTCGATCACCGGGATGCACGTCCAACCGGCCCTCGCCTTGAAAAGCGAGATCGAAAAGCTGATCAAAAAGCATCTCGGGCTCGGGAGCGAAACGATCGACGGGCTGATGGCCCAGCGCAACGAGGCGACCGAGGGCTCGATCGAACTTCTTGAAGACCTGGAACTCGACGGCTCCGAGCTTTCGGAAATGGCCCAGGAACCGTCGGTCATCAAATTGGTCAACGAGATTCTTCTCGAAGCGATCGAATCCCGGGCGAGCGACATTCATATCGAATCGGAGCAGGACGGTTTGTCGATCCGGTACAGGATTGACGGGGTGTTGCACGTCCAACCGTTCCCGGCGGAAATACACCGATTTCAGGCGGCGATCATCAGCCGTTTGAAAATCATGTCGAAGCTCAACATCGCCGAACGCCGATTGCCGCAGGACGGGCGAATTCAGCTGAAATACTCCGGCCGCGAAATCGACGTTCGCGTCAGCGTGATTCCGATGATACACGGCGAAGGGATCGTGATGCGTCTTTTGGACAAAGATGCTATGGAATTTTCGCTCCAAGGGCTCGGAATGAATCCGGGCATTTACGAGACGTTCTCGAACCTCATTCGCCTGCCGCACGGGATTATTTTGGTGACGGGGCCGACCGGGAGCGGAAAAACGACGACCCTGTATAGTGCGCTCACCGAAATCAAGGATGCCTCGACGAAGATTATCACGACGGAAGACCCGGTCGAATACCGGCTCGAAGGGATCAGCCAGATTCAAGTGCACTCCAAGATCGGTTTGACATTCGCGGCCTCGCTCCGGAGCATTTTGCGGCACGACCCGGACATCGTGCTCGTCGGGGAAATCCGCGACCTCGAAACGGCCGAAAACGCGGTACAGGCCGCGCTCACCGGGCATTTGGTGTTCAGCACCTTGCACACGAACGATGCGGCCGGGGCCTATACCCGTATGATCGATATGGGGGTCGAGCCGTTTTTGGTTTAGAGTTGCGTCGAAGCGGTGATGGCCCAGCGTCTCGTCCGGCGGCTTTGCCCGAAATGCAAAGAGGAGTACATACCCGACCCGGGGGAGTGCCCGGACGATTTTCCGCTGGAGCTGCTCGAACAAAACGGCGGCAAGTTGTTCCGCCCGGTCGGTTGCCGCGATTGCCGACAGGTCGGATACCGGGGACGATTCGGGATTTACGAACTTTTGGTGACCTCCAATGCGGTCCGCGAGATTACCGGCCGCAACGCGACGTCCTGGGAGATCAAAAAAACGGCGATGGACGAAGGGATGCGAACGCTGCGGCAGGACGGCTGGAACGCCGTCCTTGCGGGCAAAACCTCGATCGAGGAAGTGGTCCGGGTTACCAAACGGGACGATCTTTCGGGGTAGCGGAAGAGGAAGTGTAGAGTGGGAAGTGGGAAGTACCGGCAAAAAACTCACTTCCCACTCCTCACTTCCCACTTTTTCTCTGCCGGGGGGTTGATTTTCTTCCCGGGAAAAGTAGAATGAACGCACAATTCAGCTTTTAAGGCTCTCTGTGTGGGATTTTTTTGTCCGCCGTGAGAGCACGGAGGAGGTTTTTCCGAAAAATTTCTTTTTTTTCGGTTTTGCTTCTTGACGCAAGGAGTGCGCTTGATATAATGAGCGGTACTTACGTACTTGTTCTGCGCACGTCGACTGTCTGAACCCTGCCGATTGGCTTTTTGTCTTGGCATTTCCGTCGAACGGTGATTTCAAAGACGAATATCTCGACAACGGTAAAGTTTTCCGGTTCATCTTCCGATTTTGAGTATTATGCTCAAATTGGTGTAGATTTTCCGCGAGAGAACGGGAGCGGCCCAACGAAGCCGCGGGGTTGTCGAGGGCAAAGCCTACCGTCTGACCCGATTTCAGGTTTTACGAAGATTTTTTGCGCACAAGAACGTAGTTGAAGGCAACATCCTATTAAGTATCAAGAACAATTGAGTTTATTGACATTATTCGTTATTCAGTGAAGGAGCTGATGATCATGAGGAACGTATTTGACGCCATTTTAGAGACAGGACACGATGAGGACTTTATCCCGGTTGTAACGGACGAGTTTTGCCCGACCGACGCCCCTGCGGGCTCTCCGGCGAAACTCGAAGTTTTGGCCGAGCGCATTCGCAAGGGCTTGCCGCTTTGGCACCCGGAAGACCGAGTTGATTACGCGGGACTGACCGGAGCCGTACGGCCGCGCGATTAGTTCGTTGCGGAGTCGAGACCTTGTTGCAAGGTCGTTTGTCAATCAAAATGAAGGGAAAAGGTGTAAAGCCTTTTCCCTTTTTTGTTGGATTTTTTTACGGCCGGGTTGCTAACCCTTATCTTGCTTTGAACGAAGCCGGGACCGCAGGCCCCGGCTTGTTATTGCAATGTGCGGCTCGTTATACTCAAGTCGGTTTAAAATTCCCGTCTTCAGTACGGCAGCGGCCCAGCGAGGCCGCGGTTTGATCGAGGGCGAAGCCTACTTGCCCCTACCGGCTACGGTCTATTGAGAATCACTTGACCTCTTTGACGGCCAAGTGCACGGATCGAACTCCCGGAACGGTCGCGACGGCCGTCTCGATCCGGTTGATTTCCGACTGATACAGATCGCCGGCGGCTCGAAGAACGACCGCTTCCTTCCCTTCCAGAAAACCTTGCTCGACCGCTTTCGCGATTTCGGCTTCCTGTGTTTCCGGGTCGGACGAAAGCGGCGTCCCGCTCGTTCCGTTCCCGAGATAGACGACGCTGTCGGAACCGCTGCCGTCGATCGTAATCACCGTCGCGTTGCGTTCGTTGACCGCCGTCCCGAAATAGGCGGGTGGCAACGTTACCGAACTCATTTGGTCCATCGAAGAGCAAACGAGGAAAAAGATCAGCAGCAGGAACGTGATGTCGATCATCGGCGTAATATCCATTTCCGCGCTTTCGCGGTTACGTTTACGCAGATCAACCGGCCTGGTGTCGTCCATTTGAGGCTGTAGGCTGTAGGCTTTAGGCTGTAGGGAACAGTTGGAAAACGGACCCTTAAGTCTATAGCCTTTCTTATTCTTTGGCGCGGCCGATAAAATCGCCGGTGCGGCTGTCGACCTTAATCAGTTCCCCTTCGTCGAGATATTCTGGGACCTGAATCATCAGTCCGGTTTGCAGCGTCGCGGGCTTGGACCGCGAGGTCGCCGAATTGCCGCGGGCGGCCGGATCGCATTTGATGACCCGAAGCTCGACCGTTACCGGGATGTCGATCCCGACACATTCGTCATTATAGATCAACGCCCGAATTCCCTCAAGCTCTTCGGTTACATATTGCATCTGCTCCTCAACGTCTTCCTTTTTGACGTTGTACTGATTGTAATCGACGTTGTCCATAAAAACGCATTCGTCGGCGTCGGAATAGAGATACTTGACGTCGCGGCGGTTGAAATCGGCCTCATCGAGCGATTCCCCTCCCTTGAGGGTGATGTCGACCTTCTGTTTCGTGACGAAATTTCTGGCCCGAAATTTGTAAAGCGTCGCCGCCCCGCGCGCCGAAGGGGATTGCACCGAAATTCCTTCGATCATGCAGGGGGCTCCGTTGAAAACGACGACCGTGCCGCGTTTGATATCTTTTGCGATCATTTTGATAATGGGATAAATAATATAGAAATAGGATCGTTTTACGCGGAAATTATAAAAAATCGGGCCTGAAAAACAACCCGTCCGGAGTTTTTTCAAGAGGATTGCAAAGTCGAGCGAGGCAAACAGCAGCCCGAAGCGTCAGCGCCGGGTTAGTCCCGAATTTCCGCATTGGAAAACCGGGCGCTGACGCTTCCGGCTGCTGCCCGATTCGATATTTTTTTCCAAAAAATTCGACTTTGCAATCGTCTTGACATTCGGGTACGAGGATTGCAACAAAAATGAGAAAGGCTATATTTTATTGATCTTCAGGTAAAAAACATCGAATCGGAGCCGCGACCGTAAGGAAGCGGTTGTCCCGCGAAACCGCTCCCTCACGGTCGCGGCTCTGATTGCGTTGTTCGAAATTTTCTCTGAAGATCAGTAATGACACTCCGTCATTTTTGGGCCGCCAACCGCGAAACATGGAAAACAAGGGCAAAAAACAGCGCGTCGAATTTCGGAAAAATCGGCTCGAACGGACCCGGCTCACCGACTGGACCCGGCAATACCAAGAGCACGGGTTCGAGGAAGAGGATCCGATTCAGGCGGAACGGATCAGCGGCAAAGGGGACCTCGTCCGCCGGCGGACCGTGATCGTCGACGCGAACGAACCGGTCAACAAAGAAGACCTGGGGTTCGAAAACCTACCGGCTTGCAACCCGGAACAATGCCGGCCCGGTCGTGTGCTGCGGGTACACGGCTTGAAAAGTTTCGTCGAGGACGAATCGGGAACCGTTTTCTCCTGCACGACCCGGCGGATTCTGAAAACGATGAGCACCGACCAGCGGCATGTCGTCATCGCCGGCGACCGGGTGCTCTTCCGGGAAGCGGCGGCGGGCGCCCGGACGAGCGAACCCGAAGGGGTGATCGAACGGGTCGAGCCGCGTACGGGAGCGATCTCAAGGTTGAGCAAGAACCGCAAACAGCTTTTGGTGACCAATGTCGATCAAACGCTGATTATCACGAGCGCGGCCGAGCCGATCCTCAAGCCGAACCTGATCGACCGGTTGCTGATCACCTCGGAGCGGTCCGGCATCCGGCCGGTGATCTGCATCAACAAAATCGATCTGGTCGATCCCGCGACGCTGCAACCGCTGATCGGCACCTACTCGCAAATGGGATACACCGTCCTGCCTGTGAGCGCGGCTAACGGCTTCGGAATCGAGCGATTGCGGCGGGAAATCAAAGATCGGGAAAGCGTTCTGACCGGGCAAAGCGGCGTCGGCAAATCATCGCTTTTGAACCGCCTCGACCCTTCGTTGGAACTTCGGGTTGGCGAGATCAGTCAGGAAACGCAGAAGGGGACGCACACGACGACGACGGCCGAACTGCTCCGGCTCTCGTTCGGCGGCTACGTCGTCGACACCCCGGGGATACGGCAGTTCATGCTTTGGGACATTATCCCGGAAGAGGTGCTCGGCTATTTCCGGGATTTGCGGCCGTATGAGAATTACTGCCGTTTCCCGAATTGCACGCATTCGCACGAAGCGGACTGTGCCGTCAAGAACGCCGTCGCCGACGGCCGCGTCGATCTGCGGCGTTACGAAAGCTTCCTCGCCCTGCGGCTGGAAAAGTGAGAGAGCGTCGACGGTCCCGACTGCATTGCACAAGAAAGATAATAACTCAAAGGGCGACCAGTCGGGGGCACAGCCTCCGGCTCGTGTTGGTCTCGCGTGGGATAACCGGGCGAGGACGCTTAGGGTTGGTTTTGGATGAGTATACCCCGACAAGGAGACTTGGAATGACGGACGTTGAAGCAAAAAAATTGGCGTTGGCTTTGGTCGAGCGCGACCCGGTGGTCATGATGCTGGGAACCCTCGGCCCGGACGGTGCCCCCGAAATCAAATCGATGGTAAAAATGCGGAATGACGGTCTTGAGCGGTTTTGGTTCTGCAGCAATACCTCGACGCGACGGGTCGGGGAAATTCGGCGCGACAACCGTGCGAGCCTCTACGCTTACGAGTACGCGCCCGAGGCGAACCCGATCGTCTGCCGCGGCGTGATGCTTTCGGGAACGGTCGAACTGTCTTGGGACGACGAGTTGCGAAAATCGCTTTGGCAGGATTTTATGATGATGTATTATCCCGAAGGCCCGCTCGATCCCGACTTCGTCGTCGTCCGATTCAACGCCGTGAGCGGCAACTATTACGAAGGATTGAGAAATACGGATTTCACGATCTGAGCGAAATCCGAAACACGCCGTATCCTTTGTGAAACCACCACTTTCTAAGTTGTAATCGACGAGGCACGGCCCCCGGCTCATGTTGGTGAGTTCGGGATTTTTCTGGGAATATGCACTTTTTTTTTGGCGAGATTAACATTAACATAACATGCGAATGTTGATTTGGGAATTTTGTCACAATCCTACTCACGGAAAAAATGGAATACTGCAAAATCATACCGTGTCTCGACACGAAAGACGGTCGTTTGGTCAAAGGGGTGCATTTCGTCGATTTGAAAGAGCTCGGTGATCCGGCGGAACATGCCGCGATCTATAACGACGCCGGGGCCGATGAGCTCGTTTTCCTCGACATTACGGCGACGCTCGAAGGGCGAAAGACGTTGCTCGAAGCCGTCAAGCGAACGGTCCGGCAGATCACGGTCCCGCTCACCGTCGGCGGCGGGATCGGCTCGATCTCGCAAATGCAAGACCTTTTCGACCTCGGGGTCGCCAAAATTTCAATGAACAGCGCAGCCGTCCGGAATCCCGATCTGGTCCGGGAAGCCGCCGAAAAATTCGGCTCCGATCGGATCACGGTCGCGATCGACACTCGCAAGTCGACGGCATTTCCCAGTGGATACGAAGTCGTCGTCAAAGGGGGCACCGAGGGTGCCGGTCGGGATGCCGTCGAATGGGCGAAACAGGTCGAATCGCTCGGGGCGGGGACGATTTTGCCGACGAGTATGGACGCCGACGGCCGACAAACCGGCTACGATTTGCCGATGACCCGGGCGATCGCCGATGCCGTTCGTTTGCCGGTGATCGCATCCGGCGGGGCGGGAACGCTCGAACATCTTTTCGAAGCGGTCGATCAGGGACACGCGAGCGCCGTTCTCGTCGCCTCGATCGCCCATTACGGGACCTTTACGATTCGGCAAATGAAAGAGTACCTCGCCGGCAAAGGCGTCAAAGTCCGGTTGTAGGGGCATTGGTCCGCGTCAGGTCGAAGATTCCAGCGCACGTCGACTTTGTTGCGACCGTCTCGTTTTTGCGCCAATATACATACGGTTCTGCATCTTGCCCAAGTGAGAAAAACCCCACATTGAAGAAAGCGTCCCGCCCGCACTTACAATCGGAAGGACAAGGCACTACAATTAAGGGTTGCATTGACTTTCTTTCCCCCCATTAGCCGGTACACCGGCCCTCACTTTTGAATCATCTCATGAGAACATCGTATCGCATTGCGTCGGTTTTGTTTTTTCTTTGTTTTTGTCTTTTTGCCGTGATTTCCGTGACCGCTCAGGACGCCGCCCCGTCGGAACCGGTCGTCGATGCGGCGGCAGAGGCCGAAAAACTCCTGGTCGTTCCGGAAGGCACCCCCGCGGAACTACTTGAGCATATCAAATCGACGATGATGCAAATTCGCGGTTTAGGTCTGGAAACCCAGGAAGAACAGGACGCCTTCTTGCGGAAATGGACCGCGTTCTGCGTTCAGGTCGCCGACAAAGTGTTGGCCCAAAATCCCGAGCCTAAGGAAAAAAAGGAAGCCTGCCAACTGAAATTGCAGGGCTTGCTTTTGTCGACGATCGGCCCGTTCGCGGATAAGAATTCCGGCAAAAAGGCGGAACTCCTCGCCTTCGCCGAAGAACTCGCCAAAATGGATGACCCGGAACTCTCCGTCCAGGGCAAAATGCTCCCCTTGCTGTTGCAGATCATCGATCTCGGCGAATCGAAGGACTTTATCAACGACGCGACGGCGCTTCGGACGAAAATTCTGGATTTCGTGAAAGCGAACGAAACGCCGGAAATGGTCTCGCTTCTGCTGCAGTTCGTCATGGGCTGCGATCAGCAAGGGCCGGAAAAGGAAACCGCGGCTTTCCTGAAAGAAACCGAGGAGCTTTTCCGCCCGATTCTCGAAAAGCAGAATCCGCAACTGGGGCAATTTCTGGATATGACCCTCGAACGCTCGACACGCAACGCCGCCCTCATCGGCCAGGAAATGAAGCTCGAAGGTTTGGATATCACCGGCCAAAAGTTTGAAATCTCGTCTTTGCGCGGGAAGGTCGTGCTCGTCGATTTTTGGGCGACCTGGTGCGCCCCCTGCCTCGCCGAGGTGCCGAACATGAAAAAAGCCTACGAAAAATACAAAGACAAAGGTTTTGAAATCGTAGGCTACAGCATCGACGAGGATGTCGATGCCTTGAAAGCGTTCCTCGCGGAAGAAAAAACGCCTTGGACCGTCCTTTCCGGAACGATGTCGGTCGCGGCCAACCTCGAAGACGTTGCCGAAACGTACCAGATCGAAGGGATTCCGGCGATGTTTCTCCTCGACAAAGAGGGAAAAATCATTTCGACCAAGGCTCGCGGGGAGAATCTCAACAAGAAACTCGAAGAAATCTTCGGGAAGTGAAAAAAGTGTAGAGTGTAGAGTGTCGGGAAAAGTTCGAATCGCAAACTCTACACTTTACACTCTACACTCCGTACGTTATTGCGGAATTTTTGAAACTCGCCCGAATATTCTTCCCATGCCAGGTCGCAAAGCGGAATTTTTTCTGATCATCATTATCGGAACGACATGTCTGCTTGTCGGGCTGACGTTTGTCGCGTATTTCTTGAATTTTTCGACGTATACGGTTTCGGACTCGCCGGAACATTGGGGGCAGTTCGGCGATTTCGTCGGCGGGATCCTCAACCCGGTCGTTTACGGGGTCAACCTGATCGTGCTCATCTTTATCACGCTGTTGGTCAACGATCTCGGCCAAAAAAACGCCGAAAAAACGTTGCACGAAAGCGTTCGGCCCATCGGCTTTCTCAGCTGGCGGGCCGATGAGCGTAACGGCTTGATCGAGGTTTCTCTCGAAAACCTCGGCTTCGGGCCGCTCGTCGTCATGGGTATTCGGATCGAAGACGCGGCGACCGGGGAGGTGCTCGACAATAACCTGCATGATTTTTTGACCGAGAACATGCCGCATTTCGTCAGTAACCTCGACATTCTCGAATGTATTCAAGGGGAAGACGGTTTTGTTCTGGGGCGCGATCACACCGTTTTCCTGTTCCGGGCAAAGGTTAAACCGAGCCCGGCCAACAAAAACCACTTCGGGGAGACCCGAAGCATCCTTCTCGAAAAACTGCGAGGCTTACGAACGGTCGTTGCTTACACCGACATGTACTCGTCGAGGTCGGAGAATATCTCGACCGATTTCAAAAATCTCGGCAGTCTTTCCCACGGAAAAATCGCCCGTTCTCACGAATCCGTTTAGCAAAAAGCAGGTCCCGGGTTCGCATTTCGGATTTTATCATTGCGGAAAAAATTCGGTACGATATAATGAGACGTATCCCCGTTTTCACGTCAAATGCCCATTCCCAAACGCCGCGCATGAGTTCCGATCCGCCTGCCTCGCCCACATTTTCCGCACGTCCCGACGATCCCGTCTCGATTGCCCTGGCCCGTTACAACGGGGCGGCGTTTATCGTCGTCGATCGGCAAGGTCGCGTCCGTTCCTTTCACGGAGATATTATCGGTTTCGACGGCGTCCTGCCGCATCTCGCGATCGGGCAAACGATCGAGGAGGCGTTCGCCGAACATCCGGAACATGCCGCCCGTTATCGCCGGGCGATTCAAGGCGAATCCTCTATCATCGGATTTTCCGAAGGCTCCGTGCAACTCGAGGTCCGACTCGCCCCTCTCCTCAACGTCCGCGGGGAAATCGAAGGGGCGATCGGTATCGGGACCGATATCTCCGAGCGGGAAAATCTTTGGAAAACCCGTTTGGAACGTGAAGCCGAATTGGAAAACCTTTTCCATAATACGGAAGACGGCATTTATCTCCTGAACCGCGATTTCGTCATACAACGGGCCAATACCGTCGCGGGCAATATTCACGAACCAAACGGGACACTGGTCGGAAAGGTCTGTTACCAACGGATTTTCGGCATCGATAAGCCGTGTGATCACTGTCCGGTCGTCGAAACCTTTCGCACGGGCAAGCCGGCACAAAGTTCGTATTTCGACGAAACGGTTCAAAGGCATCTCCAGCTCAATTCGGCACCGATTTTCGATCCGGTGACCGGGGAATTGACCGGGGCGTTCGAGACGTTCCGCGACATCTCCGATCGGGTCGAATACGAGGCGACGGTCAAATCGCACGAATCGCTGGTCGATGATATCTTTTCCAGTCTCCAGGAAGGCGTGTTCATCATCGACCGGGATTACACGATGCTGCGAACCAACCCGGTGTTCGAAAAAATGTATCCCGAGCATATGCCGATGGTCGGCAAAAAGTGCTACGAGACCTCCCTGCTCGACGAGGTGTGCGATTGCTGCCCGGCGAAAGCGATGTTCGAAACCGGCGAAACTGTGACGGTCGTTCACTACGAACACCCGACGGAAACGAAACCCGGAATGTGGCTCGAACATTTTTCGCACCCGATCTTTTCCCCGACCGGAGAAACCACGGCCGCCGTCTGCCTCATTCGCGACATCACCCGACGCAAAGAAAGCGAAGAGGCCCTCGAACAGTACCGCGACAACCTCGAAACGATGATCGAGGAACGGACCCGCGAACTCTTGCGGAGCGAATCGAGGATGCAGGCCCTGCTCACCAACAGCAACTCGCCGATTCTTTTCGCCGATACGGGTTTTCGCCTCACGTTCGTCAACGCGGCCTTTTTGGAATTGACGGGCTACTCCGAAAAGGAACTGCTCGGCAATACCATTGAAGCTCTTTACGACAAACAATCCGATATTCTGGACAATATCCTGGATTTTCGGAAAAAAATTCTGGACGGCCAAATCGACAAATACCGCCTTGAAGCTCCCCTGTTGTGTAAAGACGGACGGATTCGTTGGGGGGATATGAACACCTCCGCGGTCCGGGATTCCGACGGCAACATCACCCAGTTCATCATCGTCTGTCTCGACATCACGGAACGTCTGCAGATGATGAGCGAGTTGAAAAAGAAGGAGGAAGCCCTCGAACTGGACCGCCAGCGGATGAACGATCTCCTCGAACTGTCCCAAATGACGAACAGCCCCGAACAGGAGATCGTCGATTTTACCATCAAATCGGCGTCCCTCTTGACGAAAAGCACAATGGGGTATGTCGTCCTCCTCGAACACGCCGCGGACGTTTTGCCGTTTCGCTCGCTGATCTTCGACCGTTCGCTCAGCTGCGCCCTGCCGACGAAAACCGATGAGGGAACCCCGCATACTCTCTCGGCTTCCTTGACCGAATGTCTTACGACCGGTCGGCCGGTCATACACGACGACTTGTCCGCCCTGCCGGGAAACCGGGTCTTTCCCCATGGTCATTTCCCGGTCCGCTCCCATATGAACCTGCCGATTTTCGACGGCGACCGACCGATCGGCATCATGGGGGTCGGCAACAAGGAAACGCCGTATTCCGAAACGGACGTCAAGCAGCTTCGGCTCGTCGCCCAAGGGCTCGCCAGCCAATTGAGCCGCAAGCGTTATGCCGAAAACCTGGAGCAGGCGAAGCTCGAAGCGGAAAACGCGAACAAGGCCAAAAGCGACTTCCTCGCCCACATGTCGCACGAAATCCGGACTCCGCTCAACGGCGTGATCGGACTTTCCGACCTGCTGATCGGTACGGCATTGAGTGAAATCCAGTACGAATACGCCCAGCTGATCAATGCGTCCGGGAAATCACTCCTATTCCTGATTAACGATATCCTTGACTTTTCGAAAATCGAAGCGGGCAAACTCGAAGTCGACGTCGAAGAGTTCAACCTCGTCGCGACGGTCGAATCGGTGCTCGGGATTCTCGCGTCCCGCGCCGCCGGAAAGAAACTGGAACTCGGCGTCGCGTTTTGCCGGAACCTGCCGAAAATCGTGCGCGGGGATTCCGGGCGAATTCGCCAAATCCTGCTCAATTTGACCGGCAACGCGGTCAAGTTTACCGAAAAGGGGGGGGTACGGATCAGTGTCAAGGTCGAATCGGTCGGGACCTCGAACATCGCCGTCCGCTTTACCGTCGAGGACACCGGCATCGGCATTCCGAAAGATCGTATGGACCGTTTGTTCAAGGCATTTTCCCAGACGGACGTCTCTTCGGCCCGGGTGTACGGAGGGACCGGCCTCGGGCTGGCGATTTCCATGAAACTGGTTCACCTCATGGGCGGGGAAATCGGCGTTAAAAGCGAAGAAGAAAAAGGCTCCTCATTTTGGTTCACGATTCCGCTCGGCTGCGATCCGGTGGTGAGCGAATGTATTCAAAACGACATCGAAGATTGCCGCACGTCCAAAACCCACGCTTGTCCTTATGCCGACGGCGATTTTTGCGCGGCCATTTCCCATCGGGGGATCGGCCGCGCGTTTGAAATCGCGGGCCGGTCCGTTCTCATCGTCGATGAGAACGAAATCCAACGGGAAACGCTTCAAACTCAATTGCAGAGCTGGGGCATGAAATGCGTTCCCTGCGGTTCCGCTCGGGAAGCGATTCGGCTTTTGACCGAGGCCGAGGAGCGCGGGACGCCGTTCGATTTGACCATTATCGACAATTCGTTGGAGGATAGCGACGGGCTGACGCTCTGTTATCGCCTCATCGAGCGGGAAGAACAATTCGGCGAAGAGATACCGCCGATCATTTTACTCCGTTCCCTGGCCGAGGAACTCGACCCGGAGTTTCTGCGCGAGAGCAACACCGAATCGATCAGCAAGCCGGTATACACTTCCGCGCTGTTCGACGGGGTGATGAACCAGCTGTTCGATGCGGACAAACGGAAAAAGATCGACTCCGGCATCTTCAATCCGAACGCTCCGGATGCACGCAAGCCGACGAAGCGGAGTTCCCATTCCCACAAATCGTTCGCGGCGGCGAACGTCCGGGCGAAATCGTCGTTTACCGGGCAAATACACCTGCTCGTCGTCGAAGACAACCGCGTCAACCAGATCGTCGCCAAAAACCTCTTGCAGGAAGTGGGCTTGACCTGCGATATCGCGAACAACGGACACGAGGCGTGCACCGCGGTCCGAAAAAAACATTATGATATCGTCCTTATGGACTGCCAGATGCCGGAAATGGACGGTTACGAAGCGACCGATTTGATCCGAAGATGGGAACGGGAACAAGGAAAGCCCCGGATGCCGATCATCGCCCTGACCGCGAACGCGACGAAAGAGGACGTGCAAAAATGTCTCGACGCGGGAATGGACGCCTATTGCAGCAAGCCGATCAACCCGCAAACGGTGATCCGGCTGATCGAGGAATGGTACGTCAAAAGTACGGGGGCAAAAGCGTAGGAGGAGGGCGGATCAAATTTCAGAGGTCGGTCGCCCACCTTTCCCTGCGTTACTGACCTGAAAATTAAATTTGACCGGAAATCATTCAGAATTTCGAGACTGTCGTATAAAAGTTGTTGTTTCTCTTCGCCCCGGAGGGGCGCAATGTCGATAACCCCCGGTTTTAACCGGGGGCAAAAAGCCGCCTCCCTTTTTAGCCCCAACGGGGCGTTACTTGCTTGCTTTGTTACGCCCCGTTGGGGCTAAAAGTCTTTTGCGTTCTCCATTCCCCCGGCTCACGCCGGGGGTTAGAGACATGCCGTCCCTTCGGGACGAAAAAAGTGAGGGGCAAAAGGCAACTTTTGTGCTATACTTGAACCCGGCACAATATGGCCGTTTGGCCATTTGACCGGTACTCCGCCTTTTTCGATTTTCGAGAGAATCGGGATTGTAAAAAATCGATCAATTTATGCCGGGCTGGAGTATAATCGCTCAAAATTTATTATCAGATCAATAATTTTTACAAAGCACGAGCGTCCGAAAAATCAACCATACCACAGATGGGAGCGAAAAATTTTCTATTGGCGTTCGTCGCCGTTTTTCTCTTGAGCCTCGCTCTTGGGGCTCAAGACGCGAACCGTCGCCCGATCCCGCCGACGCTTGAGCCGCCGAATCCGGACGAATCGTTCAACCTCGGCGACGATGCGGCGAGGGTCCGGGCCAAAACCGATCTGGACTTTATCGTTGCGCCCCCGCCCCCGCCGGCGACAGCGGCGCCCGGCATCCTCTCCCGAACGCCGGCCAACGCCGCCGTTTACCGTTGCTATTTCGACGGGGAAACGGATCGCAACCAGGATCGTTGGCCCGATGCCTGGACCCGTCAAACCGGGATCGGATATCCCGAGTATCTGAATATCGAAATCGAACGAATCGCCAACCCGGTCAATTTTCGCGCCCTTCGCGTCAATCTCGAAGGGGGCAACGTCCTGTTGCGGACGCCGAAAATTCCGATTCTTCCCGATCTGAGTTATACGGTTTCCTCCTACATTCGAACCGAAAAACTCGTACACGACGACGTTGCGATGGTGCTCTCGTTTTACGATCGGGAGGGAAAGACGCTTCAATCCCATTCGTCGGTGCCGTTTCGCGATTCGAACGGTTGGCGGGAGGTCCGGCTCGGTCCGTTTCCGGCCGAGTTTCCCGGGGCGGCGTTTGCCCAAATCGCCTTTCACATCACGACGGGCAAGCGGCAGGACCTTCGCGGAACGGTCGATATCGCCGCCGTCGAAATGACCGAAAGCCCGACCGTCCGTTTGACGACGATCAACCGGGACCATGTTTTTACCGATCCGAAAGGGATCGAGGTGCAATGTTATCTGAGCGGTTTGTCAACACTGCAAAACCGCTTGAAATTCGTTTTGGAAGACGCTTTCGGTCAGGTCTTGGATCAGGCGATCCTTGCCCTGCAGTTGGACGACGGGCCGGAAACCGCCTTCATTCTCCGGCCCCAAGACAGCCAATCCCTGTACCGGGCCCGAGGGCAATGGGTTTTGCCGACCCGGTTTCCCGGATATTATCGGGTTCGAATCGAAATGGACGGGATCGACCCGCGATCGCCGCGAAGCCGGCTTTCCCTCGCCGTGTTGAATCCGGCGAGCGTTCCGAACGGCGGCGAATTCGGCTGGTCGCTTCCGAAAGAGAATTTCAAGGACATTCTCGCCCAAAGAGCCCTTCTTTCCCAGACCGGAATCTCCTGGTTGAAGGTCCCGGTTTGGTTCGGCGAAAAAACGACGACGGCCGAATGGGACGAAATCGCGTCTCTTTGCGAATGGTTGAACCGTTCCCTCGGACTGTCCCTGGTCGGTCTTTTTGCCGATCCGCCGGAAGAAGTCCGCCAAAAAATCACCGAAACGCCTTTGAACGCGGCGCGGATTTTCAGCACCTCGCCGGAAACCTGGTTCCCCTCGATCTCGCCGAGCCTGATGCGATTGGCCCTGATCCGGTATTGGCAACTGGGCGCGGACGAGGATCGGAGCATCGTCGAGATCGATCCGCTCGGGCCGCAGTTGGATCGGATTCGCGAAGAGTTCGACAAAATCGCGACGGCGGCCGGGATCGGATTCGGTTGGGATTGGAACCGGCCGGTCCCGGAAGATTTTCCGACCGACCGGCAAGAAGAGACGGCTCAGGCCGCTTCCGGAAAGGTTTCGACGTCCCGGGAATTTCTTTCCCTTTCGAGTGCCGATCCGCTCACTGCGCTCGAATTGGGGGAATACCTGAAGCGAAGCGATTCGACCCGTTGCGAGCGTTTTGTCGTGCTGCGACCGATTTCGAAGGCGGGATATTCGCTCGAAGACCGGATCAACGATATGGTGCAGCGGATGATCACGGCGAAAAACGACGGGGCGAAGGCGGTTTTCATTCCCGAGCCGTTGAACGACGAAACCGGACTCATGAACGCCGACGGCACGCCCGGGGAACTGTTTCTCCCTTGGCGCACGACCGCGTTGATGATCGGCGGGAAACAGTTCGCCGGCCGCATTGCCCTGCCCGGGCAGAGCGAGAACATGATTTTCGCGAGAGAAAACGACTCGGTGATGGTCGTTTGGAACGATGCGGCGAGCCGCGAAAATCCGATCGACGAGGTGCTGTTCCTCGGCGCGGATTGCGAGATCGTCGATCTTTGGGGCAAGCGGTCGAAGCCGACCAAGGACGGCCGCGCCCAGGTCGTTCCCGTTGGCCCGCTCCCGTCGTTCGTGACCGGCGTCGATATGACCGTTGCGCGGATCCGGCAGGGATTCGAGTTGGAAAAGAAGCGGATTCCGAGCCAATTCGGCCCGAAAATCCCCAACACATTTTCGTTCGCCAACAATTCGAATCACGGGCTCGGCGGTTCGATCAACCTCGTCGCCCCGCCCGGTTGGAATGTCGATCCGGTTTCGATTCCCCTCAACCTCGCGGAAGGGGAAACCTTGAAAACCCCGTTCAGCATCGTCCTCACCCCGCGCGCGGTCAGCGGCCCACAGCCGTTCCGGATCGATTGCAAACTGGAAGGACTCGACCCGGGGACGGGAGAGTTTTCCGTTTACGAACGGATCAACGTCGGCGAAGGGGACGTGTACCTCGAACCGCCGATCACGCATCTCAACATGCGAACCAACGAACTGACCGTTCGGCAGGCGTTGATCAACGATTCGGAAAAACCGGTTTCGTTCAAGTGCACCCTGTCGATCCCGGGCCGGCAGATGCAAAAAACGATGATCCTCAACCAGGGTTTCGGCCGACACGATCACCGTTACGTCATTCCGCAGGGGGATGCCCTGATCGGCAAAACGCTCGGGATCACGGCGAGCGAGATCGGCGGTTCCCGAACGCTCAAAGCGTCGTTTCAAGCGAACAAATAGAAAGGTATTTTGGGGATTAGGTTGCTGTCGTTTTCGTCCAGCCCCGGCACAGCAAAAGAATCCCCCCTATCGAGCCGGCTGCGTCAGCTGCCGGTTGGCCTCCGTCTTCAATGCCGAAGCGATGCTCTTCAAAGCAATATATTCTCGTCATTCCCGCGCAGGCGGGAATCTATAGTGAAACCGCTCCCTATGGATTCCCGCCTGCGCGGGAATGACAGTGAGGACAATCCCGAAATTGACCGCCGTCGCGCTACGGCTCAATCTCCTCGGCCGTGCCGCGAATCAGTTCAGTGAGCCGTTCCAGGGGCGTCGATTGCTCCAGGACTTCGACGCGGCCGGTCCGGTAGGCGACGTTGAGGCAACGAGTATGCTGACAACCGATCCCGTCCGGGCTGCAATCGATTCCCTTTTCCGCTTCCGCTTGAGTGATCTCGGCATCCGGTCGCATCCAACAGACCGGCGTCTTGCGTTCGACGACCATCATTGTCCAAGGGCCGAAGTCGTCCAACCGGCGGCCCTGCCCGTCGGTGCCGAACAACGTGTCCTCGCCGAGAATCACCGAA
>JAVBQI010000088.1:0-13081 GCA_031549145.1 Thermoguttaceae bacterium | reverse complement strand
GGGCGATTTCGACTTTTTTCGGAGCGGAGGGCAAGGGAGTCGAACCCTCAACCGGTTACCCGGCAACTGATTTCGAGTCAGCCTGCTAACCATTCGCGTACCCTCCCCGGATACGGCGTATCGACCGCTAGTGTACCATTTTCGCCTGTTGGGGCAAGGGGGACGCGAGGATTGCATAGTCGTGGCCAATACTAGCCCCAAGCGTCAGCGCGGAGGGATACATCAGGTTTTGCGGTTCAATCACCACGCGCTCACGCTTGGGGCTAGTATTAAAAAAGACTTTGCAATTCTCGTGGCAAGGGGGAGATGAAGCGGGCGATCTCCCTACCCCTCTTCTTTCCCGAACCGCTCACGCAACTGCTGCGGCGGTTCGCAGCGGTAGGGGCGGAAGCCGATCATGTGCCGCATCGCATCGGCGGGGCAGACCGCGACGCAGCGTAAGCAGTTCGTGCAACGCCGATTCGCTCGCGGCGGCTCCTCGGGCGATGGCTGCTCCAGCGCCGCGACCGGGCACGCGCGAACGCAAGTCCCGCAGCGGGTGCATTGCGAGGCTCGTGCATGCACCGTCGTGCCCCAGGAGCCGAACCACTTTCGCGAGGCGAAAAAGGCTCCGAACGCCGCGTCCCACAGATCGGACAGGATCGGCCAACGCGACCAACGGACGGTTCCGGCGTCGAATTCCGCGGCGTAACGGCGAGCCCGCTCCAGAGCTTTTTCGAAAAGCCGACGATGCGATTCCGTGCTGCCGAACGGGAAAAAACTGTCCGGCATCCGCAAAATGCGGCCGCCGACGCAACGAAAACCCTTTCGCGAGAGCAGCCGCTTGAGCGGACCGAGGATGCCGCCCGAAAACGCCCCGTGCGTGCCGAGCAGCATCGCCGGTGTCCCTTCGACGTTCGGCAGCCCGCGAACGAAGTTGCGAATGATCTCCGGGATCGAAAAACAATGGGTCGGAAACGCAATCCCGAACGTCACCATCGGGTCGATCCGCGCCGGGTCGGAGCGTTCGAGCGGCTTGAGTTCGACGGTCCAGCCGAGTTCGCGCAGCCGCATCGCAAACGCTTCGGCGGCGCAAAGGGTGTTGCCCGAGCCGGAGACCCAGTACAGATGCAACGTTTTGGAAAGTTCGAGGCGGTCGTTCATGGGAGCGTCTATTACTGATCTTCAAATAGAAAAGATAAAAATCGAATCAGAGCCGCGCCCGTAAGGAAGCGGTTGCCCCGGCCAAACCGCTCCCTTACGGTCGCGGCTCAGATCGCGCTATTCGAAATTTTTTCTGAATACCATTATTCCGCGAACGTCGCGGCACGACAAGCCGTCTTCGCGGATTGTCGATCGGCCAACGGAATCGAAAACATGAAATTCAATACAAATTAAATTTTATTAAAAAAACAATGAATAATATTGATTATTTCTCAATAATGTTCTATAATCATTGAGCAACATAAACTCTCAGGGAGGTGCGATTGAAAACCACGAACAAAAAACTGCCGCAGAATTGTCCGGCCTGTGAGGGACCGCTCAGCGTCAAGAATCTCGCCTGCGACCGCTGCGGGACCGAAGTGAGCGGCCATTTCGATTTGCCGCTGCTCGCCTGCCTCACGGCGGAAGAGCAGCAGTTCGTCCTCGAATTCGTCCAGAGCAGCGGCAGCCTCAAGGAAATGGCCCATATCCGAAAATTGAGTTACCCGAGCATCCGCAACATGCTTGATGAAATCATCGCGAAAATTCGGACGATCCAAAAAAATACTTCCAAGCAAAACAAGCAGTAAGCCAATAGTTTTTGCAAATCTCGTTGTCACCCCCGCGCAGGCGGGGGTCCAGAGGGAAAGCGTAATCTCTGGATCCCGGCCTGCGCGGGGATGACGGAAATTTAACTGTTTCGGAGGAAAAACCCATGTCGTTTCGAACGCTGCTGAACCCCTTCACACGAATCGCCGGCGGCTCGGCCCTGTTGCTCGGTTGTCTCATCATGCTGCTGACCGCCGCGATCGCCGCACCGTGCGGCGTCAATTTCGTCGGCTCGCTCAACATTCATGTCGCCCGGGCGACGCCGTTCGGAATCATTTTGATGCTTCTCGTTTTCGGTTGGCTGAACGCTTCCGTTTTTTTCTACATCGCCGGACGGCTGCTTTCCCCCTCGAAAATTCGGGCCATCGATATTTTCGGAACGCTCGCCTTGGCCCGGGCGCCGTTTTTGCTCGCCGCTCCGATGGGCCTGCTGCCGGGATGGGAGAAACTCGAGCCGCAAGTGTTCGAACAGCCGGAGCAGTTGCCAACGGCGATGCTCGTTTCGATGATCGCGGCGACCGTCGTGTTTTTGTTGGTCGACATTTGGGTCGTGATCTGGAGCTACAACGCCTTCGCCGTCTCGGCCAATTTGAGAAATAAATGGCTCTTCCCCGCCGTTCTCGTCGTTTCGGAAATCGTCGCCGTCGTCTTTTCCTCGGGAATCGTCGCTCTCTCGGCCGTGGGTACGCCGGTCTCCGAGACCGCGATTGCTTCGATTGATCGACTGGAACCGCCGAGCCCGGAGGAAACGCAGCGGGTCGAGCTCGCCAAGAGCGTTTTGAAACGGATCGTCCGAGGCGAATTCGACTCGATTCCGGACGACTTTAACGAGACCATGAAAAAGGCGCTTTCGCCTTGGGAAATCCGGGTCGGCTGGCTGCAGTGTCTCGCCTTGGGTGGGGCATTCCAATCGGCGGAGCCGCCGGTCAGAACCGATACGGTCGACGGATACCGCCGGGTATTTATCCCGATTCGTTTCGAGCGGAACGTTTCGATGGTCATTCTCCTGGTGTTCGATGCCGACGGAAAAATCGCGGGGCTGTTTCTCAATTTTCCGACCGAAAAGAATTCCGAAGCAGCGAACGAGCTTGCCGCGATCACAAACCTTGAAACTCCTGCGTCGAAAGGCAACGGCGTTGATATCCCTTTGAAATGGGTTATTGGCACGGCTCTGATCGTGCCGATCCTGTTGATCCTCATCATCTCATTCGGCGAGAAGTGGCGAAGTCGGGCCGTCGGGCCGTTTGACGGTCAAGAGAATGTCGGTTCGCTCTACCGCGAAACGCAAAATCCGTTCTGGGTGTATCTCCTTGCTGGTGTCGCCACTCTGCCGCTCATCCCGGCGGCATGTCTTCTTTGGATGGTGGGAGAAGAGACGGGGTTCTGGGGCGGCTTCGCGACCATTCTCGGCAGCGTTATCTTGCTTTTTTTACTGCCGATTTTTTGTTTCCGCTTCCGTTTTGAAGTCGACAACCGATTCGTTCGCGTCCGGATGGGGATGTTTTGCATTCCGATTTTTTGGCTCCCGTTCGACTCGATTGCCTCCGTTGAAACGACGAAGTTCAATCCGATCCGGGATTTCGGAGGATATGGTATCCGATCCGGAAAAGGAACGACCGCTTATTTTATGACAGGAAATCAAGGAGTGCTGCTAACGACGCCGGCGGGCAAGAAATACCTGCTTGGATCCGACACGCCGGACCGGTTGGCCGAAGTGATCCGCTCGCGATTGCCAAAAACCGATGAGCCGATTGCAGAGTGAGCAAATTGAGGAATTTTTTCCAAGGAAAGACAAAAGAGCCGCAAGTGCAGCGAAGCGAAACTTGCGGACCTTGTACAGAGTCTGAAGCTGTCGGGGCCGGACCGTGTACAAGGTCCGTAAGTTACGTCGGAATACCGACTACACTTACGGCTCTTTTTTATTGCTGCAGAAATAAATTTTGGGAACTATATACTTGACTCCACAACTTCATTTTTCTCTCACAAAGGCACAAAGATCACAAAGGAATTAAGAAATCCGAGTTGTCCTTAGAGCCCTTTGTGCTTTGTGAGAGAAAACAGGGAATCCAGGTAAGGATGTGGAGTTAAATATATAATTCCCCAAATTTTGAAGGATTCGGACTTGCCGTGAAAGCCTCTTTGTTATGTATGATTTCGCGGCACTGTTTCAAAATTGTACATTTTATGTGAAATGATACGTAAATCGATTTTTTCGGTTTTCGCTTGGAAAATACGGGATAACGGCAGAAGGGCGAGCAACCCTCCGGTATCGGTTCGCAACGGCGCGGCTTGCTTTACCGCTTGTCACCTCTTTTTTTTGATTATTTTAATAATATTCTTCTGGCACGGCTTTTGCTTTTCTGTTATGCTACAAAGAGGCGGCAATCCGAGCCGAGTCTTGAAAAATTTTTTGCAACTTCCTATCCGGCACGTCCCCAAATCATTCATTACGTTTTTTGTCATGAAAAAATCGCTGCTCCTGATCCTTGCTTTCTTCGTTTCGCTTGAGGCTTTTGAAACCGTCGCGTTGGCCGATTCGATTTCCGCCATCGTCGATAACTTCAACGCCAACGGCGGGACGGCGATGGTGTTCGACCGCGGATCCTCGGCCAGCGGTGCCTTGGGCTACACGGAATTTCACTCCCTCGGAATGAGCCAATCGAACGCCGGACAATATTTGTCCGCTTACGGACAAGACATTCAAGGTTATTACGGTGCCGCCTATGGAACCCGACCGGACTACTACAAAACGATCGGCAACCTGCGGCAGCCGGAGACCGGGGAGTATTCCGGCCTCACGTTTTTCAATTCGTTCTGCGTCGAGCGGTCCGGCACGACCAGCGGCGGGGACAACATCAACGTCATCGGCAAGCTGAACCTGACCGAAAACGGCAGCGGCGGTTACAAGACGATGATCGACGTGAGCGGTTCCGCCGGGGTGAATTCAACGGCGTTGACGATGGGGGCGGCCTTGCTATATCACGACATGGTCATGGGGAACAACATGGTCATGGAAGCTTGGTGCAGCGATCCGAACTCCAGTTGGTTTCGCACCGAAACGACGGACCAAGGTTGGCAGCGGATCGTTTTCGGAGAGGAAGATCGTTACACGGCCAAATACGTCGAGGACCGGTTTTCCGTGTTCGGGATTTACGACATCCAGGAAGGGATATGGGCTTTGCAGAGCATGAATTATGACGCGATGCTGGCTTCAGGCAACGATTATCTCCCGATTTACACGCACTTGATGGACTATTTCGGCGCTTTCTACGCCGATTACGTCGATCTGTACGGCGAGAATTGGTGGTTCGCCGAATACGACCCGACGAGCGACTTTTTGGGGGATTTCTCGGTGCTCGCGATCAACATGTTCTATGAGGACGGCCGCGGTTTTCAGGACCACATCGTTCTGGTCGAGCGCGAATCGAGCACGACTCCGGAGCCCGCGACGCTGGGGTTGTTCGGCGTCGGGTTCGTTTCGCTGATGCTGTATCGCAGGCGGAGAGTCGCGGCGTGATGCAAAAGAGCCGCATGTGTAGCGAAGCGAAACTTGCGGACCTTGTACGGGGTTTGAAGCTGTCGGGGCCGGACCGTGTACAAGGTCCGTAAGTTACGTCGGAGTACCGACTACACTTACGGCTCTTTTTTTGCACCGGCGTCTTCGCCGCTCGGCTAAACAGATCACTCGGTCACGCTCCAGAGGAAATCGTAGAGCGGCTTGAGCAGAACGTAGCGGTCGATCAGCAGGTCGACGAGCTTCTTCGAATAGAGCGTCTTATCCGGCTCCCGGGAGGCGAACACGGCGATCGCCCGACTTTGATACCACGGCTCGATCCTCTTTCCGAGCTCGCAAGGCAGGCGGCGTTTGTAATGGTCGGGCTTGAGCCGGAGCGAGCGGCTTTTGCGAACCGGCTCGATCGTTTCGAGAAACCGTCGCGGGTCGGCGTCAATTCTCTCGCGGAAACGCCGCATCGTCGCGGCCGAGGGCGCATAGATGTTCATTCCGAACGAATAGCCGGAACCGTCGATCTCGAAAAAAAACGTCGGCGCGGAATACCAGGTTTTCGAGGCATGGCGGAAGGCGATCCAGAGATACGGCCAATACGGCGTTTTATCGTTGGCAAACCGCGTATCCCGGTAAATCCGGGACATCGTGCGGTTCGGATCGGTGAGGATGAGCGGATCGAGTTGGCGAATCATCGGAGCGAGCGAAACGACGAGTCGTTTCATCGGCTCCGCGGCATACCTGACATATTCGTCTTTATGCTCCGCAAACCACTCGCGGTTGTTGTTCCGCTCGAGATCGTGAAAGAATTTCAAACTCCCCGGCGAGAAGCCGTCGAAGGGCTGTTCTAACGATGTTTTCATCTTCTTTGACCGCGTCATGCAAGCGGTGTTTTCCCAAGAAATCAAAAAGGCGGACAGCCGGTTCCGGGAACCCGCTATCCGCCGATTTTACCATCTTCTAAGCCGCTAAGCCGCACTTCTTAGAACCGATACTGGCCGCCGACGAGGAACGTGTGCTGCCAGGGCGAACCGGCGGCGTCGACGTAAGCGTCGCCGTAGTAGTTCGCGAAGACGCCGAACGTCTGGGCCTGGTTCAGGTAATACGTCGTTCCGGCCGTCAGGGTGAAGACCGAACCGCCGAGGAAAATATCCATCGGTAGTATGCCGCCGAAACCGGCATTACGCCCGGCCCCGTTCATCTGGTAGGAGTAGTACGCTCCGCCGTTGAGGTTGAGCCGCCCGCGAGTCCACTGCAAATCGCTCCCGAATCGGGCGAAAAGCTGCGTCAGTCCCATATCGGCATCCGCATCGTCCTCGGTGATGTGGTTGTTGAAAATGTCGAGCGCGATCACCGGCCGGTACGACAGGTGCCGGTTCAGGTAGCAGCGGCGGCCGAGCTCCAACGTCGACTCGAACGTGTCCCCTGTGAGACTGGCGGCGATGTGCCCAATCCGTACGCCCGTCAGCAAGTCATACGTCGACTGGGCCGCGTCGTAATTCTGATGGCCGTAGCCGATGTAACCGCGGACGTCGAAGCAGTTGCGGAGTTGCCGGGCGAAGTAGAAACCGAAGTAATAATCATCGGCCTTCGTATCGCTCTCGGTGCGAATTTGTCGTTCGTAATCAAGGCTGGCGTACGAGGTTTCCCGTTCGTAGCCGAACATCACGCCGAATTGGGTGCAGCGATCGGAAAACAGATCGAGCCCGGCCTGGACGCCGTTCGATTTGATGTCGTAGCCAAAACCAAAATCGTTCTCGAAATCGCCGGTCCGGCCGACGTAGTTGGCCCAAATCGACTTCCCGGACAGTTTTTGCCAACCACTGTTGCAGCCGGTGCCGCAACCGTCGTTGCAGCCAAGCGAATCGGCGATGTCGCGGCCCGTGCCGCATTGTGAACCACACTGCGAGCCGCACGAGGCTCCGTTTTTCGCTTGCCAATAGCGGAAATTCTGGTTGATCCGATCCTGCGAACCCTGCCAGATCGTGCGGGGATTATGCATCAGCAGCATATCGGTTTGAGCGAGCGCCTGGCTCGCCGTAAAAACAAGGACGGCTGCGAAAGCCGATCTCAGAAAAAATTTGTTCATTGTCATTCTCTCCTTAAGAATCTTAAGCTCAATCGAGCCGGGGGCGTAAGGCCCCGATTGGTTTCCGTCTTCAATGCCCGTCTGTTTTTCATCACTCTGGAAGACGGATGGAACCGGCAACGGACGCGGCCGGTTTGATGGGGAATATCCGGATACCTCCACACGAAAATTCAATATCATCTTCGGCAAGGAAGGGAAAACGAATAGACCCGAAAAAGAACGAACGAATCGTTTTTTTCGTTTTCGACCGCTTGCGCGACGGGTCGCAACACCTGGATCAACTCTGCCGAATACGAAGGCATTTCTCAAGAAATCAAAAAAGCGGATAGCGGTTATAAAGAACCACTACCCGCCTTTTGCCATCGTTATCTCGCTGCGAACGTAACCGCGACCACAGGTCGCGGCTCGTGTCAGCTAGAACCGATACTGGGCACCGACGAGGAACGTGTGTTGCCACGGATCGCCGGGATTGTCGAGGTAAACGTCGCCGTAGTAGTTGCCGAAGACGCCGAACGTCTGGGCCGCGTTCAGGTAGTACGTCGCACCGGCGGTCAAGGTGATGACCGAACTGCCAAGATGGAAGTTGTCCATATCGGCAATGTTGGCATTGCGTCCGGCGTCGTTCATTTGCCAGGAGTAATACGCTCCGCCGTTGAGGTTCAACCGCTTGCGGGTCCATTGCAGATCGCTTCCGAACCGGGCGAAGACCTGGGTCAAGCTCATATCGACTTCGCTATCGTCAAAGTTGATGTGGTTGTTGAAAATGTCCAACGCGATCACCGGACGATATGAGAGATGACGATTCAGGTAGCAACGACGTCCGAGTTCGAGGGTCGATTCAAACGTGTCGCCCTTGAGGCCGAACTGCGCGGGGACAGGAGCCCAAATGCCCGGGTCGTTGATATCATAGGTCTGGTGTCCGTATCCGATGTAACCACGGATATCGAAGCCCCGGCGAAGCTGTCGGGCCGCATAGAATCCGAAGTAGAAATCGTCGGCCGTGTTGTAATCGAAGCCGCCAATTTCCGATTTTTCGCGTTCGTAACCGAACATGACGCCGAATTGGGTGCAACGATCGGAGAACAGATCGAGACCGACCTGAATCCCGTCCGATTTGATATCGGCATCATAACTGGGGTTAATACCGGCATCCGAGGTATAACTGCCGGTACGACCGACGTAATTGGCCCAAATCGATTTGCCGGACAGTTTTTGCCAGCCGCTGTTGCAGCCGGAGTTGCAGCCGATGCCGGCGCCGTTGTTGCAGCCGAGGGAATCGGCGATATTGCAACCGGTGCTGCAGCCGTTCTCGTTGCAACCGGTTCCGCATTGCGAGGCGCCGGCTTTGGCCTGCCAATAGCGGAAGTTTTGATTAACACGATCCTGCGACGCTTGCCAGATCGCACGGGAATTGTGCATCATCAGCGCTTCAGAAGCGGCGAACGCTTGGGAGGCCGCCAAGGCAACGGCAACCGCTGCCGTCAGTAAAATTTTCGTTTTCATTGTGTTCGATCCTTCTGTATTGTTGGAAATTATTGGTTTCCTTTCGATCCCTCGTTTGGAAATTAAATTTTCAATTTCTGAAAACCTAACCCCGGGACCGACAGGCGTCGGGGGACATCCTAGCACCAATAGTCGGCGAGAAGGCTCGAAAAAATGGATAACAACCGGGCCGGGAATCGCATTTTTTCCAAATCACGGGCCGGTGATAACGACGGTAGGGGCTAAAACGAAATTGCTTGTTTTGCACCATTTACCAGAAGTCCGAACATCCGGATTATGCGGAGTCGAGAGGACAAAAAAGACCGTACAAACCGAACATTTGGAACAATCGGACCATGTTCAATGCCGTGCGGCATCTCTTTGCGCCGGCGTCTGCGCCGCCCGGCTAAACATTGCCAACAAAATGCAGATTCTTTTCCGTAAATCCGAACGAACGGATTTCAAAGCCGGGCGCCCGGTCCGAGGCGAGAACCAAAAGAGCCGCGACCGCCGGATGGTCCCCGCAATAGCGCTCGACCTCTTCCGGCGACATCACGAAAAACGCGGTCGAAAGAGCATCGGCTAAGGCTGCATTCGGGGCGAGAAGGCTCACCAGAAGCGTTTTTTCCGTTGGGTAGCCGCTTCGAGGATCGATGATATGGGAAAAACGCCTCCCCTGATGCCGGAAAAACTGCTTCTGCGAGCCGGAGGTCCCGAGAGCTTCGTCGAACAGTGTGATTTCCGCCAACCGCGTTCCGGGGAACATCGGGTGGTCGACGCCGACGGTCCAGCCGCCGGACTTGGCGGGGTCGGTTTCGCCGCGAAAATTTCCGCGTGCCAAAATGCTGCTCAAGCCCCCATGTAGCAAATAATCGTTGAGCCCCTCGCGTTCGAGAATTCGGGCGGCCGCATCGAGTGCGAAGCCTTTGCCGATGCAGCCGAAACTGAGTTCGAGGCCCGGTCGGGCGAAACGGACGGTCAGGTTCGCGGCATCCCATTCGACGAAGCGGCTGCCGACGGTTTGCAGGGCGGCCGCGATTTCCGATTCCGTGGGAACCCGGGGCTCGCGGCGGGCGAAGCCCCAAAGTTTCCAAAGCGGTGTGCTGGTGATGTCGACCGCTCCGGCCGTTTCCCTCGAAAGTTCGAGGGCGAACTCGATCAGCCGGAACAGTTCTTCGTCAAGCGGCACGGCCTCGAACGCGGCGACTTTGTTGATGTATTGAACCCGGCTGTCCGGCAGAAAGATCGAAAGCAACCGTTCGATTCGCTGGATCTCGTCGAGGGCATCCAACGCCGCGGCGGTTCCCTGGGGGTAGCGGGATCCGTCGAACGAAATCTCGAATTCCCCGGCCATTGCCGAGCGACTCACCGAAAGAAGTCGGACCGGCTCGGCCGAAGTGCCGCCGTTTTCCGAAAACTTCGCGGGAATGAGATTGAGAAAATCGCGGCGTTGCATGGGAGGGGGGAATTTGAGTACAAGGTGCACCGATCTTCAAAAAAATCCGAATCGGGCAGCAGCCGGAAGCGTAAGCGCCCGGTTTTCCAAACGTCAACACGAGGCCAACCCGGCGCTGACGCTTCGGGCTGCTGTTTGCGGTGCTTGAAAACCAAACCTTGTACACGGATTGTACCTTGTCCGGCACCGGCGTCTGCGCCGCTCGGCTAACCACTCAACAATCGTCCGATTTGGTAAACCGCGACGGCGAGGAGCAGGGCCAAGCTCGTGCTGTAAGTCAACGAGAGCAGCGTCCAGCCCCAGGAGCGGGTTTCCCGCTTGATCGTAATGCAGGTCGCCGTGCACGGAGCGTATACCATCACGAACACGATCATTGCAAGAGCCCGGGCCGGCGACCAGGACGGGTCGCGTGCCAACTTTTTCGCGAGCGTCGAACTTTCGTCCGCTTCGTCCCCTTCGGCCTCGTCTCCGGCTTCCGGTTTTTCGCTTTCCGCTTCGTCGATACTGTACAGCGTTGCCAGCGAACTGACGATCACCTCTTTCGCCGCGAAGCCGCCGAGCAAGGCGACGTTGTCCCGCCAATCGAATCCGGCCCATTGCGAAACCGGCGTCAGGAACCGACCGATCCGACCGGCGTAGGAGTTTTCGAGTTGACCCGGCGGTGTTTGGCCGCTGTCGGGACCGTAGGTCCCGGCTCGTTGACCAACCTCTTCTCTATCCTCTATCCTCTGTCCTCCGTCCTCGACCCTCGGAAAATACATGAGTGCCCAGAGCCCGATGTTGACCAGCAAAATGTAGGTTCCCGCCTTTTGGACGAAATGCCAACTTTGTCGGCAGGCGGTGAGCAAAACCGTTCGCGGGGCCGGAAAGAGATAACTCGGCAGTTCGAGGATGAGCGGCATCGGCCGGCCGCGGACGAATGTCCGCCCGAGCAGGCTCGCCGAGAGCAGGGCGATCGTCCAGGAGAGCAGCACGAGCAGGCCCATCATCAGCCCCTGGTAGGCGGAAAAAAACGCTCCGATCAACAGGGCGAAAACCGGAATCTTCGCCCCGCAGTTCATCATCGGGATCACCAGGATCGTCAACAGCCGCTCTTTCGGCTCTTTCATGGTTCGGGTCGCCATAATCGCGGGAACCGCGCAGCCGCCGGCGATGCCGCCGCCGAGGATGAGCGGCAGCACGCTCTGTCCGTGCAGTCCGAAAAATCGCATGATCCGGTCGAACACCATCGAAATCCGGGCGACGAAGCCGGTTTGCTCCAAAATCGAAAGGAGAAAAAAGACGGTAAAAATCAGCGGCAGGAATTGCAGCACCCCGCCGATTCCGGCCAAAACGCCGTCCATCACCAGGGAATGCAATGCCCCCTCGTGCAAACCGAACAGCGATTCGATCCGCGGCGGGAGAATTTCCTCGAACAGCAGGGCGACGGTTTCGACCGGCGTTCGCCAAATCCCGTCGATTCCGGGAATCCAGGTCCAACCGTCGGCGATGAGAAAAATCAGTTGGAATGTACAGAACATCACCAAGGCGATGCAAAGCAATCCCCAAAAAGGATGACAGACGATCGCATCGACCCGGTCGGTCAGACGCGGTTTCGGCGGGAGGACCCGGATATTACATTCTTTTTCCAGCTCTTCGGCCCGAAGATGCCGAATTTGGGAGATCGCCTTGATCGGGGTTTCCTGCTGGTTTTCTTCGTATTTTTTGGCTTCTCCCGCACAATGTTCGAGCAGCGCTTTCCAGGTTTCGTCGTGTGTGTGATGCTGAACGATCCGGCGAGCTTCGCGGTCCCCGCCGAGCAGTTGAATCGCGAGCCAACGGGCCGAAAAATCCTCGATCAGGTGTTCGCGTTTGGAAATTTCCCCGCAAAGCGGCTCAATCACGTTTTCCAACGTCGGCCCGTAATCGAGCCGCCAACCCGTCGGCTTGTGATCCGTCTGCTGGGCGATACGCAAAATCGTGTGTCCGAGCTCGTCGACTCCGGTCCCCTTAACGCCGTTGACCGGAACAACCGGAACTCCCAAAAGCCGCTCGCAGCGTTCGGCGTCGACCTTGAAACCACGCCGCAAGGCGATGTCGATCATATTGAGGCAGACGATCACCGGAACCTGCATTTCCAGCAATTGGAAAACGAGGTACAAATGCCGTTGAAAGTTGGAGGCATCGACGATCACGACGATCACTTCGGGCCGCTCCAAGAGAATGAAATCACGGGACACCCGTTCTTCCTGCGAGTAGGAGGCGAGGCTGTAGGTCCCGGGCAGGTCGACGACCTCGATCCGTTTGTTGCCGACATGATAATGCCCCGACTTTTTTTCGACCGTAACTCCGGCGTAATTGCCGACTTTCTGGTGCAAGCCGGTCAAGAGGTTGAAGATCGTCGATTTGCCGCTATTCGGTTGACCGGCCAGAGCGACGAGAATATCGGTGTGTTGATGCGGCGACATGGGGAGGAAGGAAAAGAAAAGTATGATTAATCCAACTTTTAGTCGATTCTACCATCTTTCCCGCTCAAGAGAAGGCGGAGGGGGAGAATAGAGGACGGACTGGCCACGCCGTGAACAAGTTTCACGGGTCGAATCCGAGCCGTTTGGCGACGGCGGCCGGATCGGCGTGGCATTTTTCGTGAACTTCTCGCAAGGTTCGTTCATCGCTCCGAAGTAATCGTGTCAACGACAACGTCATGTTCGTCAGGACCGTCCAAACCTTGCCCAAGCCCGGACGACGAACGACATGCTTGTCCTCCTCGAAATATCGG